>JAPLLK010000054.1 GCA_026387575.1 Nitrospirota bacterium | reverse complement strand
GTGATTGTTGAGGCGGAAGATATAATGGCAGGGAAAAAGATAAAGGCTAAATTTGATATGGTTGTGCTTGCAGCAGGCATGGTGCCTTCAACAAAGAATTCCAAAATATCAGAAGATATTTCATATACTCCCGACGGCTTTGTTGTCCCGTCTTCTCTAAAGAAAGGAATCTATGCAGTCGGGACATTAAAGAGCCCTGTTGATGTGGCAAAATCTGTTCAGGATGCGACAGGGGTTGCCATTAAGAGCATTCAGAGCGCAAGGAGGTCGAAATAATAATGGATAAGAAATACGGTATATATATATGCAAGGGCTGTGGAATTGAAAAGGCGCTTGATATAGAGAAGCTTTCAAAAAATGCCGCCAAGGGAGCTAAAGTTCCGGAAGAAACAGTGAAAAATCACCCGATACTTTGCAGTCCTGAAGGACTGCAATTAATAAAGAGCGATATTAAGGAAGGCACAAATACAATAGTCATAGCCGCATGCTCTCCCCGCGTGAAGTATGAAGAGTTTGATTTCACAGGCACAATAACAGAGAGAGTCAACATCAGAGAATTGGTTGCATGGAGCCAGCAGCCCAACACAGAAGAGGCGCAGATGACTGCTGCCGATTATTTGAGGATGGGGATAATAAAGGTTCAGAAAGGAACTCTTCCTGAACCAAATGTGCTTGAGGATTTGAGCAAGACAATACTGGTTGTCGGCGGAGGCATCTCAGGAGTTTCTGCGGCACTTGAGGCAGCGAATGCGGGTTATCAAGTCGTTCTTGTTGAAAAAGAGGCTGAACTCGGAGGGTGGGCTACGAAGCTTTACAAGGAGGTTCCGAGACAATACCCCTATGAAAAGCTGGATGACCCGATTATCTTTAGCAAGATAAAAGAAGTTGAGTCAAACACCAATATAAAGGTGTTCAAGTCATCGGTAGTTGATAAAACAGACGGGCAACCCGGGCTCTTGGACGTAACTATAAGGAATAACGGCACGAGCGAGACAATAAGGGTTGGGGCAGTGATTATGGCGTCAGGGTGGAAGCCGTATGATGCGGCTAAGCTCGGACATCTCGGATACGGCAAGCCTAATGTTATTACAAGCGTACAGATGGAGGAAATGGCAAAGAAGGGTAAAATCATTCGCCCTTCTGACGGCAAAGAGGCCAAAAAGGTCGCATTCATACAGTGTGCAGGTTCAAGGGACCCGAATCATCTTCCTTACTGTTCATCTTTCTGCTGCGCAACATCTCTGAAACAGGCAAAGTATGTCAGAGAGAAAAACAGCGATGCGATTGCAATGATATTTTACAAAGATATAAGGACGCCGGGACAGTCAGAGATTTTCTATAAAAATATGCAGAATGACCCCGGTGTTTTATTAACAAAGGCTGATGTCACTGGCATAAGCGATGCAGGAAACAGCAGCCTGTTTGTTGAGGCTGAGAATGCCCTACTTGGAGAGAAAATCAAGGTTGAAGCCGACCTTGTTGTTCTTGCAATAGGGGTAGTGCCCGGCACGCGGGCGCCGCAGGAATATCTTGACGGTCTTACGGAGGCTCAGAAAAAAGGCGATGATGCAAAGGCAAAATATCTGGAAGAAACTCCCAAACCTGAATTCATACTTAATCTTGATTACAGGCAGGGCCCTGAAATTCCTTCACTTGAAGGCGCATACGGTTTTGCCGATTCTAATTTTATATGTTTCCAGTATGAGACAAGAAGGACAGGGATTTATGCAGCTGGCTGTGTAAGGCAGCCGATGAATATGTCAGAAGCGCAGCTTGATGCGGCAGGCACTGCCATGAAGGCAATTCAGTGCGTTGAGCATGTTGCAAAGGGCATTGCTGTTCATCCGAGGACATGGGATGTGACATATCCTGATGTGAATCTTTTGAAATGTACCGCATGCAAAAGGTGTACGGAAGAGTGTCCGTTCGGTGCGATAGAAGAGGATGCAAAAGGAATTCCTTCTTACAAGATTAACCGATGCAGACGCTGCGGCACATGTATGGGCGCATGTCCAGAAAGAATAGTATCTTTCAAAGACTACAGTGTTGACATGATAGGCTCAATGATTAAATCAATAGAGGTTCCTGATGAAGGATTGAGGATAATAGCCCTTGCGTGTGAAAACGACGCTTACCCCGCACTTGACAGCGCAGCGATAAACAGGAAACAGCTTAATCCAAGTGTAGGGTTTATACCTGTAAGGTGTCTCGGGTCAACAAACCTTGTCTGGGTTGCGGATGCATTCTCAAGGGGCATTGACGGGCTTCTACTGCTTGGCTGCAAATATGGAGAAAACTATCAGTGCCACTTCATAAAAGGGAGCGAGCTTGCGAACTATCGTTTCAGCAAGATTCAGGAGACGCTTGACAAACTACAGCTTGAGGCAGAGAGATGTCAGCTTATGCAGGTCGCTATCTCGGAATATGATAAGCTTCCTGACATGGTTAATGAGTTTGTCAAAAGATTAGAAGAGATAGGCCCAAATCCGTTTAAGGGATTTTAAAAAGGAGGAGTCAATGGCAGAAGAGATTATTAAACCTGATTTAATTTTTATAAATGATGTTATCAATTCTGGAGGCGAATCGCTTAAGAAATGTTTCCAGTGCGCAACTTGCTCGGTTGTATGCAATCTAACCCCAGATGACAAGCCGTTTCCAAGAAAAGAAATGCTACATGCGCAGTGGGGGTTGAAAGATAAGCTGTTCAGCAATCCTGACATATGGCTCTGTTATCAGTGCAGCGACTGCACAGCATATTGTCCCAGAGGGGCAAAGCCAGGCGAAGTTCTCGGTGCGATAAGAAAACTGAGCCTTCAGCATTATTCTTCACCGAAGTTCCTTGCAAAGATGGCTGGCGACGCTAAATATCTCCTTTTGCTTTTTGCGGTTCCTGTATTGATATTTCTGACATATCTCGGGATAACAGGTAAACTTAATAATGTCCCTAAGGATCCTGTTAGAGGGATAGTATATTCAAATTTGATTCCGACAACCTTTTTTATTGACCCTGTGTTTATTGCAGCTGCAGTCTTTGCAGCTATCGTGTTCGCAAAAGGTATCATGAGGTACTGGAACGACATGTCCAGAAATGCAGGGACAAAAGGAGGCAATATAATCGGGGCTGCAGTATCAGCGATAACAGAGATACTTGCTCATCGCAGATTCAATAAATGCGAGGTTACCAAAGGCAGATCAATATCGCATATCCTTGTTTTTTACAGCTTTGCCGGTCTTGCAATAACAACTACATGGGCGATGATATATCTTTATGGGCCTATAGCGATGAAGTTTTTAGGCATGGAACCATTTAAATGGTTATTAGGAGAGTCCCCTTACCCATTAACAGATCCGCTGAAGATTCTGGGCAACGCAAGCGCCGCCGGACTTGCATTAGGCATACTGCTTGTTATATTCAACAGGATTAAAAACAGCGCTAAAACAGGCATAGGCAGTTATTATGACTGGCTCTTTATAGGTGTCGTGTTTTTTCTGATGGCAACCGGAATTCTGTCCGAGGTCTTCAGGCTTATGGATATTGCAGCGCTTGCATATCCGACTTACATAGCGCATCTTTCCTTTGTGTTTTTCCTTTTTGCATATGCCCCGTTTTCCAAGATGGCACATATGGTTTACAGGGCAACTGCAATGATTTTTGCAAAACAGGCAGGCAGGGAATAAGGAAGATTTTTATATGCCGCGTTGGACTATATATGATTTAAAGGTTAGCTTTGGTTATTGCCAACCGAACAGGTAAAAATCATTTAAGAGGAGGTCTGACTGGTGAAAATAAGAGATGTCATAAGAGACAAATCTCAGAACCCGATGACGGCCTGAGTTATGCGATGACAGTCATGGTAAATAAAAACATAAGGCATCTAACTTTAAACTTTAAATTGCTTAAAAAGGAGGAGAGATGAGTTCAATAATTATTTTTGCATTAGCCTGCGGCGCATTAGGCGTGGCATACGCCCTGATAACCGCGGTTTGGGTATCAAAACAGGATGCAGGCAGCGACCGGATGCAGCAGATATCAAATGCTGTTAAGGAAGGCGCATATGCTTTTCTTGCGCGTGAATATAAGACTGTTGCTATAGTGGCTGTAATCCTCGTTATTCTGATTTATGTTATGAAACTTGGCGCATGGACATCTGTTGGTTTTATCATTGGAACAGTTGGTTCAGCACTGGCAGGTTTTGTGGGCATGTGGGTTACTGTTAGGGCAAATGTCCGTACAACCCAGGCAGCAACCAAAGGACTTCAGGCAGCGCTTGGTCTTGCATTTAAGGGCGGCTCTGTTACAGGTGTAATGGTCGTCGGCCTTGGCATCATCGGCATTGCAGCTTTTTACACGATAGCAAAACAGTATGACCCTGCAAATGCATTCCATGCACTCATAGGTCTCGGTTTTGGATGTTCATTGATGAGTGTTTTTGCTCGTATTGCAGGCGGTATATACACAAAGGCAGCAGACGTGGGCGCTGACCTTGTTGGTAAGGTTGAGGCGGGTATTCCCGAGGACGACCCAAGAAACCCTGCTGTTATTGCTGACCAGGTTGGTGACAATGTTGGCGACTGCGCTGGAATGGCAGCTGACCTTTATGAGACATACACAGTTACACTCGTTGCAGCAATGCTATTGGCAAAGACAGTTTTTGGCGCTGACAGCGCATGGGTGGAATTCCCGATGCTCCTCGGCGGAATATCAATCATCGCTTCCATTATTGGAACATTTGCAGTAAGGCTCGGTAAAAACCAGTATATCATGGGCGCCCTCTATAAGGGGCTTGCTGTTGCTGGCGGTCTTGCAGCGATTGCATTCTATTTTGTAACAGGCGAATTTTTGAAAGGCGCTTCAGCGCAGGCATCACTGGTTCAGCATCCTGCATTCACACAGATTAATGTTTTCCTTACAGCTATAATAGGTCTTGCACTCACAGGCCTTATAGTCTGGATTACAGAATACTTCACATCAAAGAGCTTTGGACCAGTTAAGCATATTGCAGCAGCAAGCCAGACAGGACACGGCACAAACGTCATAGCAGGCCTTGCAGTAAGCATGAAGTCAACAGGCATGCCTGTTCTCGTTATAGTCGGCGCAATCCTCGGTTCATACGCACTCGGCGGAGGATTTGCCGGTGATGCAACAGGCGGACTTTTTGCAATCGCACTTTCTGCAGTTTCGATGCTCTCGATGACAGGTATTGTTGTTGCGATTGACTCTTATGGACCAATCACAGATAATGCAGGCGGTATTGCAGAGATGGCAGAACTTCCTAAAGAGGTACGTGCAATCACAGACCCATTGGATGCAGTCGGAAACACAACAAAGGCTGTTACAAAGGGTTATGCTATAGGTTCAGCAGGCCTTGCAGCTCTGGTTCTTTTTGCAGAGTATTCAAGGTCATTTAGTACGCAGCTTTATTTTGACCTTTCAAACCCGATGGTTCTTGCAGGTCTTTTCATCGGCGGTCTGCTTCCCTATTATTATGGCTCTCTTCTGATGGAGGCTGTTGGAAAGGCTGCTGGCGGAGTAGTTGAAGAAGTAAGGAGACAGTTCCGTGAGATAAAGGGAATCATGGAAGGCACAGGCAGGCCTGAATATGGTAAGTGTGTTGATATTGTTACAAAGGGTGCAATCAGGCAGATGATGGTTCCTGCGCTTATACCGGTTGTGGTGCCAATTGTGGTTGGTCTTCTGCTTGGCAGAGAGGCGCTTGGCGGAGTTCTTATCGGCAGTATCCTTACCGGACTCTTTCAGGCAATTGCAATGACAAGCGGCGGAGGTGCATGGGACAATGCCAAAAAGTTTATAGAAGATGGAATGTACGGCGGCAAGAAGAGCCCTGCTCATCAGGCAGCTGTTACCGGTGATACCGTAGGCGATCCTTACAAGGATACAGCGGGGCCGGCAATCAACCCGATGATAAAGGTTATTAACATTGTTGCGCTTCTGATTGTTCCACTGCTGTAAAATAGAATTAATAAGACTGAAATTAAAGGGGATGTTTCCAGACTTGATGGAAACATCCCCTTTTTAGTTTGTAAGGTTTTATCAGGTAATTTCGTGCAGGGCTTGACTATATATTGGGTTTTATCGTATAAAAACTGTTAATAGAATTTATGAATAACGATGCGCAGGATAAGAGATGCGAAATATGGGCTATTGGCGGAGGCAAAGGCGGGACCGGTAAGAGTTTCGTCACAAGCAGCATAGGCACTCATCTGGCTTCAAAGGGCAACAAGGTTGTGCTTATTGACGCAGACCTCGGAGGAGCGAATCTTCATACCTTCCTCGGTGTAAGCAAGCCCAGAAATTCTCTCACTGATTTTTTTGAAAAGAAAGCGCCTCTTAATGACATTATAGTAAACTGCGGCATGCCTGACATTGGGTTGGTGTCAGGTACGTTCAGTTCAGTTGATTCAGAGAACATCAAGTATACTCAAAAGCTCAAGCTGTTCAGACAGATTAAGACGATTGATACAGACTATATTCTCATTGACCTCGGAGCAGGCTCACATAATAATACCATCGACACTTTTTTGCTGGCCGATAAGATGATAGTTGTAACATTGCCCGAAATTACCGCACTGGAGAACACGTATCACTTCATTAAAAATGTTTTTTTCAGGAAACTTAAGATTATCCTTGGCGCACACGGGCTGAAAGATATGATTCAGGATGTCTGGAAGAACAGAGACGCGCACGGCATAAAACACCTTAAGGATGTAGTTGAGCATCT
>JAPLLK010000057.1 GCA_026387575.1 Nitrospirota bacterium | reverse complement strand
TTCAAGATTGAAGGAAGGATGAAGGGCATAAATTATGTTGCCGGTGTTGTAAAGACTTACAGAGAAGCAGCAGATTCCCTCGGAAACGGGGAATACGCTGTCAACCCGCGATGGCTCAGGGAGCTTTCGATGTTCTCAAGCAGGGGATATACAACAGGGATGTTCTTCGGCAAGCAGCCTGATAATGGCTATAACTTTGACGGTGAATCATACAGGATGAGCCATGAGCTTGTCGGGATTGTACTTGAGATTAAAGACAGCATTGCAAGGGTTGAGTTGAGAAACAGGCTTGATAAGGGAGACACCGTAGAATATCTTTCGCCGGGGCTTGAAGAGAAACTGTTTAAGCTTGAATCAATGAAAGATGCTGATGGAATGGATATTACAACTGCGAGAAATGAGAATATTATTTTTATGCCTGTGCCTGAAGGCGTAAGATCTAATGACCTAATACGAAGGGATAAGAATTTCAGAATACGGATATAATGCCTAAAGCACTTGTCGCCGAATTAATTTACGATAAGAAAATAAAAAAATCGAGATCCACACAATAGATCTCAGACTCATTCCACGAACGGTTCTTGTCTCATATCCACCGCCATTAAGTATATGAATTCCCAACCCTGAAAACACGATAATAGTTGCGATAGCTATTAAAAGAGACAACCAAACAGCCCCACGTAGACGCATCCAAATGCCTACTCCTGCAGCTACGTAAACAAACCCTGCCAGGAAGTTAAACCAAACTACGAATAAAACAATATTGCCGGCAGCTTTCTGGTATAAACTGCCTCCAAATAAAATCTGTCCAGAGGATTTAAGCGTCAGCAATCCAAATGCAATAGCAATGGCTGTGACTATCCAAATAGCAATAGTTTTGTTTGAATTAATGAGTTTCATAGTACCCCCCTCCTTCCTATTTATAGCTTTCATGGAAAGAAACAATGTAACACGTTATTAGGGTTTTGTAAAGAAAAAAGTCATTTCAATTTATAGTAGTGTGCTAATACAAGGCTTAGTATTTTACTATTTGCAGCTATACTGCTATTCCTTCGCCTTTTTTGCCTCTAAAGCTGCTGACTTTACCTTAAGCGTTTCGTCCATCATGAAAAGGTATTTCAGATATTTGAACCCGAATTTCATAAGGCTGACTTCATCATCTTTCAGTTTTTTGATTTCTTCTTCATCTATGTCAAAAACATCAAGGAACTTGCTGTCAAAGACGAACCGCCTGAATTTGTCAAGGTCATAGCTTGCCATGTAAAACTGCGTCTGCTTTTTGGGGTCAAGGGTTGTCTGCCCCGAGATATTTTTTCTCATGAGAATGCTTTTCCACTCCCTGTTCATCTCGTCATAAAGATTTGCCTCTTGATCGGCCCTCCATGATTCAACAGTCCATTCAGTGTTTTCTTCGTAACCGAGACAGTGCGGTTCCTTTACAAAGAAGTAGAACTCCTCATGCACGATTTCATTATCTTTTTGTTTTTTGAGGGTTGCCTGACCAATCGGATAGTATCTGCAACTTACAGGCCTGTCTGTATATATAGCGCATCCTTCAGGGAAACTCACAAACGGGCAGCTTCTCTTTTCGTCTTTTTTCATCCTGAGATATATGTAAGGGTGCGATGACTTCTCATCAATCTTTGAGAATGTGTGTTTTTCGAGGAACTCCTCGGATGACATTTTGAGCCTGTTCTTCAGACGCAGAACATCATAAGGCGTAAGCATTACGTCAATGTTGCTGCAGCACTTTGTGAAGCACTTTATATCCTTATGGCACCGGAATTTGAATTTTGTTTCAGGGTCAAGCCTTGCTGGCTGTACTACCTTCATGTTAAACATATGCGAAACCTTTCTTGATTTATGGGATTTGATATTTTAACATAAGTTGGTTTTTAGCTGCATGATATAATAGCCCGTAGAGAGCCTTAAAGAGAAGTAATAGAAGGAGACAATCTTATGAAGTATCAGGTCGGTAGGACAGGAAGGGTTGTGGTTGCAAGGTTTGAAGACAAAGAGGATGTGCTTTCCAATCTAACGGATATAGCCCAAAAGGAGAACATAAAGGCTGCTGTTGTTTATCTTGTTGGAGGGATGCGTGAAGGGAAAATCGTTGTAGGTCCTGAGAAAGACGTCATGCCTCCTGTCCCAATGTGGAGGGAGCTCGGAGAAAGCCATGAAATCTTAGGCGTAGGCACAATATTTTATCAGGGCGATGAGCCGAAGGTCCATCTTCATGGCGCATTCGGGAAAAGGGATAATGTCAGGGTCGGATGTCTGAGAGAGAAAGCAGAGACATTTCTTGTCCTTGAGGCCGTTATTGTAGAGATAGAAGGAGTGAATGCTGTAAGAGAGCTTGACCCTGTCTCAGGACTTACACTGCTAAGACTTTAGAAAGTTCACTGCATTGTTAAGGAGGTAATCCTATGAATATTCTGGATGCAGTAAAAAAGAGGAGAAGTATCCGTAACTTCCAGAAAAAAGAAATACCGGAAGAGTTAATTGATAAATTGACGGAGTCATTAGTATGGGCGCCGAGCGCTGGAAATCTTCAGGCGAGGAAATTCTGTTTTATCAGGGATGAGGCGGTAAAAAGAAAGATCGCAGGTGCTGCTCTGAATCAGGGATTTATTGCGGATGCTCCGCTGGTTATAGTAGGCTGCACCGACAGCCACATATCAGGCAAATACGGAGAGAGGGGAACTTCTCTTTATTCTATTCAGGATGTTGCATGCAGTGTTATGGGCATGATGCTTGTTGCCTTTGAAAATGAACTCGGGACATGCTGGGTTGGCGCATTTAGTGAAGAAGAACTCGCAAGGATTCTCAATCTCCCGATGAACTTAAAGCCTGTTGTAATAGTTCCTGTGGGTTATCCCTCAAAAATCCCCTCGCCTCCGCGAAGAATGTCAAAGGAGGAAGCAGTTGAGTTTAGGTAAGTAAAACTGATAGAATAGCCTTCAGCTTGAAGCTGAAGGGAGGATATTTGAAAGTTTTAGTCATACACGGTCCTAATCTGAATATGCTTGGGAAAAGAGAGCCGGAGATTTACGGGACTTTTTCCCTTGATGATGTGAACGGTAAATTAACAGCGCTTGCTGCGGAACTTGGCATGAAGCTCTCGATAATGCAATCAAACAGCGAAGCCGAAATGATAGATGCCATACAGAAGAAAGATTACGATGCGCTTATAATAAACCCTGCTGCATATACGCATACAAGCATTGCAATAAGAGATGCCATATCAGCAGTGGGCAAGCCTGCTGTTGAAGTGCATATCTCTAATATTCATAAACGTGAAGAATTCAGAAGAAAATCCTACATCGCCGAGGTTGCAACAGGGCAGATAAGCGGCTTTGGCGGAGACAGTTATCTGCTTGCCCTCAGGGCTGTAAAAACCATTCTTTCTAAATAAGCTCAATGAACTCACGGCTTGCCGGTATAAGAGCGTCTTTTAAAGGCATTGACGGGTTTCTTGTAACTGATATAAATAATGTCAGGTATTTTACAGGATTCAGAGGCTCTTCAGGATTTCTGTTGATAACCAAGTCAGCGAATTTTTTTGTCACTGACTTCAGATATAAAGAGCAGGCAGGGCGCGAGGTTAAGGGATGGGATATTGTTATTGAGAAAGAGAAAAGAGCCGGAACCGTCTCTGTGCTTGCCAAAAAGCTTGGGATAAACAGGCTTGGTTTTGAATCATCTGTTTCATACGGGTTTTTTGATGCGCTTTCAAAAAAGGGCATTGTTCTTAAACCTTTTAATGATTTCATTGAAAGGCTCAGGTCAGTGAAAGAAGACAGGGAAAAGACATTGATTAAAAAGGCTGTAAGACTTGCCGAGTCAGCATTTCTTGCAGTGAAGCCTTATATCAAAGCAGGCGCAAAAGAGAAAAGGCTGGCAATGATGCTTGAGGAGAATCTCAAAAGGGAGGGGTGTAAATGTATCCCATTTGATATAATAGTTGCTTCCGGCAGGAATTCGTCGATGCCTCATGCAAAGCCGTCAGAGAAAAGGCTGGATGCAGGAGACCTCGTTGTTATAGACTGGGGGGGAGAGGCAGAAGGTTATTTTTCTGATATGACACGGACACTGCTTATCAGAGGAGCTGATATAGGGGGAAAAAGGGAAATATACAAGACAGTATTAGAGGCGAACAGAAAGGCTGTTTCGGCAATATCCCCCGGCATAGACAGCAGGGAGATTGACAATTCTGCACGGGATGTTATAAATAGAGCCCGGTATTTATGTCCCCGGAGTAGGCGGGGTTAGGATAGAGGATATGGTGCTTGTGAAGCCGAAAGGGGCTGAAGTGCTGACGAGACTGCCGAGGAAATTGGAGGTTATTTAAATTGATTTCGACAAGTGATTTCAGGAAAGGTCTTAAAGTTGAATTCAAAGGGGAACCCTGCGAAATAGTCGACTTTCAGCACGTTAAGATGGGAAGGGGCGGTGCTATTGTCAGGACAAAAATGAGGAATATTAAAACCGGTGCAGTCCTTGAAGAAACATTCAGGTCAGGCGAGAAACTTGAAACTCCGGCGCTTGAAGAAAAGAGCATGCAGTATCTGTATTCACAGGAAGAACTCTATTACTTCATGGATGAAGAGACTTATGAGCAGATGCCATTCAGGAGTGAACAGCTTGGTGAGACAGTAAGATTTATTAAGGAGAATATGAAGGTTAAAGTGCTATATCATAAGGACATTCCTATAAGCGTGGAGATTCCGACATTCGTTGAGCTCAAAGTTGTAAAAACAGACCCTGCGGGCTTTAAAGGAGATACAGCCTCAGGAGGAGGGAAGCCTGCAACTTTGGAAACAGGGGCTGTGGTCAGAGTGCCCTTTCATATAAATGAGGGAGATATGATAAGAGTTGATACAAGAACATCTGAATATATGGAGAGAGTAAAGTAGGGTCTACTGTCTTAAATGATTATGACCCTTGGAGGGAAAAATGGAACTTGATGATTTAAAAGGACTTATAGAACTGCTTAAGGACACAGACATCACAGAACTCCAGGTAGAAAAAGACGGCAATAAGGTTAAGATAAGGAGAGAGAAACGGCTGTCTTCAATTGAATTATCAAGGTCTGTGGTTGCGCATGAAAAACTGGCAGCTGAACCGATAGAAGACACCCAGAGGCTTATTACAGTAACCTCGCCAATAGTAGGGACGTTCTACAGGTCCTCATCTCCGGAGACGGAACCATTCGTACAAACAGGCGCAAGTGTTAAAAAGGGGCAGGTATTGTGCATTATAGAGGCGATGAAACTTATGAACGAGATAGAATCAGAGGTAGAAGGCGTTATTGTCAGGATACTTGTTGAAAACGGTCATTCCGTGGAATACGGTGAGCCGCTTTTTCTTATAGAGCCTGTATAAATAAAAACGAAATTAAAAGTTAAGAATTAAAATTAAAAAATATGGAATTATTTAAGAAAGTTTTGATAGCAAACCGCGGCGAGATTGCGGTGAGGGTTATACACGCCTGCAAGGAACTCGGCATAAAGACAGTAGCCGTATATTCAGACGTAGAAAAAGAAGCTCTGCATGTCAGGCTTGCAGATGAGGCTGTCTGCATTGGTCCTGCGAATTCTGCTCAGAGCTATCTTAATATCCCAGGCATTCTTAGCGCCGCTGAAATAACGGATTCAGAGGCAGTGCATCCGGGTTATGGTTTCTTGTCTGAAAATCCCCATTTTGCAGAGGCATGCGCCACATCAGGGATAACATTTATCGGTCCTACGCCTGAGAATATAAGAGTTGGCGGCGATAAGGCAAAGGCAAGGCAGATGATGAAAAGGCGTGGTATTACTGTTGTGCCGGGAAGCGACGGCCCTGTTATTTCGGAAGAGCTTGCCATGAAGGTGGCAAAGAGAATAGGGTTCCCTGTGATTGTTAAGGCGTCTGCCGGCGGCGGCGGCAGGGGAATGAGAATTGTAAATGAAGAAAGCGGGCTTGAACAGGCATTTTATATGGCTCAAAGAGAAGCTCTTGCCGCATTCGGGAACGGCGAGCTTTATGTTGAGCAGTATATCCCTGAGATACGGCACATAGAGGTCCAGATAGCCGCTGACAGCAAAGGCAATACAGTACATTTCGGAGAGAGAGACTGCTCAATACAGAGAAGGCATCAGAAACTTATAGAAGAAGCGCCATCCCCTGTCTCAACAGAGAAGTTCAGAAAAAAAATCGGAGAGCTTGCAGTAAGGGCGGCAAAGGCTATTAAGTACAGAAATATTGGGACAGTGGAGTTTATAGTGGACATGGAAGGCAATATATATTTTATGGAGATGAATACAAGGATTCAGGTTGAGCATCCTGTCACAGAGATGGTCAGCGGCATTGACCTGGTAAAGGAACAGATAAAACTTGCTGCAGGCTCCCTGATAGAATATAAACAGCACCAGATAAAATTTTACGGCCACGCGATAGAGTGCAGGATAAATGCCGAGGACCCGGAGCGGTTTATCCCGAATCCCGGCAAAATTACATTCCTTTCACTGCCCGGCGGTCCCGGTGTGCGCGTGGACACATCTGTTTACAGTGGATGGACAGTGCCTTCATATTACGACTCGCTTATAGCAAAGGTTATTGTGCACGGCAGAAACAGGGAAGAGGCTATCTCACGAATGAAGCGCGCCCTCGATGAATTTATTATTGAGGGGATAAAGACAACAATCCCTTTTCATAAGAAGGTCTTTTCGCAATCTGATTTCGTGAACGGCGAGTTCAATACAGGGTTTGTTGATAAGATTAACGGTTCAGGACAGTCGGGCTCGACTCGCAACGAGGATAAGCAATGAGCGGCGCAGAGGACAGGAGAACAAAAAGGGCGCTGGTAAACAAAGATGTGGTGATAAACGGCGTGATAAAGGCTGAGGCTCTGGATATAAGTATAGATGGGCTGTATATCTACACCAAGTCAAGCTTTATCTCAGGGACAATTTTTGAGGTCAGCTTTAAGATTGGGGAAGAGGCCATTAATGTGATGGCGCGTGTTCAGCACGCCCAGCCTAATGTTGGCATAGGCGTTAAATTTATTGAGCTTTCCGCTGAAAATAGTGAGAAAATCAAGAGTTATCTGGAAGGCTGAAGGTTTTGTCCGGAGTAATCTTGTTGCTAAAAGTATTCAAGATTTTTTATAATATAAAATAAGTTGAAGGAGGATTAAGTTGAAGGAAGGAATACATCCTGAATATAAAGAGGTGAAGGCGGTCTGCGCCTGTGGCGAGAGTTTTGTCACAAGGTCAACTAACCCCAAAATTCACGTTGATATCTGCTCAATGTGCCACCCGTTTTTTACCGGGAAGCAGAAGATGCTTGATGCTGAAGGAAGAGTAGAGAAGTTTAAGAAGAAATACGCAAAAAAGACTAATAAATAGATAAGCTTAAGAGGATAAAGGTCGTCCCGGCATTACGTCGGGACGACCTTTTTATTGGCGTAAGCAGGTGTTTGATAAAGCAGTAGAGATGAATATAAGATTGCCACGTCGTCCCCCAAATACTTTCGGAGGACTCCTCGCAATGACAGAAAGAGGTGTTATTGCTTAATTTGTAGTTGCGAGCGCAACGAAGCAATCTTATATTTGGGGACACTAAAAAAGGAGAATATTATGAAAAACATAGGCGGACAGGCAGTAATAGAGGGGGTAATGATGAAGTCCCCAAAAGGCTGGACAGTGGCTGTTAGGGACATGAAGGGGGATATTCATGTGAAAAGAGAAGGGCTGTCTGAGCTTCCGAAGGCGCTGAAGGTTCCGATGCTCAGAGGAGTTGCGGCATTATTCCAGGCTCTTTTCCTTGGAGTGAAGGCAATAGAGTTCTCTGCAAGCAAGGCATACAATGAAGATGAAAAACCGATGAGCCCTTTCACTGTCAGCCTGACAATCGGTTGTGCCTTTGTCATAGGGATTGCGCTTTTTGTACTGCTTCCGCTATATGCAACGAAACTTATCGGCATTGTGATTGCTTCTGTTTCCGAGAATTCGTTTTTATTTAACATCGTTGACGGGATAATAAGAGTTCTTATCTTCCTGAGTTATGTTATTGCAATTGGACTCTGGAAGGAGATGAGGAGGATATTTGAGTATCACGGCGCAGAGCACAAGACAATACACGCATACGAGGACGGAAAGGAGCTTAATGTTGAGAATGTAAAGCCTTTCAGCCCTCATCACCCCAGGTGCGGCACGAGTTTTCTTCTGATAGTTATGATAATAAGCATTTTCGTATTTTCTTTCATCCCGCAGTCGTGGTTTTTTATTTATAAGTTCCTCTCAAGGCTTATTCTTATTCCTGTGGTAGCAGGGCTTTCCTATGAGATTCTGAAGCTTTCCGCAAGGATGAAAGACAATCCGATTATAAACCTCATGATTATGCCGGGGCTTCTTTTGCAGAGGCTCACAGCCCATGACCCTGATGACAGGCAGATAGAGGTTGCCATCACAGCATTAAAAGAGGTTCTTAAATTAGAGGCGGAAAATGCTGCTTGAAAAACTCCAAACAATAGAAGATAGATACGAGAAGCTGACAGCCCAGATGATAGACCCGCAGGTTCTGTCTGTGCCGCAGGAGTATCAGAAATACACAAAGGAGCAGTCTGAACTGCAGCCTATTGTTGAGAAGATCCGTGAGTACAAAAAACTTTTGACGGATATGGAAGGAGCGGAAGAAATTCTTAAGGACAGCGATAACGAGTTCAGGGAGCTTGCACAGGCAGAGCTTAATGAACTGAAGGAGAGAAAGCCTAAGATAGAAGAAGACCTGAGGGTAATGCTTTTGCCGAAAGACCCGAGGGATGAAAAAAGCGTAATACTTGAGATAAGGGCAGGCACAGGCGGAGAAGAGGCAGCTCTTTTTGCAGCAAACCTTTTCAGGATGTACTCTAAATACGCTGAGACAAGGAGATGGAATGTAGAGGTAATTGATTCCAGCCCGACAGGCCTCGGCGGGTTAAAAGAGATAATTGCAAATATCACAGGAAAGGGCGCATACAGCAGGCTGAAATATGAAAGCGGGGCGCACAGAGTGCAGAGGGTGCCGGTAACTGAGGGGTCCGGAAGGATTCACACATCAGCTGCAACGGTTGCGGTTTTGCCTGAGGCTGAAGAGGTTGATTTAAGGGTGGAAGAAAAGGATCTTAGGATTGATACATTTTGTTCATCAGGTGCGGGCGGGCAGAGCGTAAACACGACCTATTCGGCAGTGAGGATTACCCATGTGCCTACAGGACTTGTTGTGCAGTGTCAGGATGAGAGGTCTCAGTTAAAGAACAGGATAAAGGCAATGAAGGTTTTGCGTTCAAGGCTTCTTGAACTTGAGATAGCTAAAAAAGATAAAGAACGCGCCGCTGACAGAAAGACTCAGGTTGGCACGGGCGACAGGAGCGAGAGGATAAGGACATATAATTTCCCTCAGAACAGGATGACTGACCACAGGATAGGGCTGACTCTTTACAGGCTGGAGAGTATCCTTGAAGGCAATATTGACGAGATAATAGACAACCTTATCGCCCATTATCAGGCAGAGAAGCTGAAGGAGTTGTAACGCTGGAATTCACGGGGAGCGTTTTATGCGATCCCGTGAAATGAAATGTTAAACCTTCCTTCCTTCTTTTCTCTTCAAAACGGTTCCTTTTTTGTCCATCCATACTCTTATCCCTAATAGCATAGGGTTAATAATATGATGCAATACGCCATATGCGACACCTATGGCAAACTTGGCATCATCAGCACCAACAACCATTCCCTGGTGGATAATTTTATTTCTTTTGGCTTGAATCTCACTTGCTTCCTGTAAAAGACATTTATCTGATCCAATATTCATAGCTTTAGTGATATCAAGCTTGATTAGTTCTGTAAATAAACGAGACAGCAACTTTTTGTATCTTTCAAAGCCGGGGGAACCAAGCGCGGTTTCAACGATAATTTCTGCTAATGATTCGTTATGGACAAGTCCGTAAACGACTGGTTTTAGTAATGACGATTTTAAAAATAGCTCAATAGCTGAAGTGGCAAATACGTATGATGCAGATGGATGTTTTTCCTGTAACTCCTTGGCTTCGATATACATCCTAATCCCCGGAGCGAGAATTTCTGGATTTTTCAAATAAAATGATTGCAAACGCTCTGTAGTAAATTCCTCAATTGCTTGTTCTTTATGCTCGGGATAAAGTTCTTTGGACATTTGGTCCCAAAATTCATCCATTCTAGCATCTTCTTCTGTGTAGCTCATTTTGGCCTCAATTAGTTTATTTCATGTTTAACAATTAATATGCCCAATGGGTATTTACTGGTTTCATAGGGGAAATATAGCATATTTTGAGGCAAAGAGAAAGGGGAAATTATTTAAATCAATAGGGGTAAATATGCGCTGCTTGGTATTTTGTGGGAAGATTGTACTTGCTGTTTTAGGAGCTCACTTCACAGGCCATGGGATGGTGTTACACAAAACGCATGGGATGTGAGGAATGCAGCAAAACTGCAGCTGAAAATATCGGCAAGCGCTTTTAGCGCATTCATTTCATCAGACTCAGCAAAATATCAGCGAGTATTGCGAGGATTGAAAGGATAAAGATTATCGCATAGTTCAAGTCTTCAGGTGAGGATTTTATTGATGAGAGCAGATAAAGTATTGTCTCCCTGTCCTCTTCAGTGAGGCAGGCGTTGGCTTTCACCTTGTCAATAAGCTGAAAATCATCTATAGCCTTTTTCCTCTTCTTTGTTATCCTGTATCTGTAGAGAAAGAAGAAGATGTATCCGATGATGCCTGCATACC
>JAPLLK010000046.1 GCA_026387575.1 Nitrospirota bacterium | reverse complement strand
TCTCTTATTTTTGACATCGGAGGCGGAAGCGCTGAATGTATTTTCTGCCGGAATTCATCCCCTGCTGCAATGGGGACGATTCCGACAGGCGTTGTAAAGCTCTTTGACAATCACATAAAATCAGACCCTCCTTCAAAAGCTGATACTATTGCGCTGAGAAGGGAAGCAGAGATTATTTTAAGCAGGCTTAAAACTCAGATGGGGCATCTCATAAACAGCAGAACAGTTTTTATCGGAACAGCAGGAACTATTACAACGCTTGCATCTATTGACATTGGGCTTGAGAGTTACGACCATGAAAAAATCCATAGGCATAATATCTCTTTAGAAAAACTCTATGATATTTCAGGGAGACTTTTAAGTATTCCTCTCAGTGAGAGAAAAAAGATGATTGGGCTTGAGCCGGAAAGGGCAGACTTGATTATCCCAGGCATACTCTTTACAATTAATGTCATGGAATTATTCGGATTTGATAATATTCTTGTGAGCGACAACGGACTGCTTGAGGGTGTACTAATAAAACTTTCTGAAAGGGTCTTGTAATTTAAACTATATGGAACAAATATTTAAAAGACCGGTAAGCCTTAAACCTGTGCCTTTTAGGTTCTGCCCGGGCTGCGGGCACAGCCTGATACACAGGATTATTGCAGAGTGCATAGACAATCTTAATATCAGGGAGAAAGTCATAGGAATTGCGCCTGTTGGCTGTGCTGTTTTTGCTTATGACTATTTCAACTTTGATATTCTTGAGGTGGCGCACGGAAGGCCCCCTGCAGCAGCGACAGGGCTGAAACGGGTAATGCCTGACAGAATAATATTTTCATATCAGGGTGACGGTGACCTTGCCGCTATCGGCACTGCAGAGATAGTTCATGCAGCAAACAGGGGGGAGAACTTCACTGTGTTCTTTGTAAATAATGCCACATACGGTATGACAGGCGGACAGATGGCTCCGACAACGCTCATCTCGCAAAGGACTACCACCACGCCGAGGGGCAGAGATGTTAAGACATCAGGCTATCCTCTGCGTGTTTCTGAAATGCTTGCAACTATTGAGGGCGTTTCGTTTATTGCAAGGACTTCAGTTGACTCTGTAAAAAATCTTATGACAACAAAGAAAACTGTTGAAAAGGCATTCAGGTATCAGATAGAAGGCAAGGGATTCAGCTTTGTGGAAATCCTGTTTCCGTGTCCGACTGACTGGGGAATGTCCGCTGAGGAGGCCGTAGCCTGGATGCGTTCTGAGATGATGCCTGTTTTCCCTCTCGGTACATTTAAGGATAAATATGGCGAGTCATAGGGGGTATGATTCTGGAACATAAGATAATGGCGGCGGGATTCGGAGGGCAGGGCATCCTGTTCCTCGGCAAACTGCTTGCGTACAGCGGTATGCTTGAAGGCAGGGAAGTTACATGGTTCCCTTCTTATGGCGCTGAGGTGCGCGGCGGCACTGCAAACTGCACCATAATCATCTCTGACGAGATGATAGGCTCTCCGGTTGTCAGGAATCCTGAAATCATGTGCGCGTTGTTGACGTCCCTGCAAGTGAAATAGCTGCCTCAATCGGAGGGACGAAATTCGCAAACATGGTAATGCTCAGCGCCTTGCTTGCGGAGACAGGGATAATAAAAGAAGAGTCTGCAGTCAACGCGCTTGAAGAACTTACCCCACAGAAAATGAAAAAGGCTCTTGGCGCAAACAAAGAGGCTCTAATAAAGGGCAGGAGATATATTGAAGATAGGAAAAGCAAAAATATCTGATATCAAAGAGATTCAGCGGCTTATCAATGAGTTTGCAAAAAAAGAGGAGATGCTGCCGCGTTCTTTAAATGACCTCTATGAGAGCATCCGCGACCTTTTTGTGTGCGAGGACCGGGGGCGGATAAAAGGAGTATGCGCTCTTCACATATTATGGGATGACCTTGCGGAGATAAGGTCATTGGCAGTTGTAGAAGGATCAAGGGGCAAGGGGATAGGAAATAGACTTTTGAAAATATGCCTCAGGGAGGCAAAAGAACTCGGCATAAAAAGGGTGTTTGCTCTCACTTATCAGCCTGAGTTTTTCCTGAAGAACGGTTTTAAAGGCATTGATAAATCAAAACTCCCGCAGAAGATATGGGGGGACTGCCTGAGATGTCCCCGTTTCCCCGAATGCGATGAAGATGCTGTGATAATGGAGCTTTAATATGGACAGGCAAGTAAAAAAAACTTTCAAGCGTTCAAAACAAAATCTTCACAGGGAAGAAGGATTCCATTTCAGGTCTGACAGTATGACTCTTACGATGTCTCCTACCTTAATATCAAATACTGAAGAAGCATTGCCCTTGTAAGTGAAGAGTTCAAGATATTCTGTGCTGTTTACCAAGGCATAAAGTCCTTTGTCTGGAACCTCTGAATAGTGGCTTCTAAGCTCTGTATGCTTTTCATTTACAATAATCTTTAATTTCCCCTCGGGATTGATGCTGTAAAGCATGTTCAGATTCAATGCCGTTATATTTGTGATAGCATTGCCAAAACGGTCTATGTATATGACTTCTCCTTCTACAGCCTTTTCTTCAGGTCTTGACGCAGACGGAAAATGCAGGGTTACATAATCGGTAATTGCTTCTCCGAAGTTTGCCGACTCTATGCCTTTTGTGAGCCATGCAGCAGCTGGGGCAAATATATCCCTGCCGTGAAATGTCGGGCCTTTGTAGGGCAGGAAATAATGCTCTGATGTCAGATGAATCACCTTAAGAGTTTCATTTCTTGAGTTGTATATCAGAGAGAAGACGCCATTATCAGGACCTACGAAATAAGCATGGTCTGTTATGACAAGTATCGGCCGCCTGCTTGACCCGACGCCTGGGTCAACAACCACGACATGAACTGTTTTCGGCGGGAAGAAACTGTGGCTCATGCCGATTGTAAGCGCAGCCTCTTTTATATTATGCGGGCTTATGCCGTGTGTAATATCTACTACATTCACCCAAGGGTTGATTGATAATATTACGCCTTTCATCATTCCTATAAATGGGTCTTTATAACCGAAGTCGGATGTAAGGGTTATGATTGGATTATTCTGCACCTGATGCCGCCATCTATATCTTTATTCCACCTGTAAGTTCTTTTAAATCCGTTATGCTGTTTTCTGCCATAAAGGATTCTATCCCGTTAATTATATCAATGGTTGTGGACGGATTTACAAAACTTGCGGTTCCGACTGCTACTGCTGCTGCGCCTGCAAGCATGAATTCAATGGCATCGCCGGAGTTCATTATTCCACCCATGCCGATAATCGGTATTTTAACTGCCCTGAATGTTTCATAGACCATTCTTACAGCAATTGGTTTTATCGCGGGGCCTGACAGCCCACCTGTTATATTTGCTATTCTCGGCCTTCTTGTTTTTATATCTATCGCCATCCCAGGTATGGTATTTATAAGCGATACCGCATCGCTTCCGCATTCTTCCGCTATTTTTGCAAATTCCTGAATATATGAGACATTCGGAGAGAGCTTGGTTATAAGGACGGCGTTGCTGACACTTGCTCTTACCTTAGATATCAGTTTCTGAAGTATCTTTTTGTCTGTGCCGAAAAATATTCCTCCTTTTTTGATATTGGGGCAGGAGACATTCAGTTCAATCCCGTCTACACTTGCATTATCAAGGATATGGGAGAGTTTTACGTATTCCTGAATGGTGTTCCCGAAAATGTTTACTATCAGTTTTGTGTCAAATTTTCTTATATACGGAAGTTTTGTTTTCAGGAATTCTTTAACTCCCACATTCTGGAGTCCGATTGCATTCAGCATCCCGCATGGAGTTTCATATATTCTCGGAGATGGATTTCCTTCCATTGGTTTGAGAGAGAGCCCTTTTACAACAATTGCTCCGAGCTTGTTGAGGTCAACAAATTCAGAATATTCCTCGCCGTAACCGAATGTCCCTGATGCTGTCATGACAGGGTTTTTAAGTTTTAACTTTCCTATGTTTACACGCAAATCCATAATCTCATATCTAATAAGAACTTTTTAATAACTACCATACAATCTCCTCTGCTGAAAAGACGGGACCTTCTTTGCATACCCTTTTATAGCCTTTTTTTGTTTTTACAGTGCACCCCAGACATGCGCCGACACCGCATGCCATATTTTCCTCCATAGAGATATAGCCTTTGATTTCTTTTTCTGCGGCAAATTTAGAAACCGCCTCAAGCATTGGTGATGGGCCGCAGGCATAGAGCAAAAAGTTAGAAGTTGAAAATTGAGATTTAGAAGTTAAGAAGATATTTAGAGCATCTATAACCGTGCCTTTTGTGCCTTCGGAGCCGTCATCAGTGCTGATTATCAATTCCTTTTTGAGCAGTCCTTTTAATTCGTTAGGCATGAGCAGTTCATTTTTCGTCCTTGCGCCGTAGAAAAGATGGACATTCCCTGAAAGTTTCTCTGCAAGAGGGAATAGCGATGCAATTCCTATACCTCCTGCAACGAGAACAGGAGTAAGGTTTCTGCCATGCATGGGATATCCATTGCCTAACGGCCCGAGCAAGTTTACAGTGTCTCCCTTTTTCATCTCTTTCATTCTTTCAGTACCTTTGCCTTTGATTCTGTAGAGAAACTGCAGTTCTCCGCCTTCGGCGGATGATGCTTCTCTAAAGATACTGAAGGGACGCTTGAGTAAGGGGTCATATGAAAAATCAGTTCCAATCATATAAAACTGACCCGGAAGTGGATGCTGCTGAATATTACCAGGGCTCAGGACAAGAAGATTGTGGTCTTTGTTTACAGGAGTATTTTCTGTTATTTTTGCTCTTATGTATTTACTCAAAGGTTATCTCTAATATCTCGTATTCCATAGTCCTTGAAGGTGCCTTAATCATTGCTGTATCGCCCACCTCTTTACCTATCAATGCCCTGCCTACAGGCGAGCTGATGGATATTTTTCCGCTCTTGACGTCAGCCTCGTCAGGGCCTACAAGCATAAAAATATATTCTTCATCCGCTGCTGTGTCCAGCACTTTTACCTTAGCCCCGAAAGCTGCCTTTGATTGATTTATCTTTGAAGGGTCAATTATTTCAGCAAGGGCTAATTTTGCCTTGAGTTCCTGTATCTTTCCTTCCATGAAGGACTGCTTTTCCTTTGCAGCATGGTATTCTGCGTTTTCCGAAAGGTCTCCGTGCGCGCGCGCCTCTGCTATTGCCTGAATATTTTTAGGCCTTTCTACTTTCAGGAGTCTCTCAAGTTCTTCCTGAAGTTTCTGATAGCCTTCGCGCGTTATGGGAACTCTCTGCATAATCATCAGCCTCCTTTGTTTTATTAATTTAACACTTTTTGCTTTGTTTTTTCAAAAGCAGTGATGGTAAAATCGTATGACGGAGAAAGGTTTAAATCTTGCATGGAGGTAATCTTTGAATAAATGTATAGTCCTGATATCAGCAACAGAAAAAGAGAGCAGGGCTATCTTAAAAACTCTCAGAAGGATTAAAGATAAAAGTTTAGCGCTGCCAGTTTATCAGGGGAAGATCGGAAAGACAAATATCATTTATATCATCTCAGGCATCGGCAAGACCAATGCCGCGTATGCAGCAACCCTTCTCATCGAAAAATTTTCTCCATCCGCTGTAATAAACTTTGGGATCGGCGGTGCGTATCCTTCGGCGAATCTCAGGGCAGGGGATATAGCGATTGCAGACAGGGAGATATACGGTGATGAAGGGCTCTGGCTGAAAGACGGATTTCATAAAGCTGATGCAATAGGGATACCTTTATTAAAGAAAGGAAGGAAGAAATATTTTAATGAATTTCCGCTCGATAAAAATCTTGTAAAAAAAGCTATAAAAGTAATCTCCCCTAACCCCCCTTTACTAAAGGGGGGTAGGGGGGATTATAGAATAGAATCCGGCGCATTCATTACCGTATCTACTGTTACCGGCACAGACAGAAGGGCAAGAGAGATTGAAAAGAGATTCAATGCAATATGCGAAAACATGGAGGGCGCTGCTGTTGCGCATGTCTGCGCGATGTATGGAATTCCGATGCTTGAAATAAGGGGAATAAGCAATATTGTTGAGGACAGGGACAGGAGCAAATGGGATATCAAAACAGCAGCAGAAAATTGCCAGAGAGCAGTATTAGTTTTCCTTAAAGAAGGCAAAATATAGTATTTTCACTTTAAAATCTTCTTTGCCATAATTTAAATCAAACCGGAAATTTAAAATATTATCAAGATGTTTTTTATTATAGAAATGTGCCGCTATGATATAATTTTGAAAAATAGACAATGAAGACCATATATCTTGACAATAACGCTACGACAAACATTGCGCCTGAAGTTCTTGAGGAGATGCTCCCTTATCTGAAAGAAATGTACGGCAATCCTTCAAGCATGCATACCTTCGGAGGACAGCTGTGCAGAAAAGTTGAAGAAGCCAGAGGAAAAGTCGCCGGACTAATAGGCGCTGAGCCGGAAGAGATAATATTCACGAGCTGCGGAACTGAGAGCGACAACACAGCTATTATGAGCGCTGTTGAGTCTTTGCCGGACAAAAAACATATTATCACATCAAGAGTAGAACATCCTGCGGTGTTAAATTTCTGTAAGCATCTTGAGCGTAAAGGCTGCAGGATTACATTCATCCCTGTGGATAAACAGGGCAGACTGAGGCTTGATGAATTTTCAAAGGCAATTGATGATGATACTGCTCTGGTGTCTTTGATGTATGCAAACAATGAAACAGGAGTGATTTTCCCTCTAATGCAAATAGGAGAGGTGCTCAAAGAGAAAGGCATCTTATTTCATACGGATGCTGTTCAGGCGGCAGGGAAAATCCCGATAGATTTAAGGAAGCTGTCTGTTGATATGCTCTCATTGTCAGGGCATAAACTGTATGCGCCGAAGGGTGTTGGCGCGCTGTATGTCAGGAAGGGGACGAGATTCAGTCCGTATATGATAGGAGGGCATCAGGAACATGGCAGAAGGGCAGGGACAGAAAATGTGGCTTCAATTGTAGGACTTGGCAAGGCGTGCGAACTCGCAGAAGAAAATCTTTATAAAGAGATGTCCTATCTGAGCGGACTCAGGGATAAACTTGAGACAGCGCTCTTGAAATTATGCCCTGATGCGATGGTAAATGGAGATACGGGGAATAGACTGCCGAACACCTCAAACCTCAGCTTTGAATATGTTGAAGGAGAGGCAATTCTCCTCAGGCTTAATGAATTCGGTATCTGCGCCTCATCCGGCTCTGCATGCACCTCCGGCTCTCTTGCGCCTTCCCCTGTCTTAATGGCAATGGATGTTCCTGCTGCAGCGATTCACGGCTCTGTCAGGTTTTCATTGAGCCGGTATAACACTGAGGCAGAGGTGGAAAAGGTTATTGAAATAATGCCGGGGATTATAAAAGAACTCAGAAATCTCTCGCCGTATGGAAGGCAGAAATTATAGTTTTAACTGTACACTTCTCAGGATACTGAGATTTTTTCCTGCAGCTTGATTTTTTTTGGGATAAGGCTGTATCGCAATTACTTCCCGGGAACTTTGGGCATTGTCCCGAAAAGATATTTGAAGTCTTCATCCTCAAACCTCACCCCAGCGCCTGCGTAGGCTCCGCGCCGTTTTTTGTTAAGGATGTTGTCGCCGCCTGCGGAAAGGAACACATGTTTGAATATGAAGTAATCAACGCCTACCTTTACATGCGGCTGTTTGGCTCCCTCTTCGTCCTTTGAGAAATCCCAGATATCAGCAGTGAGTTTTGCCTTGTCCTTCAGGAAGAAATAATCCGCGCCGACTCCAAATGTGTTTTCAGTAAGACCGATTCTAAGAGCAAGATCCTGAAATCTCTTTGCAAACTGAGCTGTAAATTCTATCTTTTTCTCTACTTTCTCTTCGGTAACAGCTGAGCCGTTTGTAATTGTGGTAGTAGTCCTGACATTCCCCACAGGGTCGCCGACAATACCGATTATGTAGTATTTGTCAGGTTTTGGCTGGAGGGTCACATAGAACTGCCCTTTGGCATCTTTTGGTTTTGTGAGATAATCTGCCTGAAATGTTAGGAATGTCCTGAATCTGTCTATAGCGCCTAATTGCTTATTAAGTCCTTCGGATGCCTTGTTTAACGACTCGTAGAGCCTGTCATCCTTCACAAGTTTGCCGAGGCTGCCTTCGCCGTCTGCAATTTTTTTGGAGATGGTATCAATTGATTCTGTCGTGCTCTTGATAGACGGCCTGTTCTCCTCTATCATTGCCTTGAGTTCCTGAGATGCCTTTTCGAGGTTTGCCACAAGGTCAGGCCCGTCTTTTTTCAGAGAGGCTGAAAAATCTTTTACATTGCCGATTGTAGCTGTAAGCGGTTCCTTGTTTTTTTCTACAAGGTCATGTATTGATGCGATGAACTTGTTGATATTGTCAAGCGCTGTCCGCATTTTTTTGTCATTTACGGATATTGTATCTTTAAGACCTGCGGTGATGTCTTTAAGGTTCAGGATAGATTCCTTTAGCGCTGCTTTCCCCTCCGGCGTACCGATGGATTCGTTGAGGGCGGATGCGAAATTGTTGATGTTTGTAGAGACATCTGT
>JAPLLK010000026.1 GCA_026387575.1 Nitrospirota bacterium | reverse complement strand
GCGTTCATTCTGACAGGAAATAACTATACCTGAAGGGATATGTGTTATCCTTACAGCAGAGGATGTTTTATTAACATGCTGTCCGCCTGCGCCAGATGCCCTGAAGGTATCAATCCTTATATCATCAGATTTTATTTCGATGTTTATGTCCTCTTCTATTTCAGGATAAATAATAACTGCGGCAAAAGATGTATGCCTTCTTTTGTTTGCATCATAGGGTGATATTCGTATAAGCCTGTGAACGCCAGCCTCGGCTTTAAGAAAACCATAAGAATAAGGACCGCTGACTGTAAATGTTGCGCTCTTTATACCAGCCTCTTCTCCGAGCAGGAGGTCTACAACCTGAGTCTTAAATTTATGTTTTTCCGCCCAGCGCAGATACATCCGTAACAGCATCTGGGCCCAGTCTTGGCTCTCTGTGCCGCCTGCGCCGGGATGAATAGACACAATTGCATTGTTCTTGTCCAGCTCTTCGGACAGTAGGTGCCGCAGTTCCAGTTCTTCGATCGCTGCGCTCAGGGCTGTAATCTCTACTTGAATCTCCTGTAGAAAGACCACACCCTCCTCCTCGTCCAATATTTTTATGGATTCCTTAAGGTAGTCCGCCTTGTCCGACAGCACTTCGAAGGGGAAAAGTATGTCCTCTACGTATGCCTTTCTCTTCTGCAGTTTATGCATTTTACGGGGAGAATCCCACGAGGAAGAGAGGGAGAGTTCTTTGTCGATATCTTCTATTCCCTGTTTAAGCTTTGGGACATCAAAGATAACCTCTAAGGGCTTCGATTTTTGCACTTAAAGCGGAAAGTTCTTCTTTAAGTTCTGACTGTACTAACATATTACCTCCTGGACACATTGTCTTTTATTAATAATAAAACTGTTATCACAATACACAGATATGAAAACAGGTCACCGTAGCGTGAATAAAAACTTCTGCGCGTATCGGTTGCCACATCCATTGTCATGGCTGTTCGCTGAAACAGGGATGTTGTCCCCAGCACCTTTCCCCTGCTGTCGATAAACCCTGAAATCCCTGTGTTGGCGGCCCTGATTACAGGTTTTCTGTTTTCAACGGCACGGAACACAGCCATACTGAAATGCTGATATGGCCCCGCTGTTTTTCCAAACCAGGCGTCATTGGTTATTGTTACCATAAAATTCCCACCGCGCGAGTATGATTTCCTTACCAGCCCGGGGAACACAATCTCATAACAGATAAACACCCCGAAACTGCCGTATGGAGTTTCAGCCCTGATATTGTGTTCCCCGGGCATATAATCCCCTATCCCGTAAACAAGTTTGTCTAAGAAAAACAGAACTTTTCTGAGGGGGACGTATTCACCGAATGGGACTAAATGTATTTTATCATAAATTAATGAAGGCTTTCCATCAGGCGCAAGGAGGATTGCGCTGTTTGTCAGAAGGTTTTTACCGATGTTCTTATCCCCATCAGCAGGTTCTTTGATAAGGACGCTGCCGAATAAAAGAGAAGTGTTCAATGTCTGTTGAAAGCTGATCAGCTCCTGGGTGAATGCACGGTCAGAATTAAAATAAAAAGGCGCCGCGGTTTCCGGCCAAACAACCAGCGAGGGAGAAAAAACAGTTGCCGCCTGCGTTAAATTTTTGTAGGTATCGAAAACTTCCCGCTGATAAGCCAAGTCCCATTTTCTGTCCTGCTCTATATTCCCCTGAATAACACTTATTCTGACCGGCTTGCCGGAAGGGGGCTCATTTAAACGCCAGAATCCGTAGAAAAATACAGCAAGAATAAAAACAGAAAGCAGGGCAACGCCTATCACTGTATGGGAAAGCGGAAATAGCGGCATAGCGCGAAGGCGTTTTTTGATTATGAAGAAATCGGCAATGGCGCCGTTTACAGCCACAATTAGAAAAGATACTCCGTAAATCCCCGTGATATCGGCAAACTGGATTGCGGGTAAAAACATGTGCTGGGAATAGCCAAGACTTGACCATGGAAACCCGGTTAAGGCGTAGGAACGCAGAAACTCAAGCGTTACCCAGAGGACGGGCGCTATAAGAAGCGCCGGCAGGCGGGTAGTTGCAATCTTCCATGAAAAAAGCACGGCAAAGACTCCAGTATAAAGGCTCAGATAAAGGCTCAGGAGAAAGACAAGCGCAAGGCTGGGGATTAAAGGGATATTGCCATAGTGGTTTATTGAATGAGATATCCAGAATAGCGTGCCAAGAAAATAGGGGATACCGAGATAAAATCCTGAGCGAAAAGCCTCTGATGGCTTTTTATCCACAATGGAAATTAAGAACGGCGTAAGCACAATCCATGCAAGAAAGAAAAGATCAAAAGTCGGAAAACAAAATATCAGAAGGGCGCCTGAAAGGGTAGAGGGCCCGTAAATATAGAGCTTTTTTGCTATAAAATTTCTCATGTCTTGACAATAAAAAACTTAAAAGTGTAAAGTTAAAAGTTAACTGAGTAAGGTTGCATTTAAGATTTAACCGATAAATTTTAACTCTAAACTTAATCATACGGGCAGTTAGCTCAGTCGGTAGAGCAGAGGCCTGAAAAGCCTCGTGTCCGCAGTTCGATTCTGCGACTGCCCACCATGATTTTATTCTTATGGTCAATGTTGAGTCAAGAACAATCATAAGCCCCACACCATGCTGATGCAAATTTAGGGAGATAACAAAAATCTTTAATTATATATATTTGTCATGGGGAAAGATGGCTGAGATTACAGGGAAGAAGACGTTATGGCAGGGGAATTTTTTAAATAGCATGGGCATTAAGATTTTTGGGTTAATAGAGCTTGCAAGAAAGCGCCTTTGAAATGTCAGATATCCTTAAAATCTCCGCCGTCTTTGTCCTTATACTCATTCTTTTAAGAAAGAAAATGAACATAGGTTATGTCCTGCTGATGGCCTCTGGAGTCCTTGCGATTTTATATCTCATGTCCCCTCTCTCAATGGTATCTGCAATAAAGGCTGTGTTTCTGGATAAAGTTACAATCAAGCTTGTGCTTGCCCTGACCCTTATAAGGGCTTTCGAATTAATACTCAGAGAGAAAGATGTGCTGTCAGATATGATGACGGCATCGCGTCTGCTGTTAAGAAGAAAGAAGGCAGTTGTGGTCTCAATGCCTCTACTGATAGGGCTTCTGCCCTCTGTGGGGGGAGCGTATTTTTCAGCGCCTATGGTTGAGGAATCTGCAAAAGGGATGAATATGTCACAGGAAGAGAAGGCATTTGTAAATTACTGGTTCAGGCATCCGTGGGAGTATATCCTTCCGCTTTATCCCGGGATATTGCTTGCCTCAGCAGTGTCAAACATAGAGCTGAGGAATTTAATTATCGCAAATATGCCATATGCTGTTTTTATTGCGATAACAGGATTTATGTTCAGTATGAAAGGCGCTTCAGGCAGATTTTCAGAGGCCGGAAACATATCAAGGAAAGGGATCTTCAGCTTTGTCCCCATAGCGATAGTGCTTCTGCTGGTTATTTTCTTTCATATAGAGCTTCATTATGCCCTGCTGATTATAGTCCCGGGGCTTTTTATCTTTTACAGGTTCGGGCTGAAAGATGTAGTAAGGACAGTTACGCACGGGTTGGCGCTTGATGTCATCATGCTTATAGCAGGCATCATGATATTCAAAGAAATCATGGAGGTATCAGGAGCGGTAAAAAACCTCAGCGAGTTCCTGAGATTAAACGGCATTCCTGCTGCTCCGCTGCTTTTTCTGCTTCCGTTTGTTAGCGGCCTGCTGACAGGCGTGACAGTCGGATTTGTCGGGAGCACATTCCCGCTGATATTGAGCATTGCTGGAGAATCGTCTGCCGGAACAATTTCTTTTGCATTTGCTGCGGGTTTTTTCGGGGTTCTGCTTTCTCCTGTTCACATCTGCCTTGTGCTTACGAGGGAATATTTCAAGGCTGACATGTGGGGGGTTTATAAGAAGATAATCCCAGCTGCCTCTGTTGTGTTTCTTGTTGCTGTTGCCGAATATCTGATTTTAAGGTAGCGTGTTCTTTATCTTGATTAAATCCACGGTGAACGGTTAGTATAATAATCAAATTTTTCTCTCCTCCCGAGGTGTCGGGAGGCAGGACGGAGGGTACAATGTTTAATGACATAGCATGGGCAATGGCGCCGGCACAAGGGCAGGGAGCAGAGGGCGGAGGATCAACAATCATGTCCTTTCTTCCGTTAATATTGATTTTCGTTGTTTTTTATTTTCTCCTAATAAGGCCCCAGCAGAAGAAGGCAAAAGAGCATCAGAAGATGCTTGAAGGCTTAAAAAGGGGAGACAAGGTTATCACATCAGGCGGGATATACGCTATTATTGAGGCTGTCGGCACAACCACAGTGACTTTGAAGATTGCGGAAAATGTGAAGGCAAAGTTCGGCAAGGCTTACATTGCGGCAGTAAGGCCTGCTTCAGAGGAAGATTGATTTGGCTCCAGACCTCAGCGCCTTGCACAATAACAAAAGGGCAAGGCTTTATATTGAAATGTCAGATAAATATCTTGAGATCATTGGCTATACCGAGCATGGTCTCAGGCATACGGATATTGTCTCTAAAGCTGCCTACAATATACTGAAAAAACTTTCGTTCAGCGAAAGCGAAGCAGAGCTGGTTGCAGCAGCAGGGTTTTTGCACGACATCGGCAATATGCTCGGAAGGAGCAATCACCATGAAATGGGTGCAATCCTTGCGAAAGAAGTGCTTGAGGAGCTCGGCTATGACCCCAGAGATATTATAAGAGCTATGAGGGCAATAGTCATGCATGAGGAAGACGAAGGCGTGATACCGGATGCTATCGCAGCAGCGCTGATTCTCGCTGATAAAGCTGATGTGCACAGGAGCAGGGTGAGAACCCCTGCTATGGTCACAGAGGACATACACGACAGGGTTAATTATGCGGCAACAGAGTCAGAACTCTCGATAGATGTAGAAAAGAGGCTCATTATGCTTTCGCTTGTAATAGATACAAGGATCTCCCAGGTAATAGAATACTTTGAGATATTCCTGTCGCGCATGATTGCCTGCAGAAAGGCAGCTAAAGTTCTGGGTTGTGAATTTCAGTTGTATATAAATAACACAAGAATGGCATAAAAAGTTCAGAGTTTAGAGTTAAAAGTTTTTTCTAAACAACTTCTATCTCTCAACTTTAAACGTTCAACTTATTTTTTGGAGGTTAGATTGAGATGGGAAAAAGGATTCAAGGGAGATTAATTCTTATCGGCGCAACGCTTGTGCTCGCAGCAGTATTTTTTCTGCCGAACACGCCGTTTTTCAAAGAGATGCCTGACTGGTGGATGAAGAATATGCCTGACAAAGGCATAACGCTGGGGCTTGACCTTCAGGGCGGGATACACCTTGTCTTTGAGGTTGAAGGCGAAAAGGCTGTTGAGATAACAACGGAAAGGATTGCCCAGTCCCTAAGGGATATTATTTCAAAAAAGAAATTAAATGCAGAGATTACAAGCAAAGGGCTGCTTATAACAGTCAATCCCTCTTCGATGGAAATAAGGAAAGCCATAGAAGACAATTATCCGGTGCTCACACCTGTTGAGACAGGGACAAACATTGTCTATACGATATCAGACAAAGAGGCGAAAAGGATTAAGGACAATGCTGCTGACCAAGCGCTTGAAACAATCAGAAACAGGATTGACCAGTTCGGAGTTGCAGAGCCTACGATTCACAGGCAGGGAACAAATGAGATAGTTGTCCAGCTTCCCGGGATAAAGGATCCGAAAAGGGCAATAGAGATAATCGGAAAGACTGCACAGCTTGAATTCAAAATTGTTGATGACACATCCCCTGTTGCCGCAGAGATACCCGCAACAGCAGCGCCGGGCGAGGAAGAAGCGATTCTTAAGAAGTTTGCAGAAAAAATTCCCTCAGATGATGAGATACTCTTCGAGAAAAAGGTGGACAGGGGGACAGGGGTTGTAAGAAAGATTCCTATCCTTGTGAAAAAACAGGCGGCGCTGACAGGAGACCTGCTCAAAGAGGCAAAGGTGAATATAGACTCTTCAAGGTCTGGCCTTCCTTACGTATCTATATCATTCAATGATGCAGGGGCCAAGCTCTTTGATGAGGTGACAGCAGCCAATGTCAAAAAACGGCTCGCGATAGTCCTTGACAACACAATCTACTCAGCGCCTGAGATTAAGGAAAGAATCGGGGGCGGAAACGCACAGATTTCAGGAAGCTTTTCAATGGAAGAGGCAAAAGACCTTGCGATAGTCCTGAAGGCAGGAGCGCTTCCAGCGCCTGTCAAGATGCTTCAGAACATCACAGTAGGGCCGTCTCTCGGCACAGATTCTATTGAGGCAGGGAAGATGGCAGGCATTCTCGGAACACTGCTTGTAGTAATCTTTATGATTGTTTATTACAGGCTTTCAGGAGTTATTGCGGATTTTGCGCTTGTCCTTAATATCATACTCCTCCTCGGCGCGATGGCATCTTTAAATGCAACACTAACAATGCCAGGCATTGCCGGAATAATACTGGCAATAGGCATGGCTGTTGACTCAAATGTGCTGATGTTTGAGAGGATAAGGGATGAACTGCGCGCAGGCAAAACGCCGAGGTCTGCAGTTGACTCAGGGTATCACAAGGCATTCTGGACAATATTTGACTCTCATGTTACAACCCTCATAACAGCGGCAGTGCTTTTTCAGTTCGGCACAGGCCCGATAAAGGGTTTCGCAGTAACGCTCAGCCTTGGCGTTGCAATTAATCTTTTTACAGCGCTTGTGGGAACCAAGACAGTCTTTGACCTTATTCTGAGCAGGCGGGATGTCAGAAAGTTGAGCATATAGGAGGACAGATGTTAGAGCTGATTAAAAATACAAAAATAGATTTCATGGGGAAAAAGAAAATTGCATTTATATTTTCAGGGATTATTTCAATTATTGGCATAATCGCCATAATCCAGATTGCAAATGGACAGGCAAACCTCGGGATTGACTTTGCAGGCGGCACGTCAATACAGCTTAAATTTGAAAAGCCTGTTGTGCTTCATGATGTGAGAAAGGCGCTGGAAGACGGCGGACTTAAAGATTTTGACCTTCAGGACCTGCCTACTGTAAACAAGATTCTCATAAGGGTGAAAAAGGCAGAGCAAAAGCTCGGGCAGACGTCAAGCGAGGCAACAGGAATTCTTAGCCGGAAATTTTCTGACAATAAGTATGTTGTTGATTCCACGACTGAGATAGGGCCAAAAGTGGGCGGCAAACTCAGGGCAGATGCGGCAACGGCAATAGGGGTTGCAGTTTTGGGGATACTCATATATGTCGCATTCAGGTTTAAGTTCAATTTCGGAGTGGGCGCTACAGTAGCGACATTCCACGATGTGCTTGCTGTTCTTAGCGTGTTCTACCTTATGGGGCATGAGATAAATCTAATTCTCGTTACAGCCTTGCTCACTATTGCAGGTTATTCGCTTACAGATACAGTTGTTGTCTTTGACAGGATAAGGGAAAACATGAAAGTGCGGCATAAAGAACCGCTTGAGAGCATAATGAATGCAAGCATCAACGAGGTTCTCTCAAGGACAATCATAACTTCCCTTACAGTGTTTTTGACATCAGTTGCGCTCTTCTTTTTCGGCGGCGAGGTTATACACGACTTTGCGCTTGCGATGATAATGGGAGTTGTAATCGGCACGTATTCTTCAATATTCATTGCAAGCCCCATAGTTTTACTCTGGGGAAGGAAAAAGACTTTTGCAAAGAAATAAACCCGGGGGTAAGTGTCAGTTTTTAGTGTCTGTAACTGACACTGTTCACTGACACTGTTCACTTATTCATGCATAGAAAATGGCTTGTAAGCAGGACAAATCCCGAGTATATCAAGTATCTGTCAAGGGCTGTCTCTGTCTCTCCGGCCTTTGCACAGGTGCTGGTAAGCAGGGGGATAAAGACGCCGCAGGCAATCGATAGCTTCCTGAACCCGCATATCTCCGGTCTTTCAGACCCTTTTGAAATTGATGGAGTAAAAACTGCAGTTGAGAGAATAAAGCACGCAGCTGATACTAATGAAACTGTTCTTGTTCATGGCGATTATGATGCTGACGGGCTTACTGCAACTGCGATAATGGTTCTTGCGCTCAGGACATCCGGGATAGATGTCCATTATTTTATACCCGACAGGATTGCTCACGGATACGGCTTTAATCCTGCTGCTGTAAAAACCGCAAAGAAGCTTGGCGCAACCCTCATAATCACTGTTGACTGCGGCATAACATCTTTTGATGCCGCTTCCTGCGCAAAAAAGGAAGGGATTGACGTCATCATAACAGACCATCATGAACCGGTTGCCAGCCGGCAGTCGTCAGTGAACAGTGAGCAGTCTGACTATTCACTGCCTGAGGCGGTTACAGTAATAAATCCAAAGCTTTCATCTTCCAGTTCTCCGCTCTCAATTCTCTCAGGCGCCGGGTTGGCATTCAAGATTGCACAGGCATTATCCACGGTTCACGGTTCACAGTCCACGGTTCACGATTTGTTAGACCTTGCAGCAATCGGCACAATGGCAGATGTTGTTCCTCTCACAGGCGAAAACAGAATTCTTGTGAAAGAAGGGATGAAGCTTATTCATGAAGGCCGGAGGCAGGGGATAAGGACGCTCAAAAGCGTAGCAGGCCTTGACAAAAGAGAACTCAGAGCAGGGCTTTTATCTTTCACCCTGATACCTCGGATAAATGCGGCAGGCAGGATTTCTGATTCCAGTGATGTAGTCCGTCTTTTCTTGTCAGAGACAGAAGGAGAAGCAGAAGACCTTGGTTCATGGCTTAACAGGCTGAACTCTGAGAGACAGAAAATAGAAGAAGCGGTTTATCAAAAAGCCCGCGAGGCATTAAGGGTTATGCATGACGCACCGGCAATAATAGTGCTCTCAGGAGAGGGATGGCATCAGGGCGTTGTCGGAATTGTCGCATCAAGAATAGCAGAGGAATTTTACCGTCCCACAGTTATCCTCTCCATAGAGGATGGAATCGCAAAAGGCTCAGGAAGGAGCATTTCTTCTTTTGATCTGCGCAGCGGGCTTGCTGAATGCAAAGAGTTTCTCCTGTCTTTCGGAGGACACAGGCAGGCAGCAGGCGTAAAGCTTAAGGTTGAAAACATCCCACTTTTTGAAAAGGCGATGCAGCGCATAGTTGAAACCGCTCTGTCTAAGGAAGATCTTGTCCCCTCACTGGAGATTGATGCGGATGTGGCGCTCTCTGAGGTTAACCATGGCCTTATCAGGGAGATTGCAATGCTTGAGCCGGTTGGTTACTCTAATGCAGAACCGTTCCTTGCAGCCAGGAAACTGGAGGTTGTCAATCCAAGGATAGTAGGCAACAATCACCTGAAAATGAAACTAAAACACGGTTCACATTCAGTGGATGCAATAGGGTTTGATATGGGAAGCACAGAGGTGTCCGGCGCGGTGGACGCTGTATTTACTCCGGCCCTGAATGAATATAACGGAAGCAGCTATCTCCAGTTAAGTCTCAAGGCATTAAGACAAAGCATATAAAAAGGCGAGACTCTAAAGATAAGAGTTTTTCAAAACTTTTCACTACTGACTCATAATTCGTAACTGTCCCTGCAGGGTGTATAATAAACTCATGGCTGAAGATGTTGTAACGATTGACGACTTAATAGAAAAAGTGCTTTCTTACAACCCTGATGCAGATGTTGAACTCCTGAAAAAGGCATATATCTTTTCCAGTGAGGCTCACGGCAATCAGACACGGGTAGAAGGCTCTCCGTATATAGAACATCCCCTCGCTGTCGCATCTATTCTTGCGGCTATGAAGATGGATACAACCACTATTGCCGCAGGGCTTCTCCACGATACAATCGAAGACACAACCATAACGGCAAAAGACATAAAATCCCATTTTGGGAATGACGTCTCATTCCTTGTAAATGCCCTTACGAAATTAAGTAGGATGGAGTTCATGACAAAAGAGGAGGCGCAGGCGGAAAATTTCAGAAAGATGCTTCTGGCAATGGCAGAGGATATGCGCGTCATACTAATAAAATTTGCCGACAGGCTTCACAATATGAAGACACTTGAACACCTCCCGGAAGAAAAGAGGAAGAGGATTGCGGCTGAAACGCTTGATATTTATGCGCCAATAGCAAACAGGCTCGGGATTGGCTGGCTGAAGACAGAATTTGAAGACCTCAGCTTTAAGTTTATGATGCCTGAACTGCATGAAGAGATTGTAAGGAAGATTGCAAAGAGAAAAGAGGAACAGGAAGGTTATCTCAGAGGGGTTGTAAAGGAAATAGAGACAAGGCTCAAAGAGGAAAATATAGCAGGGAAGGTCTCATACAGGGTAAAACATTCCTACGGCATCTATCAGAAGATGCAGAAGCAGAGCATTACATTTGAGCAGATACACGATGTCCTTGGAATCAGGATTATCACAGACACAAAAGCCAATTGCTATGCAATTATGGGAATCATCCACTCGCTCTGGACACCTGTGCCGGGCAGGTTCAAGGATTTCATCGGCGTCCCGAAATCAAATATGTATCAGTCATTGCACACGACAGTAATCGGGCCTAAGGGCGAAAGGATTGAGTTCCAGATAAGAACTGCTGATATGAACAGGGTTGCGGAAGAGGGTATAGCGTCCCACTGGAAATACAAAGAAAAAGGCGCTCTCACTGAAAAAGACAGCAGGTATATCGCATGGCTCAGAGAGCTGGTTCAGTCCCAGCAAGAGCTTCCCAACGCAAAGGATTTTCTTGAAGAGCTAAAGGGCGCTGTTGCGCCTTACGTTGTTTATGTCTTTACTCCCAAAGGCGATATCAAAGAACTTCCTGCAGGTTCAACCCCTGTTGATTTTGCGTACAGCATTCATACGCAGGTCGGGCACAAATGTGTAGGCGCAAAGGTTGGCGGCAGGATTGTGCCATTGAGATATCAGCTAAAAAACGGCGATACACTGGAGATAATAACCTCTCCGGCGCACAAGCCGAGCAGGGACTGGCTGAAATTCGTTGTAACACAGCGCGCAAAGACCAGGATAAAACAGTGGATAAATGCAGAAGAGCGGATGCAGGGAGTGGAGCTTGGCATTAAAATCCTGGAGAGTGAACTGAAAAAACATAATATGAGCAATGCGCTCATGAAATCCGATGAGATACTGCAAACAGCAAAGTCTCTGGGGGTATCTTCACTTGAAGAGCTTTTTGTATCAGTAGGGTTCGGGAAAATCTCACCGCATCAGGTAATAAATAAACTGATGCCTGAAAAACCTGCGGAAGAGGTTGCTCTAAAACCCGTTAAGCCTTTAGCAGAACAGAAAGGGATAAGCATAAAGGGAATAGACAACATCCTCTACCATACGGCAAAGTGCTGTTACCCTTTGCCTGGAGACAGCCTCGTAGGGTTTATTACAAGGGGCAAAGGGGTGACAATCCATAACACGAAGTGTCACAATCTTGAAAGGCTTGCAGTTGATAATGCGCGGCTTGTTGATGTTGAGTGGAGACAGGACGGCGAAGCAACATATCCTGCAAGGTTATTGGTTGAAACAGTGGATAAGCCTGGTGTGCTTGCCAACCTCAGCACTCTTGTGTCATCCGAGAATGTCAATATCAGTCATCTTCAGGCAATTTCAACTCCTGACCAGAAAGCGCAGATTACGTTCATTATTGAGGTCAGGGACAAAAAACAGCTTGCAGCCATCATACAGAAGATAGCGTCAATGGATGGAGTATTAAGGGTAAAAAGATAAGCTGGCATGGAAACTGCGCTTAAATATCATAAGTATCAATCTTAGAGCGGAGCCTTTTCTTTTCAGATACGATTCTTTTTTCAGCGAGAATCTTTTCCTTTGCCCTTTTTGAACGCTTTCTCTTCTGTCGCCGGATTTTTTCAATCCGCTGCCTTTCTTCGCTTTCCCTGCCTTTTATCAGCTGCTCTATTTTTTTCACAAGGATTACCCTTGCATGATAGCGGTTCAAGGACTGCGAGCGTTCCTTCTGGCATTTAACTTCAATCCCGGTCGGGACATGCCTGAGATAAACGCAGGTGGATGTCTTATTCACATTCTGGCCGCCCCTGCCCCCTGAGCGGATAAAAGATTCTTCTATATCCTGAGCACGAATGTTAAGAGCATGCATTTTTGCCTTTAATGCATCGGCTTTTGCCTCACTTACAGGGAACATTGTCATAATGCAAATAGTATAGCATCTGTCCGGCAATAAACAATAAATAAGAAAGTTCCACTGGAAAGACAAGCGTATTTCATTTGTACTATTTATATAAATAAAAAACAACGGCGGTTGCACTGACCTACCCCACATCATTTTCGTCTTAAAAGGCGGAACACAACCACAACCGCAAGAAGTTTTTGTGCTGTCAAATATAATTTTCACTTTATGATGAATATATAACGTCACCGTTCACCCACGTTCCATATTTAAACAGGGGTCGGCCCCATCTAATTTAAAAAATCTTTTTAATTCAATATGTTTCGCTCTGGCACGTATGTTGATTTATATATCCCAGAAGCTTGAAGGGAGGCATTAGAGGATATGAAGGAAAAGCTCTTATTCGTAACAAAAGGCGGTGAAGACTGCGACAAGGGTTTTTACTATGTGCTTGAGCTTGCAAAGGCTCTGAATGAAGGGGTGGCTGTGTTGATGGTTTACAGCAAGCGCGCAAGGGAAACTTTTGAAGATGTCATGGCAGCGGCAGCATTTGCAGAGGCAGGAGATGTTGAAACGATGAGGGAGCTTATGCGCGGACAGGAGAAAGAGATAAAAGAAGAAGCAGCAGAAAAGATAAACGACTTCTCTGAAAAATGCAGGGATGCCAATATTGATTTCTTATCTGGGGTTAAAGCAGGTGAAATAATACAGGTGATAAAAGATTTCCTCAAAGATAAGCCCGGCATTGACATGATTCTCTTAAGCCCAAATCTTTCAGGCGATAAAAAATTATTGGACATCAAGAAGATGCTCAAAAGCATAACAAAACCAATCGTTACGATAATGGCTGCAAAGGCTGAGGCGTAACAAAAAAGGAGGGGGAAATGAAAGGACTAAACAAACTCACAAAGAGATTTGAGACACTTATGACTGCAACAACATTTGCAGAGGCAGGAGAATTCGAAACAGCAAGAGAGATTCTCAAGGAAGATGCACAGCCCAAGGAAAAGACAAGCCAAGAGGTCCGGCAGGGGCTCTATACATCTGATCTTGCAGTGAATGCGGCAGGCAGCAAATAACTTAAAGATTAACGGAGGAGAGATGGCATCAGGATACAACAAAAATGTGAGAAAGAAACCCATCGGAAAGATGATATTCATGGGGATTTTTTCAATAGCACTTTATGCTGTTCTGCTTCTGAAGCAGAACATGATCACCAGTTACTTCGGCAGAGGAGGGATGTATGCTGTGCTACCAATAGTGACTGCATTCTTATTCTCATTCATACACGGCTCGTTTACAGGCGACTTCTGGACTGTCCTTGGAGTAGAGGCGAAAAAAAAGAAGGAGGTTAAATAATATGCAGGACTTGGCAGCAAACTTTATCAATCTCGACGTGATGAACATATCCTATCTTTTTATAGTGGGGTTTGTTGGAGGACTTGTGAGCGGCTTCATAGGCTCCGGCGGCGCATTTGTTCTCACGCCCGCCATGATGAGCCTTGGAGTTCCAGGACTGGTCGCAGTCGCCAGCAATATGTGTCATAAATTTCCCAAGGCCCTCATCGGGGCGCTTAAGCGTGCTAAATACGGGCAGGTTGATGTTAAGCTCGGCATTATACTCGGAATCTCTGCTGAAGCAGGGGTTCTTTATGGTGCGCACATACAAGAGAACATTAAGAAGAGTTTTGGTGATGCGGGTTCCAATCTGTATGTAAGCGCTGCCTTTGTTGTAATACTTGCAATAGTCGGCGGTTTTGTATTGATAGATGCATGGAAGACATATAAATCAGGCAGTATGCATGAAGAGGAAAATGCAACGAAACTTGCAAAATGGGTTCAGTCAATAAATATCCCGGGCACAATGATTTATTTCAAAAGCCTTAACGCAAGAATTTCTGTTCTCTTTACGATTCCTCTGGGTTTTGCAACAGGGATGCTTGCCGCAACAATAGCAGTCGGCGGTTTTATAGGTGTTCCTTCAATGATATATGTATTAGGCGCGCCCAGCCTTATGGCATCCGCATCAGAGCTTGTGATAGCATTTGTCATGGGACTCGGAGGTTCGTTCAAGTATGCCATGAGCGGATTGGTTGATATCCGTTTGGCAATGGTTATCCTCGCAGGCTCTTTGTTTGGAATACAGCTTGGAGCAATAGGCACCACATATGTAAAGCCGTTTATGATAAAGATGGTTATGGGCGTTATTATGGTCATCGTGCTTTTCAGCCGCGCATTGATGGTGCCTGTGTATCTTTCACAGCTTGGGATTATCCAAACAATTAGTGAAGGCACTGTGAAGGTTTTGAAGACAACGAGCTTTATCATAATGGCATTTGCCCTTCTTATTGGAGCATTCATAGTGTTGAAAGCCATGTGGCAGGGAAGAAGGGCAGAGAAACTTCTTCACGCAGGCGAACTGGAACATGGGAAAGTATAAAAAAATATTAGTCGCATTTGACGGCTCTGAATCAAGCAAGAATGCGCTTTTGCAGGCGTTCAGGCTTGCAAATGATGAGGAATGCTGGATAACAGTAGTATCTGTAATCCCTCCCTATGAAGGGGAGATGGAACTTGTGGGGGTAAAGGATATAAGGGCATCGCTCAGGAAACCATGCGACGACGCCCTTGCAGAGGCTGAGAAGATAGCAAAGGCGGAAAAGGCGCTTATAAAAACTGTCTGTGAAGAAGGCGAGATATACGAGAGGGTTGTAGGCATTGCAGATTCAGAAAACTGCGGGATAATCGTTCTGGGCAGAAGGGGGATGTCACGGCTTGAAAGGGCTCTCGTAGGCAGCGTAACAGCAAGGGTTATAGGGCATACCAAGAAAGATGTCCTTGTCGTGCCCGGAGGAACTACAGTTGGATGGAAGAATATCCTCCTTGCAACAGACGGCTCGAAACATAGCGATATCGCGGCAAATAAAGCCATAGATTTTGCAAAATCATACGGCGGGGATCTGAAAGTCATATCTGTTGTGGATGTCCCGGCTGAATTCTATGGCGAAGCTCCCGGTATTGTGGAAGACCTGATAAAAAAAGCTAAAACTCATGCTGAGAAGGTGAAAAAACAGGCAGAGAAAGCAGGCATAAAGACAGAGACATTTGTCAGAGAAGGAGAGGCTTATCAGGCAATAACCAACATTGCAAAAGAACAGAACATAAATGCAATAGTTATGGGCTCTCACGGCAGGACTGGGATGAAAAGGCTTCTTATGGGCAGTGTTACTGAAAAAGTTATCGGACATGCACCGTGTCCTGTGCTTGTTGTTAAAGCGTAATCTAAATGTAGAGTGTTTTTATAAAAAAGCCCCTGAAGAATTTTCAAGGGCTTTTTGTTTTAGATTTTATCTGATGAAGGAATATACTTTTAAAAAGTAGGTATGGTATTCTTTTAAAAATAAAAAGCTATGAGCATTGAACTTCAGATAAGTCTGATACTGCTGTTTGCCCTTGGCGGTTATCTTTTGTCTTCAAGGATTAACCAGTCAGCAGTAGTGGGAGTAATAATTATTGGGATAATCATGGGCCCGAGCCTTCTGCATATCATTGAATACTCTGTCGCTATTAAAATGCTGGCACATCTCGGGGCAATAATGCTTCTTTTCTCCATAGGGCTTGAATTTAAAATCAGAGAAGTATACCAGATAAGATACGGATTTATAGCGCTGATAGGGCTTATCGTACCATGGATGGCAGGTTATTTCTTAGGATATTTATTTGATTATGAGTTTAAGGAATCAATGTTTATCGGTGTTTCGCTAACGGCAACAAGCATTGCCATTACAGCAAAGGTACTGGAGGAAATGAAGAAACTGAACACGCCTGCAGCAAAGGCAATAATAGGCGCTGCGGTAATAGATGATGTCCTTGCGCTGCTGGCGCTTTCAATCGCCATTCAGTCTGCAAATGGAGTTATAGCAGTTTCGGATATTTTTAAAACGGCAATAAAATCTGTGGTTTTTTTGTTAGCGGGGATTCTTATTGCACCTTACGTAAAAAATATATTCCTGAAAATCGACGAGAAAAAATTTGCCAGAGATTTTCCTGATTTTTTATTCATAATGTCAATAATGTTCTGTTTCCTTTATGCCTCCATTGCCGAAATAATCGGGCTCTCGGCAATTGTCGGAGCCTTTCTCGCAGGGGCCGTATTTGAAGGAGTGAAGTTTAAAAACAGTAAGGAGCTTAAAGAAGGCGCAGAATACATTCATATAATCTTTGGCGCAGTATTTTTTATAAGTCTTGGAATACTGGTTAACCTCAGGGAACTATCAATATCTGTCCTACCGTTTTTTGTGGCATTGCTTCTTGTCGCGGTAATAACGAAGGTGTTCGGATGCGGAGTTACTGCAAAAATTGCCGGTTACAATAAGACTGAGTCGTTAATCATCGGGTTCGGGATGTCTCCCCGTGGTGAAGTAGCCATGATAGTCGCGCTTATAGGGCTGTCATCCAGAATCATCAACCAGGATATTTATGTGGCGATAGTGCTCATGTCTCTTGTAACCACTATTATTACCCCCCTCGTTATCAGAAATATAAAATGGTAGCAAAAGGTTGAATTAGTAATCAACTTGGCCTGATTCATGGATATTCGGATGGCAGAGGGACAGCCAATAATTTTAAGCTGTTGCAGCAGGGTTAAAGAACATTCGCTAGCAATCTTAAAACAGCCGTGACCTGACCCCATCTTGTTGTGCCAATCATAATTAGAGTATCCCAACTGCCTGAGACTCCCCCAAAAACTGGACTACCCTTTGTGTTAGAAATCCGGCAATCTAAGCTGCCTCACCGACAGCAATTCTGGCAAAATCACTTGGTGTCAGATTGTCCAAAGAACTGTGTGGCCGGAACTCATTGTAGTCCCTTAGCCATGCTTCGATTTTAATCTTAGCATCTTCAATAGACAAAAACCAATTTACGTTCAAACACTCATCACGAAAACTTCTTATGAAAGACTCCGCAAATGCATTATCAACGGGCTTTCCCGGTCTTGAAAAGTCAAGCTTCACTGCATGCTCATATGCCCACTTATCCACTGCCTTCGAGACAAATTCGCTTCCGTTATCAACCCGTATGCTTCTGGGAATCCCTCTAGTATATTTAAGGCGGTTCAACACATCGACTACCTGAGCCCCTTTGATGCTCTGAGCCACCTCGAATCCCAGGTACTCCCGACTAAAATTATCCACTATCGTCAAAACCCTGAAACGCCGCCCATCAAAGAGGCTGTCTGCGGCAAAATCCATCGACCAGATGTCATTGATCATTCCGGCCTGCTGCCGCGGAACCCGCAATGCGGCACCACTTCTCTTTCGCTTTCTTACTGCTTTCTTCAGATTCAGTCCTTCCTCACAGTAAAGCCGGTATACGCGCTTATGGTTAATCTGCAATCCCTCCCTCCTAAGAAGAACATGAATCCTTCTATACCCATATCGCACTCTCACCGCAGCGATATCCCTTATCCTCATTCTTAATGCGGCCTGCCTGTCTGCCTTGCTCTTGTAATAGCAGGTTGAGCGGGCAAATGTTAACACCTTGCATGCCCTGCGCTGCCCTACCTGATAACTCTTTTGCAGGTGCTCAACCAGAACGCGCTTCCTGACAGGCCTTAGATTTTTTTTGACAGCACATCCTGAAGCATATGCTTATCCAGGCTCAGGTCCGCCACCATCTGCTTGAGCCGGCGGTTCTCATCTTCGAGTTGTTTAAGCCGCCTCAGTTCAGATGGCCCAAGCCCTGCGTACTTCTTTTTCCACCTATAAAACGTCTGCTCGGTTATTCCCATCTTGCGGATTACTTCCGTAACCGCTACACCCGTCTCCGCCTGCTTCAGCGCAAAGCTGATCTGCTCCTCTGTGAACTTCGACTTTTTCATGGCAAAATCCCCCTTTCTACAGGTATTAATTTTGCCAGAAAACTAACATTTTGAGTGCCCAACTTTTAGGGAGAAGACCCTGCCGGTTTCTCTTCAAGTCACATATTTCAACGTTGGGACGGTAATGATTCCACTTGCATATTAACTCTTCTGAGATTATTATGTACTTATAAAGTTCATATCAGGGACGGTTTTTATGAATAATAATCTTGAAATCATGAAAGACGATATTTGTGACCAAGATGTTGCATCTGCAATAAAGGATATGAAGCTCAACCTGAATCTCTCTGCAGAGGTTCTGGGAAAAATCTATTCCTGCGCGTGCAGGCATGCACGCGCAAGGGCTGCTTCAGCTACGTGTGTGAGGGCTGCCATGTCAAGAAATGTCCTTTCGGTAAATAAGTTTGAAGATATCACCCGCGCTGTAAATATCCTTGCAGAGAACAATATCAGCGGGCTTCCGGTAGTTGACAGGGAAAATCATGTGGTTGGCATCATCTCTGAAGCGGATGTAGTTTCAATGGTCGGATCGAGGAGGCCACATACGTTCAAGGATTTATTGCGCCATGTCCTTGGACATCCGATTCCTGAGCGAAAGATGGGGCATATTGTGGGTGATATTATGACATCGCCTGTAGTCACCATTCATCCTGATACCGAAATCAGTGAAGCGGTGCGGCTGATGGACGAGCGCAAAGTAAGAAGACTGCCTGTTGTCGATAAGGAGCAAAGACTCATCGGCCTTATCTCTCGATCAGATATTGTAAAGACCATGGGAGAAAGGCTTTCAGCCTAATTCCCATTTTTACATCAAGCCCTGCCGTGTTTTCCTTGCAAGTATCAATGGGCAGGCGTTTAAAGCACAGAGTTCTTACGCTGATTCTGCCTGCTTTTCGTATACGAGGATGGGTTTTTCTTTTTTGATTATCGTGTCTTCATTAATAAGACATTCTGTTATGCCTTTTTGCGACGGTATCTCATACATCACATCAAGCATTACCTCCTCAAGGATTGCTCTTAACCCCCGCGCGCCTGTCTTTCTCTTTGTCGCCTTTTTTGCTATTGCCTTTAGAGCGCCTTCCGTGAACCGCAGGCGCACATTATCAAAAGAAAGCAGTTTCTGATACTGTTTTATCAAGGCATTTTTAGGCTCTGTGAGTATCTTTACGAGGGCTGCCTCATCAAGCTCATCAAGGGTTGCAACAACAGGAAGCCTTCCGACAAATTCAGGTATCATCCCGTATTTTATCAGGTCTTCAGGCTCTGCGATGCTTAAGACATCACTGATTTTTCTTTCCGAAGCCTTTAGAACCTTAGCGCCAAAGCCTACGGTCTTTTTGCCTGTCCTTTGTTTTATTACATCCTCCAGTCCGATAAATGCTCCGCCGCAGATAAAGAGTATGTTCGAGGTGTTGACCTGTATAAACTCCTGCTGCGGATGTTTTCTTCCGCCCTGCGGAGGTATGTTTGCAATTGTGCCTTCAATTATTTTAAGCAGTGCCTGCTGCACTCCTTCTCCGGAGACATCGCGCGTTATTGAGGGGTTTTCTGATTTTCTGCCTATCTTGTCAATCTCATCTATGTAAACTATTCCTCTCTGTGCCCTTTCAACGTCATAGTTTGCCGCCTGAAGGAGTTTGAGTATTATATTTTCAACATCCTCTCCTACATATCCTGCCTCTGTGAGTGTTGTTGCATCTGCCATTGTAAACGGCACATCAAGAAACCTTGCGAGCGTCTGAGCAAATAGCGTCTTTCCTGTGCCTGTGGGTCCGATCAAAAGTATGTTGCTTTTTTGCAGTTCGACATCTGTTTTTGTCCCGACTTTGACGGGATAAATCCTTTTGTAGTGATTATGCACTGCAACTGAAAGTATCTTTTTTGCCTTTTCCTGTCCGATAACATAGTCATCAAGGAACTGATAGATTTCTTTTGGCGCAGGCAGTTTTTTAAGCGCGGCTGTTTCTGCTGTTGGAAAAAGCTCGTCAGCCATTATCTCATTGCAGAGTTCCACGCATTCATTGCATATGTAAACGGTAGGGCCTGCAATAAGTTTTTTTACCTCATCCTGTCCCTTGCCGCAGAATGAACATTTCAGGATGTTTTCATCTTTTTTAGGCATCAAACCTCCAAACAAAAAAGTTAACAGTTAAGAATTAAAAGTTGAAAGTTTCAGAAGTTTGTTAATTTTTCACTTTTAACTTCTAATTTTTCACTTGCTTTTAATAGTATGTATTACCTCATCAACAAGTCCGTATTCTTTTGCCTCGGCTCCTGACATGAAGAAATCCCTGTCTGTGTCAGTCTGTATTTTTTCCAGAGGCTGTCCTGTATGAG
>JAPLLK010000078.1 GCA_026387575.1 Nitrospirota bacterium | reverse complement strand
TTTTAACATGCATCAGGCCATAGGAAGCCATGAGGCTTAACATAGGGAAAATCATCATGATATAGCGCGACCTCTTAATCTGAAACAGCAATACAAGGAGAACCATCCATAATATAATCAGATACTTCAAATCCTTTTTTCTGATTGCAGAATAAACAGAATATCCGGCAGCAATAGTGATAAAGGGATGCGGTTGAAAGAAAAAGGTTGATAAAAAACTCTCGCCCCATCTTTTTAATCCGGGTCTCTGAAAGCTGAGCAAAAATCTCATCTGTTCTGAAAACACATCAAGCTTGTAAAGGATAACTGCTCCTGCTAATAATCCCGCAACCGACATAATAAGCATTCCCCTGATTATGATTTTTCTTCTCTCGCCCGATTCCCTGATAATGTAAACGACGAGTATCACAACCAGAACAGAGAGCATGGGCCACGCTGAATACTTCGTAAGAAAGGTAAATGCAATGGAACATGCGGAAGCAACGGTAAATAATTTGCCATGCTCAAGCGCTTTAATGAACAGGAAAACTGAAAGTGCAACAAAAAACATTACCGGCACATCAACCATCATCAATGGAACATTGACAAAGATACAAGGAATGCCCAGAAAAAGAATTCCGCCAATCAAGCCTGTATCCCTGTTCCAGATTGTGCTGCCGATGAGATATGTAAGGGCCGCTGTCAACGAAAAAAGGATGCTCGTAAAAATCTGAACGTAGATTCTTGCCTCCCCGAAAAACTTAAATATCAAGCCGTAAAGGAAGGGCATTGCCGGCATGTCTGTCCACGCGGGTATTGCCTTTCCCCATTCCCTGAGAAAATATCCGGCCCCGTAAACCTCAAGATGTTTTGCCTGCGTGAAGTATCTTGATGCATCCAGAATAATCTCAGGCTCTCTCCAGAAGAGAAATGATATTGCAAATGAAAAAGTAAAGAGAAAGAGCACAGGATGCTTGTCGACAAATGGGAGCCTCGAAAGAAAATAAGCTATGAAAATGGAAAATATGAGAATAAGAAAGATTATTGCGGGATCAGCATACAAAAAGGCCCATTCCCAGCTTGTCAACCTGTTATCATCCAGCACCCTGCAGATAAAAAGGGCAATAAAAGTAAGAAGCATCAGCAGCGAAATAACAATTACATTATTATCAATTTTCCTTAACATATTCATGAATGACCTGCCCCACATCATTGTACTACTTCTAAGGTAGCGCTTTCCAAGAAATTAACTGGCATTTTAGCCTCCGGAACTGGTGGCCTGTAGCCCAAAGCACTATGCGGCCGGATTTGGTTATACTCCCTGCACCAGTTCTTTATAAGTATCCTTGACTTCAAATGGGTTAAATGCGGCACTTGTTTTCATATTATTTTATAATATGATTTACATCATGGAAGCGAAATGTCTTATTTTCTAAAATCACTCTAAAAGGAGGACTTATGGAAAAACCTGTAGTGGATTATGAAACATGCATAGGCTGTGGTTCATGCATTGAAGTTTGCCCTGAGGTATTTGAGCTTAGGGACGATAAAGCATGGGTGATAGGCCCTGAAAAATGCAATACCTGCAATTGTCAGGAGGCAATAGACATATGCCCTGTCCAGGCAATAACTTGGGGCAAATAATAATATAGAGGCGCGGGATGACAAATAAAAGTGCATTCTGGATTTCTACCGTTGGTCCCCTTTCCTCTGCGCTTCTATTTTTATTGTTCCTGATTCCTTCTCTGTCACATGCAACAGCTGAATATGCCCGCCAGACAGGATTTGAGTGTAAAGAATGCCATGTCGATGCAATCGGAGGAGGTAAACTAACTAAAAAAGGTGAAAATTTTCTCGACGAGATGAAGATCAAAGGTCTTTACAGACCTCTGACGAAGACACAGAAGGTTATACGTTTCATCATCGGATATATACACCTGTTTTTTGCAATTATATGGTTTGGAACAATACTTTATGTTCACCTGCTCCTGAAACCAGCCTATGCTTCAAAAGGACTTCCAAAGGGAGAGCTTTTTTTGGGGTGGCTCTCTATTCTAATCATGACCATTACAGGCACTCTGCTTAGTATTGCGAGAATCCCTTCGTGGAAGGTTTTATACACAACAAGATTCGGAATATTGCTCAGCATAAAAATTATTCTCTTCCTGATTATGGTATCAACAGCAGTTATAGTGACAACATACATAGGGCCAAGGATGAGAAAAAGATGGAGAATAAAAGGAAAGATTGATATATCAATAACAAAAAAAGACCTCACACCTGAAGATATACACAGTTTTGACGGGAAGGAGGGACGCCCTGCATATGTGGTGTACAATGGAATAATTTATGACATGACAGGAAGCAAACTTTGGAAGAATGGTTCCCATCTGGCAAAACACCTCGCAGGCCATGACCTTACAGATTCTTTAAAGACTGCACCTCACGGAGAAGAAAAAATCCTTGCCATGCCGCAGGTGGGAAAACTTATACCGACACCAGAAAAATCTCTAACACCATTTTATGAAAAGCTCTTTTATTTCTTTGCTTACATGAATCTTGTTTTAGTATTTTTAATAATATTTACAATAGCATTGTGGAGATGGTGGTAATATTATGACTTATATCATAGTGCGCCCTCTCCCTCCTGCGTTATTAATAAATCATGAAGCTGACAATATACTACCCTACTCCTTACAGAAAAACCGGCTGTGTGCTAAAATCAACTTATAATCAAAACTAAAAGGAGGAATCTATGGAAACATTAGACCTGAAGAAGTTTATTAAATTTCAGCCTGACAAGATGTCAAGAGAAATTCTTTCTGACAAGCCCGAAATGAGAATTGCCTTGATGTGTTTAAACGAAGGGCAGAAACTTGCACCGCATAAGGCACCATTAAGGCTTCTACTGTACTGTGTTCAGGGCAAGGGGACATTTATCGTCGGAGATGAACGCATTGAGGCAGATGAAAAAACATGCATACTCTGCGACCCCAAGTTGCCTCACGGTTTTGAGGCAAACAAAGGCGAGAAACTTGTGGTTATGGCTATTATTACGCCTGTTGAATAGGAGATCACTGAAAGCTCATAGCTACTTAAAACCAATATTCAGGATATTTTCTGTTTCTTGAAAGGTTATTTACAATAAGTGCAATAATCAGAAGTACGGTTGCTCCTGCCCCCGCAGGAACGAGGGCATAAAGGAATCCAAGGTTATGTATCTTTTCACCTCCGATAACGGCAATTAACGCTGTAGCCCCGCCGGGAGGGTGAAGAGTCGCTGTTAAAAGCATCGCAACAATAGCAAGAGATACTCCAATTGCAGCAGCAAGCCATATCGTTTCACCGAATAATTGATATGCCGCAACGCCAACAAGCCCTGATATCACATGCCCGCCCAGAAGATTTCTCGGCTGTGCCAGAGGGCTTTTTACGGCGCCGTAGACAAGAACAGCCGATGCCCCAAAAGAACCTATTATCAATGTCAGATCCCTCGGCTCAAAATATTCTGAAGAAATATAACCGCAGATCCCAATACCAATCGCAGAGCCAAGCCATGACCAGAGCAATTCTGTCAACCCAACCCCGGGCGGACTCTTAGCACCGCCCTTCATTTTCGACAGATATTCCTTTATCTTCATTTCTTACTCATTGCCCTGACAATATCAGCCCTCGAGATAATTCCAATGAGCTTATTTTCGTTGTCCACAACAGGGAGTCTCTTAATCCTCTTTTCATCCAGAACCCTTGCAACTTCACTTATCTCAACATCAGGTTTTGTTGTTATAGCAGGCGAACTCATAATATCCCCCACTAAATCCCCTGATTTACGTTCCGGCAGCGGCTCGCCAAGAATATGTCTTAAGACATCCTTGAATGTATGTCCTCTCCTCATGCCGGCAGTTAAAAGAATATCCGCCTCTGAAATAACGCCGGCAACATAATTTTCTTTATCAACTACAGGCAAACCGCTGATATTATTTTCTGAAAGAATTTTTGCCGCCTTATGAATATCGTCGTATTTCTGAACAACGATAACATCCTTAGTCATTACATCCCGGACAAGAACCTTAGAGACAAGCCTTTCTTTTGCGTGTCTCAGGGCAATTTCATAAATCTTCTTCAAGTCTTCCTCGGTGATGTCAATATACGTCTTTACTTCTCTGAGTGCAGCCCTTAGGTCTTCTCCGGAAATATCATTCTGGTTATTATCCATATAACTCTGCCTCCGATAAGTATCTGTATTTTTCATCTAATTGCATTTCAGCAGAAAACACACTGTCGGATATGATATTTGTTATTACAAGAGATGATGACCTGTCCAGCGCCTTTAATCTCTTGAACGAATAGACTGAGGCTAAAATAAGAGCAGTAAATCCTGCTATGACGTCAAATCCTGACAGGAGAATCTCCTGTCCTATGAAATATCCGCCTAACGCACCTCCTAATAATGAAAAAAGCGGTATTATGAATGACAGGAGATAGCCTTTAACCTTTACCTTGTTATCAATTCCTATCTTAACAGTATCCCCTATTCTGGCTCCGGCCAAATTCTTTGCGTTTAAGACGCTTATGCCGCCATTGGGTTTGCACAGGCCCATCTTCGCCGCACCGCAACCCTTACATGCCCTGCCGCTTTCAAGCATGATTGCCGCATTATCCCTATCTAACCTGATTACCGTTCCGTTTTCTGTTACTGTAGGCTTCATGTTAATACCATCCTAACCCATTATAACCGCTCCAGTTATGATTTATCTCATATTTGTGCTGTTTTCAAATTTATGCCAGAGGCTTTAAAATTTCTATTTTTGACAGGCAGACTGTTTTGCTGTAGAATTTGCATATAAACTTGATAGTTGAGGTAAGCTGAAAAAAGTGGACACCAAAGTTAAGAAAATGAGAAGATAAGATGTTAATAAGTTGAGTGAATTGGGAGGGCTATGGCAATAGTTAGGAAAATAACAGTAATGCTGCTGGTCATGACCGCCCTTGCAGTTGCAGCATCGTGCAAAGACAGGGCGCCCCAAGCCGCGCGTGAAAAGATAACATTGGCTGCGTATACCGGAAGTTATGGTTTTCTCCCATTTATCGCACAGGAGAAGGGATTCTATGCAGACAACGGCCTCGACGTTGTTATCAACGAATTTGACTTCGGCCTGAAGGCCGCCGATGCCCTGCTGGCCGGCAAGGCCGACATCGCCACCGCCGCCGACTTCGTCCTCACGAGTTACAGCTTTGATCACGACGATATCAGGGCTATCGGCTCAATAGCGCGCTCACTCACCGTGGAGATCGTTGTCAGAAAAGACCGCGGCATTGAAAGACCCGTTGATCTCAAGGGCAGGAAAGTCGGGGTTTCCTCAAAAACCAAGGGTGAATTCTTTCTTGCAAGATTTCTGATCTTGAACGGCATGGACTTTCAGGATATCAAGGTCAAATATCTCGAGCCCGCCCGGATCGTTGACGCCTTTTCAAAAGGGACCATTGACGCCGCAAGCATTTGGGAGCCGTTCATTTCAGAGATTAAACAGCGTCTCGGGACAAAAGCGGAAAACTGGCCGGCGCAGAGCAATCTCGCCTTCTACTTCCTGTTGTTGAGCAGGGAGAAGTGGGTAAAGGAACATCCTGCCGCAATAGAGCGCTTTTTGAAGGCAATGGTTCAGGCGGAGGAATTCACGAAAAAGAACCCGCAGGAGGCCCAGCAAATCATCTCAAGACGTTTCAAGCTTGAACCGTCTTTCGTGCAGGCAATATGGCAAAAGAACGACTTCACCGTTGAAATGCCGCAGCAACTATTGCTGCTGATGGAAGAGGGCGCGCGGTTGAGGATAAAGAACAGGCTGACTGACAGAAAGGAGATCCCTGATTATCTTGACTTTGTTTACACGGACGGGCTGAAAAAGGTAAAGCCCGAAGCAGTTACCATTATCAGGTAAAGAGCATGAAGATAACGACAAAGATCACGGTAATCGCGGCCTCGTCCATAACGACTGTTCTCGCTATCGGGCTTGTCCTGACCCTGGTATCGCGATACGGGGAAAGGGAGTCCAAGGAGGCCGGCATTGCCGATGAAATTGTCAGGGACATGGCAGAACTGGGAAGTCTTACTTCTGAATATGCGCTTTATAAAAATGACAGGACGAAGAGACAGTGGCGAATAAAATACAACCAAATTGCAGGGCATCTCCAGGAGGAGCGCTTTGAATATCCTGAGGAGCGTGTCGCCATCGGGCAGATCAGGACGGACTATGATGCCATTGGCGCCCTGTTTTCAGGTATTGTTCAGAACCGTGAAAGGAAGCTGACCGGCAAAAAGGAAGCCGCCATCGCGCTTGAACAGGAGTTCATGCTTGTAAACAGCCTGTTGATCAAATCACACTCCATTGTGAACCGCTCCTTTGAAATGGCAAAAGTGATACACGAAGAGGGAGAGCGTTTTCACGAAATAATTCATCTCCTGATCATGTTATCAATGACCATCATAGCCGCCGGCATGATGGCTATATCAATTGTGCTTGCTCGAGGAGTCGTTATGCCCATCACAAAACTTCACAAGGGGACTGAAATCATAGGCTCAGGCAATCTGGACTTTAAAGTGGGCACTGACGCGAAGGATGAGATAGGCCAGCTCTCAAGGGCGTTTGACTTGATGACGGCAAATTTGAGGAATATCACGGCCTCGCGTGATGAATTGAATAGGGAAATCGCTGAGCGCAAACTGGTGGAAGAAGCGTTGATGCGCTCTAATAAAGAACTCGAACAGCGCATCAACGAGATCAAAACCCTGCGCGGCCTTCTGCCCATCTGCTCCTATTGCAAGAAAATAAGAGACGACAAGGGCTACTGGCAGCAGATAGAATCATATATCCATGAACATTCACAGGTCGAGTTCAGCCACGGCATGTGCCCTGCCTGCGCGGAGAAGGCGTTCAAGGAACTGGAGGAGCTGAAAAAGAGAAGAAAAGAGGGATGACCCCGAGGCCTGCTGGCGCAGGCTCCGTTCGGAGAAAAAGAAGATGCAGAATCAGGGAAATAGGTCAGGTGTCTCGCATAACTTAAACTTATAAGTGCAAGCAGCACAAGGGACAAGGATAATGATTAAAAAAATGAAGCGGTTTTCAAGCCTGCATTCGCAGATAGTACTTCTCCTGCTTGCTATTATGTTGCCTGTTTTGTTTATTTTGCTTTATTCTGCGAATGAACAAAGGCAGACAGCAGTAAAGGCATTAAAGCAGAAAGTAACAACGGATGTAAGGATTATATCTGGTTTGGTGGAGCAGAAGGTTGAGGGCGCCCGTACACTCCTCATTGCTCTTGCGCATAGTCCGACGATACTCAACCACGATTCTGCTTCATGCAGTAAATTTCTTGCCGACATTCTAAGACATAACCCCCAATATACCACTCTCGGTGCAGCAGGCCCTGACGGCAATATCTTTTGCAGCGCTACCCCAATGCCCAAACCTATCAATGCCTCAAACTTTGCATGGTTTCAGCACGCCCTAAAAAGCAATGCTATTGCATTCGGAGATTATCAGATAGGCCGTATTACAGGCAAGCCGGCCATACCCATTGGCTATGTGGCAAGAACTAAATCGGGCAGGGCACAGGTCGCGGTCTTTGTCCCATTTGATCTGACCAGATTAAGCAGGCTTACAGAACAGGTCTCTCTGCCTCATAGCACAGTGTTTCTTATCTTTGACCGTAACGGCAAAATTCTGTCGGGATCTCTTGACCATGAGAAATGGATTGGAAAAACAATACAGGAAAGCGAACTTCTAAAGGCAATCCTGACTCAACACGAGGGGTCGATTGAGACTAAAGATATTGACGGCATTAAACGCATTTATTCCTTTCTCCCAGTTGCAGGCACTGACAACAGCATATTCATAAGCATCGGCATTCCAAAAAATATTGCCCTTGCTGATTTCAGCAGGCGATTTACCATAGATCTCATACTGTTCGGCCTGATTGCCGTTTTGGCTTTTGCAGCAGCCTTTATAATAAGCAGGCTGGCAAGACAATCCGAAGAGAACCTAGTTAAAAGCACAGAACAGTTTCAAGACCTTTATGACAATGCCCCTAACGGCTATATATCTGTCGGCACTGATGGTCTCATAAAAAGATGCAATAAGCAGATGACTGAAATGCTCGGATATGGGATTGAAAAGCTGTTGGGAATGCCTGGGCTTAATTTATATGCCGACACGCCTGACAGCAAGGAAAAGGCAAAAAAGGTGTTCCAGCGGTTTTTGTCAGGTGAGACAATTCATGGCGAAGAACTCCAGATGCAGAAGGCTGACGGGACACTGTTATGGGTAAGTTTGAACGTGAATGCCATCCGTGATTCACAGGGGCGGATTATGGAAAGCCGTTCCATTGTGCAGGACATCACCGAGCGCAGGCGAGCAGATAAGGCACTGCGTGAAAAAACAGAAACAATCCAAACTATTATCCAACTATCCCCTCTGGCCATCATAGCCACTGATTCCCAAGGATACGTCACGCTGTGGAATCCCGCTGCCGAGGCTATTTTCGGGTGGAGCGCTGATGAAACGATAGGCAAACAGAAACCTATCGTTCCGCCTGACAAGCTTGACGAGGAGCGCCAAGTGCGTCAGCAGATATCGGATGGCAAGTCTTTTGTGGACTTTGAGACACAACGTATACGTAAAGATGGCGCTCGAATAATGGTAAGTTTCTCTGCAACTGCGTTTCAGCAGGCAGAAACCAAAACGAAATGGATTTTGTCATTCATTGCCGATATCACCGAGCACAAGCAAGCGGAAGAAGGCATCAGAGAGAGCAGGGAGAAAATTGAGCTGATCCTGAATTCCACGGCAGAAGGCATCTATGGGCTTGACGAGATGGGGGATTGCTTATTCTGCAATCCAGCCTGCATCCAGATCCTCGGCTATCATGATGAAAAAGACCTCTTGGGCAACAATATGCATGACCTTATTCACCATACAAAGGCAGACGGGACTTCATATCCCCAGGATGAATGTCTTGTCCACAGGGTATGCAAAAAAGGCGAACATTTTCACAGTGATAAGGAAATTTTCTGGCGCGCGGACAGAACGAGTTTACAAATCGAATTTTGGGCATATCCCATATTAAAAGATAAGAAAGTGACAGGCACTGTTGTCAGCTTCATAGACATCACAGACCGCAAGGCCCTCGAAAACCAATTCCGTCAGGCGCAGAAGATGGAGGCTATAGGCCAGCTTGCCGCCGGCGTGGCCCACGACTTCAACAACATCCTGTCCGCCATCATCGGCTACGGCCATGTGGCGCTGATGAAGATGGCTGAGGACGACCCACAGCGGCTGAACATAGAAAACATGCTCGAAGGCGCGGACCGGGCCGCCCATCTCACGAAGGACCTCCTCTTGTTCAGCAGAAAGCAGATCAGCGAGCGGAAGCCGGCAGACCTGAATGAGATCATCAGAAAGGTGGAGAAGTTCCTGAAGAGGGTGATTGGAGAGGACATAGAGTGTAAAACCACACTGCAAGACCGGCCGATAACAGTTCTTGCCGACAGCAATCAGCTTGAGCAGGTGCTGATGAACCTTGC
>JAPLLK010000086.1 GCA_026387575.1 Nitrospirota bacterium | reverse complement strand
TACAAGGTATTTCCTTCTGAAGTATTCCTGTGATATAGGTAAAAATGTACAGTTTATTGACGATAAGGCTCTCAATTTGCTGATGGATTATAACTGGCCGGGCAATGTCAGGGAACTCCAGAACATTATTGAGAGGGCAGTGCTTATAACAGAGAGCAATACAATTTCCCCGGAGCATTTACCTGAGGGGATTATGGCATCTGCCAACTTTGTATCAGAGTCACTGGATAAAGCCCTTTCCATAGAAGATTACACCAAGGAGTTCATAGTAAAGTATCAGGAAGAACGTAATGAGCAGAAGCTTGCGGATATGCTTGGAATTACAAGAAAATCATTATGGGAGAAGCGGAAAAAATTGGGCTTAAAGCGAAAATAATGCTACTTTTTTTCTCGATTACTATTTTGAAGGTTACTTATTGTAGCGCTACCTAACTTGTTGTTTTGCTTGTTTTTTTTATGCCTTTGGATTTATTGCTACTTTTTGTAATAAAACTTCAAATTTATCTCTTATAAGCAAATAAAAAAAACTTATTTTTGCCTTGTAATGTATTGATTTTAAACAAAATTTATTTTACCTGTAATATTTCATTTGGGTATATTAATTGCTATTACTTCTTATTATGTTTCTTGAAGATGTCATAGAATTTTTTGCTAACAAACAACCATTTGAGCACTTAGATTTAAACACATTAAAAAAAATTGCAGCAAATGTCACAATGGAATTTTATCCAAAAGGTTTTACAATCCTGCATCAGGATGGACCTCCAAGTGAACATTTAAGGGTAATTAAAACAGGGGGGGTCAAGGTTTCAATAAGATCAACAGATGATGAAGAGGTTTTAATTGATTACAGAAGCGAGGGTGATAACTTCGGATTTTTGTCTGTTGTCAGTGGGGACAAATCAAGGACTAGTGTTATTGCTATAGAAGACACCACTTGTTATTTAATTAGCAGGAAAACTATCAATGAACTCCTTGACACAAACCCTGCTTTCGCAGAATTTTTTCTAAAATCTTTCCTTAATAAATATATAGATAAAACATTTAAGGAGATGCACAATAAAAGCCTTATCTTTGGCGGCGGGGACAAACTACTTTTCACAACTACTGTCGGTGAGCTTGCAACAAAAGAGATAACAACAGCCCCTCATGATATAACTTTTAAGGAAGCAGCCGAGATTATGTCAAAGAAAGAAATCAGCTCTCTCGTACTCATTGAATCAGATGGTGCCCCTGTTGGCATAGTTACTGACAGGGATTTCCGCGATAAGGTTGTATCAAAAGGACGGAACGTTGATGAGAGAATAAGCAAAATAATGAGTATTTCACTTATTAAGGCAGAGGCACATGACTATTGTTTTGAGGCGCTCCTAAAAATGATTCGCTACAATATACACCATCTTCTTGTTGTTGATGAAGGAAGGCTCATGGGAATCATAACAAACCATGACCTTATGATGCTTCAGGGGACATCCCCTATCTCCTTAGCAAGGGAAATCGAAAACCAGCAGACCATTGATGGACTAATCACTGTTTCAAAGAAGACAGTTAAAATTATTGGGCTTTTATTAAAAGAAGGGGCAAAGGCAAGCAATATAACAAGGATAATCACAGAGATAAATGACCGGATGCTCAAGAAAATACTTGAAATCACCGAGAAAAATCTTGGCCGCCCTCCTTTGAATTACTGCTGGATAAGATTCGGCAGTGAAGGTCGCAAAGAACAGACGTTTAAGACAGATCAGAACAACGCTATACTATATGCTGACTCTGACAGGAATGAAAATGAAAAATTGATAAAACAATATTTCTTGGCATTCTCATCATCAGTCAGCGACAGTTTACTGAAATGCGGATTTCCTCGCTATCCTGCAAATTATATGGCGAGTAATCAGCAATTTTGCCAGCCTCTTACAGTGTGGAAAAAATATTTTTTTGATTTTATGCATGAGTCAAGTACAAAGACAGTGAGCAACTCTACTATATTTTTCGATTTCAGGCCAATATACGGCGACCTTAAACTTTCTGAAGCCCTGCGAAACTATATCATATCTACTGTTTGCGACCAACGGATTTTTCTGGAAAATATAGCAAAGACAATAATAAAAAATAGACCTCCTATCGGCTTTTTCAATCAATTCGTATTCGATAAGCTTAGTCGGCACAAAGGCAAACTGGACATCGAGTTAAAAGGAATTTCTCCAATTGTTGATATTTTACGCCTTTTTGCTATCGAAAAAGGCGTAAAAGAGACATCCACAATAGACAGGATAAACGAATTAAGAAACAAGCATCCCTTAGTTGAAAAATACGCAGAAGAACTTGAGTATGCTTTCGAGTTTGTTATGCTTTTAAAAATACGTCATCAGTTCGAGCAGATAGAATCAGGAAAAGATCTTGATGATTTTATAAATCCTAATGATTTAAATAACTTCGAAAAAAAGACAATAAAAGAGGTGTTTTATCTTATATCAAAAATCCAGAGCTTCATAATTAAAGATATGAGTGCATGATTTTTGTAGTGATAATTTGATTGTTAGAGCCGCATTTTACAAAACAACAATCAGAAGAGAGATAATCAAGCTTGAATGATTATTAGAATCAGTTATTTTTTTTTAAAGGAGGTGCTGATAGATATAAAAAAGAGTATCAAAGTTTTGATAATAGAAGTCATGTTTAATAAACAAGGAGGGAAAAATGACAGAAGGAATTGGTAAAGTACCAGGAAGAGCTTGGGTTGTTGTTTCTGCTGGAATGGCAATAAATCTCTGTCTTGGAATTCTCTATGCCTGGAGCGTTTGGAAAGGGGTATTGGTAAATAAGGTAAAAGCGGATGCTGGTGAAGTAATGACAGGTATTAATGCAGGCTGGCCTTACCTTACTGATGCTCAAGGAACAGTTGCCTATTTCCTTTGCGGGCTGATTTTCGCACTTTTTATGATTCCAGGAGGACGTATTCAGGACAAATTCGGTCCTAAGGTTGGCGCTACTATGGGTGGACTTTTTCTTGCAGCTGGCTGCATTATTGCCGGACTGATGAAAAGCTATACAGGTCTAATAGTAGGTTTTGGAATTCTCGGCGGTATAGGCATGGGCATTGGATATGCTGCTCCTACGCCGGCTGCCCTTAAATGGTTTGGACCGCATAAACGCGGACTAATCGCAGGTCTTGTTGTTGGTGGATATGGAGGAGCAGCACTATATATAGCTCCTTTGGCAAAATATCTTATGAACAATTACGGCATTTCTGGAAGTTTCATCGGCTTGGGAGTCTTTTTTGCTATAGTTGTTATTATTGCCGGCCAACTGCTTTCATGGCCTCCTGCCGGTTATATTCCACCTACGCTCCTATGTTGTCAAAGACCGCGGGGAAACTAGACTTTTTCATTGCCAATGCATGGTTGATAGCGTCCTACGGAGGTGCAGTAAATGCTTTTGGTAGAGTAGGCACAGGTCTTTATTCGGATAAAATTGGAAGGGCTAACGCATATACCTTAAATGGACTTGTTGCTGCCTTATTTGTTCTTGCAACCCCATATATTATGAAAACTGGGAACATACCGCTATTATTCTTAGCGGTGGGTATCGCCTACTGGCAATACGGGGGCGGTTTGGCATTATTGCCTGCATTTACTGCTGATTTTTACGGCGCAAAGAATCTCGGGTTCAATTATGGATTAGTATTCCTCGGATGGGGTTTAGGCTTTTTGATGCCGTTGATAGGTGGATATATTAAGGATGCTACAGGCTCATATGACTTAGCATTCTACATATCGGCGACTATACTGATTATAGCAGTTATTCTTAGCAGATTTAACAAAAGACCGAAATGGTCAAAGGCTTGATTACATGCTAAAGATTGAACATTATTTACTTAATCTTTTAATATCAGTGATAACACAAATTGATATTAAAAAGAGACATTAGAAAAAACCATAAAAAAGGAGGAAGCAAGGGATGTCAAAAAAGAATATTGAAGTCTTAATGTCTGAAGAAAGGATATTTCCGCCGTCAAAGGAATTTAGCAAAAATGCTCACATAAAGAGCATAAAAGAGTACGAGGATATTTACAAAAAATCTATTGAGGATCCTGAGTCTTTCTGGGCGGAGATGGCTGAAAAAAACCTTACATGGTTCAAGAAGTGGGATAAAGTTCTTGAATACAATTTTGAAAAACCCGAGATTAAATGGTTTAAGGGCGGCAAGCTCAATGTCTCATATAACTGCCTTGACAGGTTTATAAATACACCTGTACGGAATAAAGCGGCAATCATCTGGGAAGCAGATGACGGCTCATATAAAACATACACCTATCAGCAGCTTTATTATGAGGTCAACAGGTTTGCAAATGTTCTGAAAAAGCACGGCGTCAAAAAGGGAGACAGGGTAACTATATATCTTCCGATGATACCTGAACTTGCAATCTCAATGCTTGCCTGCGCAAGGATAGGCGCGATTCACAGCATTGTTTTCGGAGGGTTCAGCGCGCAGGCTTTAAAGGACAGGATTCAGGACTGTAAGTCAAAGCTAATAATTACCGCAGATAAAGGCGTAAGGGGGGGAAGGATGGTTGCGCTTAAGTCAAATGCTGATGAAGCGCTTTGTGAATGCCCAACAGTGGAAAAAATGATAGTTGTAAAAAGGGTTGATGGAATAGACATGGAGCCCGACAGAGATGTATGGTGGCATGAAGAGATGAATGCCCCTGATATTGCGAATTATTGCGAACCTGAAAAAATGGATGCCGAAGACCCGCTCTTTATACTCTACACATCAGGCTCCACAGGAAAACCTAAGGGTGTTCTTCATACAACAGGAGGATATTTACTCTATACCAACCTTACATTTAAATGGATATTTGACTATCACGATGAAGATATCCATTTCTGCACAGCAGACATAGGTTGGGTAACTGGACATAGTTATATAGTCTATGGCCCCCTTTCTGCAGCGGCAACAAGCCTTATGTTTGAAGGCATTCCCACATACCCTGATGCAGGAAGATTCTGGAATATAGTTGATAAGCATAAGGTTAATATTTTTTATACTGCGCCCACAGCCATAAGGGCGTTAATGAAAGAAGGCGAGAGCTGGGTGGAAAAGCACGACCTTTCTTCTCTCAAAGTTCTTGGCACCGTAGGAGAGCCAATAAATCCAGAGGCGTGGATGTGGTACCATGTTCATGTTGGAAAAGAAAAGCTCCCGATTGTTGATACATGGTGGCAGACAGAGACAGGCGGCATTCTCATAACGCCTCTGCCGGGAGCAATGACATTAAAGCCTGGCTCTGCAAACAGGCCGTTCCCAGGTGTTGCTCCAAAGGTTATAAAAGAAGACGGCTCCCCTGCGGGCGTAAATGAAGGCGGCTATCTTGTAATTGAAAAACCATGGCCTGGGATGCTAAGGGGCACGTATGGTGATCCTGAGAACAAGAGGATAAAAGAAGTGTATTTTACAAGGTTCCCAGGTAAGTATTTGACAGGAGATGGCGCTAGGGTAGACGAGGACGGCGATTACTGGCTCATGGGAAGAATAGATGATGTCATAAATATCTCAGGACACAGGCTCGGCACTGCAGAGGTTGAGTCAGCGCTCGTAAGTCACGAGGCAGTTGCAGAGGCTGCAGTTGTCGGATTTCCGCATGAGATTAAAGGTGAGGGCATTTATGCTTACGTGACCCTCAAGGACAAGGAAGGTCAACAGCCTTTAGAAGAACTCAAGAAGATTCTTATCGGTCATGTAAGGACTGCTATAGGTCCAATTGCGTCACCAGACAAACTCCAGTTTGCGCCTGGCTTACCAAAAACAAGAAGCGGCAAGATAATGAGAAGGATACTCAGAAAAATCGCGCAGGGTCAGATAGAAGATCTCGGCGATACTTCAACGCTTGCAGATCCTTCTGTTGTTGACAATCTGGTAAAAGGAAGGCTTTAAAATAATTGCAGAGGGGATCCTACATTCAACCTTGAAGTGCAACAAACCCTGCCTCTGCCGTGCTGGCAGAGGCAGGGAAGAAGCGACTTCAAAGTATGGAGGAAGAACACAGTATGCGAGATACTTTCGCTAACACGTCACAAACAGAAAAATCTCAAACCTGACGGCTTAGGCTCTGCCACACAACCACCCTCAACCCTTAAATCAAAAAGGCAGTTAAAGCATAAAAGCTTTCACTGCCTTTCAAATATCAGTTAATTAAACCGCTGAATTTACTTTATAAGTCCTTTTTCCCTGAGATACTCTTCACTCGGAATTTCCACTGAGCTTGCACCACCGCCGTAGGAATACATAAGCCTTCCCACATCGATCATTCCCCTCATCGCCTTTTTAACCACATCCTTATCAATCCCGGTCTCAGCGTTCATGCCGTTGATGATATCCTTTTCTTTCAGTTTCTTTTTACCTTGTGCGGCCTGTACGAAGGCAAAAATTTTGTCTTGTAGTTCAGCTGTTTCCATATACCTTACCCCCATGATAGCTTTTATAGAGTTTATAATAGGGCAATCCCGATTCTCGGGACTGCCCTTGTCCTTAAATCCCTAATATATTACCACTTGAAAGCTGGCGACGTCCTCAAGGTATCTCTCATAAAGGTGAAGTCATCGATAGAATGGAATGTGAAATCGATACCGGTAAGAGAGAAGAACCTCTCCCAGCCGACCCTCTCGATCCATTCACCGACCCTCTCGTGTTTCCGTGCATTCGCAGCATAAACCTCAACAATGTGTTTTACTGCTGCAACAACCTTCGGCCATCTTGGCGGCTCATTCGAGATGTAAGGGATAACGAGCTTGGAGAATTTCGGGTTAGTCCTTAAGGTGCTGACCTTACCGCCGACAACGATTGCAATACCGTCTCTCTCTGGATCCTTGATGCTCATCGGTGGACATACGGTGAAGCAGTTACCACAGAACATACACTTTTCAGGGTTGATCTTTACACTCTTCTGTGCGGTATCAGGGCTGATCGCGCGGGTCGGACAGGATCCGATGACCGTAGGAAGCTCGCACATGTTCTTAAAGTTTGCGTGGGCAATTGTAGGGATCTTTGTATGCACCGCAACAATAGCTATGTCAGAGCAATGGACAGCTCCGCACATATTAACACAGCAGGCGACCGCGAGTCTGAGCTTATTGGGGAGTCTCTTTGACTCAAAGTATTCATAGAGTTCATCCATCATGGATTTCACAAGTCCTGACGCGTCAGTGGCAGCGCTGTGGCAGTGTACCCATCCCTGGGTATGGACAATATTGCTGATACCATAACCAATACCACCCATCTTGAAGCCGCGGGCTGTAAGATCTTTCTTGAGCGGCTCAAGCTTGCTCTCATCAGACACGAGAAACTCGACATTGTTTCTTGTCGTATAACGCAGGTGTCCGTCACAGTACTTCTCTGCGATGTCGCAGTGCTCACGGATTGTATCTGTTGCTATGAGTCTTGGAGATGCAACCCTTACTGTCCAAAGCTTGTCTCCGCTCTCAGCAACATGCACCATCGTGCCGGGGGTAAGAACTTCATGATATTTCCATTTTCCATAGTTCTTTTTAATTACCGGCGGCAGAAACTGTTCAAAATTGGGTGGGCCTATATCTGTTTTTCTCTGTGGTAATGCCATCTTTCTATATCCTCCTTACATTAAAATATATAATTTATTTAGAATTTATATTTACCGGTCTTCTTTTCTTCTGCTTCCTTTGTCTTGAATGAAGCAATGTCATCTTCCGTGTAGAACATGAACGGATCTTTTCTCGGCTCCTTTATCTGCTGCGGCATAGGCGGTACGCCAATATATTCAAGGAAGGACCTCATGCCTTTCATCTCGATGACCTCACCGATTCTCTCTCTCGGCTTTGCATTCTCATCCCACCAATCCCAAATCTTTCTGATTAAGTCTTTCAGTTCGGTATATGGCGGCTCAAGCTTGATGAACGGAACGATAACCCATGAAAGAAGAGAGCCGACAACAATCGGGGCCTTACTGCCGATACAGATAGTTGCTCCTTTTTCACCACTAGGCTTCAGGGCCTTTGTCATCTTTGCTATACAGTGCATGCACCTGTTGCACTCAGCATTATCTATCTTCATTTCCTTGCCGTCATAGCTGATACACTGGGTCGGACACATATTCACGATCTCGGCGTTGATGTCCATCCCATTCTTGGCATAATTCTTGACTTCGGCCTGGTCGATCACGATATTACCCTTCCATGTTCCGATAATGGACATGTCGGAACGTGCGAGTGATGCAACACAGTCACAGGCGCAACCTGACAACTTAAACTTAAATTTATAAGAGAACGACGGCCTGTGCATCTCATCCTGGAATTCCTGTGTCAGCGCATAGTTCAGCCCGAGGGTATCATAGTTTGCCCATTCACAGCGGGCAGGGCCAACGCAGCAGCTCGGGGTTCTGAGCGCTGAACCGGAACTGCCGAGGTCCCATCCGCGGGAGGAATATTCAGCGAATACCGCCTCAAGCGATTCTGTCCTGCAACCCAGAAGAACCACGTCGCCTGTTGAACCATGCATGTTTGTAAGGCCGCTTCCGTATTTATCCCATATATCGCATATCTCCTTAAGCGCCTTGCTTGTGTAGAAAAATCCGCTCGGCTGGTTTAATCTGACGGTATGGAAATGCGCTACTCCCGGAAATTCCTCGCCTAATTCTGAATACCTTCCGATAACTCCGCCTCCATAGCCGAGAACGCCGACTATACCGCCGTGTTTCCAGTATCCAACCTTAGTGCTGTAACATTTTTCAAGATGACCGAGAGCGTCATTCGCCATCTCATTGTTCTTGGCAGCTTTTTTCATCTCTGTGACAAAGCTTGGCCACGGACCCTTTTCAAGGTCGTCAATCAAGGGCGTATTATACTTCTTCATCAAATTCCTCCTTTGTATGATTTTTATAGCCTAATTTTCATAAAAAAAGTAAGCTAAACAGATTAAAACACCTTCTGTATAATGGTCAAATAAAAAAATTTAATCTGCAAATCATTATTTGTTATCAATAAGTTCACTGAGGTCAAGTGTTATATCCAAGCGCTAAATGCCTCCGGCTAAGAAAAGGTCATCAAATATGCTATAACTATAGGTTTTTAAAGATAATTTTATTAAGGATATTATGTATCTCTGCTGAGAAATCTTATTGCTTCTTTCACCTTCTCTAAACTAACCTGCGTATTCACGCATGGTCCAAAAGGCCGTTCGTTTGGAACACCCAGTACAGGCAGAGGATAGATATCAACAATCCCGCTGCTAAGGTCTGTTTCACAGGCAACAGCAACTATTGCATCAGGTCTTAAATCTTTTATAATCCTTCTTGCAAGAGTACCGCCTGTTGCGACAGAAAGGTTAAGCTTATTATCATCAGCAATCTGAATGAGATCTTTTATCTCGCACCTGCCACATCCTTCACAGTTATAAATGTTATGCGTAAGCCTAATCGTGCATTCATCTATCTGAAGGCAGTGCGGCAAGAGTAGCAGTATCTTTTTTGTCTTCGGATTTTCAGCTCTGACAAGCCTGTTGTTAAGATTTATAATAAATCTCTGAAGCTGTTCCTTTTTATCCTTTCTGAAAGAGCCGATAACCATAAGCATTGGATACAAAAACCTCAACACCAATCCCCTTATCCATCTACGCTTCATCGAAATACATCCCTTCGTTTATGTTTCTTCCCAGAAGAAATGCCCTTGCCGGCATCACTTTTTTGTTCTGTGGCTGAAGTTCAACAATAGAAAGCAGCCCGCTGCCTGTGCCTGCAATAAACTCACCGTCACGCGCTTTTTCTATACGCCCTGCCCTTCCCAAACCGGCTATCGCCTTAACACCAATAAGTTTAATCATTTCCCCATTCAAATAACAATACGCCCCGGGCCATGGGTGCATTCCCCTCACAAAATTGGACAGTTCTGCCGCTGTCTTTGACCAGTTGACCAGACCATCCTCTTTTTTGATAATAGGCGCATAAGTAGCCTCACCTGACTGTTTCTGTGGTTTCAATGAGCCGTTCTTTATTATGCTTATCGTCTTAAGCAGCAGCGATGCTCCAAGTTCAGACAACCCGATGGTCAGGGTTTCTGTTGTATCATCACCACTAATCTCAAGCTCTTCCTGAAGCAGAATATCGCCTGTGTCAAGCCCTTTATCCATAAGCATTGTCGTAATGCCTGTCTTTTTCTCGCCGTTTATTATCGCCCATGCAATCGGTGCAGCGCCTCTGTATTTTGGGAGAAGTGATGCATGGACATTTATGCAACCCAGCGCAGGAAGCCTGAGGATCTCCTCTGTAAGAATCTTTCCGTAAGCCACAACCACTATAAGTTCAGGCCTGATTGATGAAAGTTCATTCAGAAAGGTAGCATCATTCATTTTCTCAGGCTGAAGCGTGTTTATCCCGTTTCTTACTGAGATTTGTTTTACAGGTGACTGCGAAAGCAGATGCCCCCTGCCCTTTTTTCTGTCAGGTTGTGTTACGACTGCAGAGATTTCTTCCCCAGCCTGAATTAGCGCTTTAAGTGACGAGACTGCAAATAAAGGTGTACCAAAAAAGACTATACGCATTTATCTCCGAGTTTAAAATTAAGAGTTAAGAGTTATGATTTCCTAGATTTTTCACTTAAAGTTTTTTTATAGCGTTTTTTAAAAAACTCTCTCTTGATGGGGCTCAATCTGTCAATGAAGAGTAATCCGTCAAGATGGTCTATCTCATGCTGAAGCGCCCTTGCAAAAAGGTCTCCGCCTGCTATCTCTATGGGTTTGCCTTTTCTGTCAAAACCCTTTACCAGAACCTCCTCTGCCCTTTTTAGCTTTGCCCTATACTCAGGGATACTGAGACACCCCTCTTCAGCCTCAATAGAGCCTTTTCTTTCAACAATCTCCGGATTTATTAGTACTATAAGGGGTGTTTTTTCATCAGCCACGCTTACATCTATCACGCATAGCCTCGTTGAAACTCCAACCTGATTAGCTGCAAGGCCAACCCCTTTCGCAGCATACATTGTTTCTATCATGTCATCTATCAATCTCTGGATGCTGCTGTTTATATTAACAACAGGAGTAGTTTTTTCCTTTAAGATCTTTTCAGGATATTTTTTAATCTTAAGCAGCGCCATTTTTTATTATAACCCATTTTAATGATGCTTAATAGTTCTTGCTTTACTTTAATCTACTTCCTCCTTTCCGCCTCAGGCGGATTCGCTGAGGCGAACCGGAGGACTAACTTGTCAGTTGTTCCTAATTTCGTCAAACCCTACATCGCTTTTTTCCTGCCTCTGGCAGCGCGGCAGACAGGTTTTGTTTCACTTCAAGGTTAAGTGTAGGACTTTAAGAATATAGGTCTTCAAAAACTTCTAATTTCTCTGACTTGTTATAATAAACAATGGCAAAAATCAATCTCAAGGCATTAAGCAAAGCTGCAATGGAGGAGTTTGTAAAAGAGCTGGGGCTCCCTGCCTACAGGGCAAAACAGATACTTCACTGGATATACGAAAAAAAAGCTGAGACAATAGAAGATATCACCGAATTTTCAAAAGAGTTAAGGAAAAGGCTTTCAGAGACAGCGTATATAAGCAACCTTAAACTGCTCAGAAGGCAGACCTCAAAAGACGGCACTGAAAAATTCCTTTTCGGCATAGAAGATGCAGAATCGATAGAGAGCGTACTTATCCCTGATGAAGACCGTCACACGCTCTGTATTTCCTCTCAAGTCGGGTGTGCCATGTCGTGCGGTTTCTGTCTTACAGGTGGCATAGGGTTTAAGAGAAATCTTAAGGCGCATGAGATTGTTGACCAGATAATTGCTGTATCAAGAGTTCAGAGTTCAAAATTAAAAGTTGAAAGTTCAGAATCAAAAATCCCCTCTCACCCCCCTTTACTAAAGGGGGGCACAGGGGGGATTACCAATATCGTCTTTATGGGGATGGGTGAGCCGCTGTTAAATCTTGATGAGGTGGTTGCGGCGCTTCACAGGATAACCGAGTTTATGGGTTTTTCAAAGAGGAAGATAACGCTTTCTACATGCGGAATCGCTCCTAAGATTGCAGAACTTTACAGAAGGGCGCCTCACGTTAATCTTGCTGTTTCTCTGAATGCGGCTACCGATGAAGTAAGAAACAAGCTCATGTCAATAAACAAGAAATATCCCATCAGGGTTTTGCTTGACGCCTGCAGGAAAATTCATTTATCTCCGAGGGACAGGATAACATTTGAATATGTGATGATAGACGGCATGAATGATTCTCTGTCTGATGCAAAGAGGCTTGTGGCGCTTCTCAGAGGGATTCCTTCAAAGGTGAATCTTATTCCTTTTAATCCATTTGCAGAAAGCAGGTTTAAAAGGCCCTCTGATAACAGCATTCTTGCTTTTCAGGAGATTCTTGTACGAGGTAAAATTTATACTTTTATAAGAAAGAGCAAGGGGCAGGATATTCTTGCCGCTTGCGGGCAGCTTAAGGCTGGATACACGGCATGAGTATATGGCTTAAGAATATTAAAAGCAATGAATAAAGTAATCCTTTTATTAGGCCCGACAGGCGTTGGAAAAACAGAAGTCTCCATCCTTCTTGCAAAGGCTTTGGACACAGAGATAATCAGCGCAGACTCAATGCAGATTTACAGGGGAATGGACATTGGGACTGCAAAGCCGTCTGAAGATCAGAGGATGAGTGTGAAGCATAACATGATAGACATTATAAGCCCCTCAGAGCCGTACAGCGCCGGCAGATATATTGAGGATATTACGCCGGTAATAGATAAGCTTCACAGAAAAGGGAAAATCCCCATTGTTGCCGGAGGGACAGGGCTTTACATAAAGGCGATGACGAGGGGGATATTCAGCGGCCCTTCCGCTGACTGGAAACTCAGGGAAGAACTTGCTTCTCTTGAGGAAGGACAGATCGGCGCGCTTTATAGTTATTTGCAGGAACTCGACCCAGAGGCGGCATCAAAGATAATGCCTGCTGACACAAGACGCATCATAAGGGCTCTCGAGGTATGCCTTAAAACTAAAAAAGGCATCTCGGAGTTCCAGCAAAAACTCACAACCCCTCTGCCGTATGAATTTATAAAGATAGGGCTCAGAAGGGAAAGGAAAGAACTTTACAGGATGCTTGAGAATCGTGTTGATAAGATGATAGAGAAAGGGCTTGTGGAAGAAGTTAAGAAGCTCACGAGTCTTGTTTCAAACTCCAAACTCCAAAATCCAACCTTTGAACTTTCTTGTATGCAGGCAATAGGATACAAAGAGATTGCAATGTATCTTAATGGAGAGATACCGTTTGAAGAAGCGATAAGGCTCATTAAGAGGAACACAAAGCGTTATGCCAAGAGGCAGTTTACGTGGTTCAATAAAGAAGAGGATATACACTGGATAGATATTACAGGCATTCAGGATGTTAATGAGATTTTTAAACATATCAAGCAAATTCTTGATTGGTTGATACAAAATACCGAATAATTTAAAAGTTGATTCCGTTGACTTCCGATATGTAGAATAAATAAATCGATTCTGAAAATGCGAGGTGCGGCGTGGGTAAAAATATCGTAGAAAAGATTTTTGAGGCGCATAAGGAATATGGCGAGTTGAAAACCGGCAGTCCTGTCGGGCTCAGGATTGACCAGGTATATACTCAGGATGCAACCGGCACTATGACATGGCTTCAGTTTGAGGCGATTGGCGTTGATAGGGTTAAGGTTCCGCTTGCTGTCTCATACATTGACCATAACATGCTCCAGACAGATTACATGAATCCTGATGACCATAAATTCCTTCAGACCGCAGCCGCAAAATACGGCGCGTATTTCTCAAGGCCCGGCAATGGAATCTGCCATCAGGTTCATCTTGAACAGTTTGCTGCACCCGGAAAAATCGCACTCGGCACTGACAGCCATACACCAACAGGCGGCGGAATGGGAATGATAGCTATAGGCGTAGGCGGGCTTGATGCTGCAACAGTGATGGCCGGAGCACCGTTTGAACTCACAATGCCCAAGGTCGTAAAGATAGATTTCACAGGAAAACTCAATCGCCCATGGGTTACTGCAATGGACGTTATCCTTGAGATTCTGAGGAGGCTTACTGTAAAAGGCGGTGTCGGAAAGATATTTGAATACGGAGGCCCAGGAGTAAAAGACCTGAATGTCCCTGAAAGGGCTACGATTACAAATATGGGCGCAGAGCTTGGGGCAACAACCTCTGTATTCCCGAGTGATGGAAGGACAAAATTCTATCTTAAAGCAGTTGGCAGAGAAACTGACTGGGTAGAGCTTAAGGCAGACGATGACGCAGAGTATCCGGAGATAATAAATATTGACTTAAGCGCTATAGAGCCGATGATTGCGCAGCCTCACAGCCCTGATAATGTTGTTGCTGTGAAAAGCCTTAAAGGCACAAAGGTTGACCAGATATGTATAGGAAGCTGTACAAATTCATCGTATCAGGCAATGAAGACAGTCGCATCCGTGTTAAAAGGCAACGCTGTTTCCGAAGGTGTGAACCTTCTCATAAATCCGGGCTCAAAGCAGGTATATGAGATGGTATCAAGGGAAGGGTTCATTGCAGATATGGTCGCATCCGGCGCAAGAATGCTTGAGGCATCATGCGGGCCATGCATTGGAATGGGAGGCGCGCCGGGCAGCGGCCAGATATCAGTCCGCTCATATAACAGGAATTTCCAAGGAAGAAGCGGCACAAAAGATGCGTTTGTTTATCTTACAAGTCCTGTCTCATGCGCTGTCTTTGCTATTAAGGGAGAAATAGTTGATCCCCGCGAATCAGGCATTAAGATTGCAACCTTTGAAGAGCCTTCTAAATATCTGATAAACAGGAGTTTTATAATTCCTCCCATGAAAGATACCTCAGATGTGAAGGTAATCAAGGGACCGAATATTAAAGATGTCCCGGTAAAAGAGCCTCTGAAAGACAAGATTGAGGCAGAGGTTTTACTGAAAGTAGGCGATGACATAACAACTGATGACATTATGCCGGCAGGCTCTGCAGTGCTTCCTTTCCGCTCAAATATTCCTGCGATATCAGAGTTTGTGTTCAGGAACATTGACAACACATTCAGCAAGAGGGCTAAAGATGCAAAGGAAAAAGGCGGAGGGATTATCATAGGCGGTGAGAACTATGGTCAGGGCTCATCACGCGAGCACGCAGCAATGGCTCCGATGTTCCTTGGGCTTCAGGCAGTGATGGCAAAGACATTTGCAAGGATACACAAGGCTAATCTCATAAATTTCGGGGTATTGCCATTACAGTTCAAAAACCCTTCTGACTATGAGAACTACGGTCAGGGCGACAGGCTTGTCATTAAGGATGTAATAAATTCACTTAATGGAAATCAGGTTTATAAGGTTGAGAACATCACAAAGGGCGCGGCATTTGAGGCCGTATCAGATTTGAATGACAGGCAGAAGGAGATTATTATAAAGGGCGGATTGCTTCCTTACACAAAACAGCAAGGAGCTTAGCTTAAAGGGTTTCTTTTCTCGGTGGATTGAATGTCTTACACTTTTATGAGGGCATATCAAGATATTAAAATGAATAACATCTCAATAATGAAACGAGTTCTGAGGCTTGCCGGAAAGGCAAGCGGCATGACAAGCCCGAACCCGATGGTCGGAGCAGTGCTTGTCAAAAATGGGAAAATCATTGCAGAGGATTATCACAGAAAACCCGGCACTTCTCATGCAGAGGCGCTTGTCATAGACAACGCAGGAGAAAAGGCAAAAGGCGCAACGCTTTATGTGAACCTTGAACCATGCTGTCATACAGACAAAAGAACGCCTCCATGCACAAAGGCTATTATCAAAGCTGGGGTAAAGAAAGTTTTCATAGGTATGAAAGACCCAAATCCAAAGGTTTCAGGGAAAGGGATAGCAGAACTGAGAGGGGCAGGCATAAACGTAGTGTCAGGAGTTCTTGAGGAAGATTCAATGAAGCTGAACGAGGCTTATGCAAAATATACTATGACAAAAAAACCGTTTGTGATATTAAAGGTTGCAATGACCCTTGACGGAAAGATTGCAACTCCTGAAGGCGAGTCAAAATGGATTACAGGAGAAAAGGCAAGAGAATTGGTTCACAAAACAAGAGGCAGTGTTGATGCTGTGATGACAGCTATAGGGACTATCAAAGCTGATGACCCACAGTTAACTGCAAGGGTCCTCGCCCCGGCGAGTCGCCTCAGGCGACAAGGGTCCAAGGGTTCAAGTATAAAAAATCCCATACGAATTGTAATAGACCCTGAGCTTGAGATCCCTATTGATGCGAAAATATTGAATACACCGCCTGAGACGGTAATAATAGCGAAAAGAAGTCAGAAGTCAGAAGTCAGAAGTCAGAAATTAAGTGCGCTGTCCAATAAAGGCGTAAAGATAATTGACTATGATGGAGAGCGCGTTGACCTGAGTTGGCTGATGAAAAAGCTCGGTGAGATGGGGATAACATCTCTGCTGCTTGAAGGAGGCTCTTCCTTAAACAGCCACGCGCTTGAATACGGCATAGTTGACAAGGTCATGTTTTTCATAGCGCCAAAGATTATCGGCGGTAAAGAGTCATTTCCGTCTGTCGGCGGAAAGACATTCAGAAAACTCTCAGAGGCGCATCAGCTAAAAAATATAACCCTAAAGAGAATCGGCGAAGATATTTTGATTGAGGGGTATATTAATTAAATAGTATTGGCCAGCCAAGCTACTTAATATTTTTTATTAAATCTATTAGCAGCCTCACGCCGATGCCTGAAGCGCCTTTCGGGATATAAGGTTTGTCTTTTTCCACCCACGCAGTGCCTGCTATGTCAAGATGAACCCATGGTGTTTTTTCTGCAAATTCATAGAGAAAATATGCCGCTGTTACCAATGAACCAGTTTTGCCGCCTGTGTTTTTGATATCAGCTATATCGCTTTTTATATACTCTTTGTATTCATCAAACAAAGGCATTTCCCATACGCGTTCGTAGATATTGTCAGCAGACTGTTTGATTTTATCAAGCAATTTCCTGTCATTTCCCATCATGGCTATTGCCTCGTTTCCAAGCGCAATGGAACATGCGCCTGTAAGGGTTGCGATATCAATAATCGCCCTTGGCTTGAAACGCTTTGCATATCCTATTGCATCTGCAAGAATCAAACGTCCTTCAGCGTCTGTATTGATTATTTCAACGGTCTTGCCGCTTATTGTTCCGGCTACATCACCGGGTTTTGTTGCAGAGCCTCCCGGCAGGTTTTCTGTTGCCGGCAGTATGCCGATAAGATTAACAGGAAGTTTCAAAGCAGAGACAGCTTTTAACACGCCCAAGACTGCTGCGCCTCCTGCCATATCATATTTCATCTTTTCCATGCCATCGGAAGGTTTCAGCGATATGCCTCCGCTGTCAAAGGTTATTGACTTGCCTATCAGCACCAGAGGGTTCCCTTTGCTGCCTTTATATTCAAGCACAATAAACTTCAGCGGTTCTTTGGATCCCTTTGCAACAGAGAGATATGCTCCCATTCCAAGTTTTTCTGCATCCTTTTTCTCAAGGATTTTCACTGATAGATTTTTTTGTCTTAGAGAAACCGCTGTCTTTGCAAGGTCTGAAGGAGTCATGTCATTGGACGGAGTGTTTATCAAATCCCTTGCAAAATATACAGAGGATGTTATGGTCTCGGTCCATCTGAGTTCATCGCTAAGCCTTTTTGATATTTTTGAGAGAACCGTAATGCTCTCTATTTTTTTGCTGTTTTTTTCTTTTCTGTATCTTTCAAAAGTATATAACCCAAGCAAAGCTCCCTCAATGAAATTCAGAGGCGAAAGTTTAAGAGATGATATAAGGTTTGTGGAAACCGCAATCTTTTTCATCCCCTTGTCGCGCAAATATACTGCTGCTTTTCCGCCTGCCTGTCTTATCCTCTCGTCAGACATCTCATTTTTTTTGCCGAGGCCGATAAGCAAAATCCGTTCAGGTTTTATCCCTTCAGGCGCTGGCATTAGAAGAAGCTCATTCCTCTTACCGTGGAATTCCTTTGAGAATGCTTTCCTGATTTGTTTCTGAAAGGCTGTGCCGAATTTTCTATAAAACTCCGCCTCCCCTTCTACAAAAGGAAGAATCAGCGCATCACAGATGCAGTTTGTTTCTCTGATGTTTTTAACGGATATCTTCATTTAAAACCTAAAATGAATCCTTGAAAATCTCTTCAGCATCTAAACTCCTTTTTACGATAACTGAGTTTAAGCTCTCGGCTTTGCAAGTATCTCAAGCGCCTTAAGGTCAAGAAACCGCTTTGATGCGGCAGATTTAATAACCATCACTGTATCAGCGCCTCTGCCTGTGCCTGCGACAGCAAGGACTTCCTCACCTTCAGGTATAAGGCCTGCATCAACAGCCATCATAACAATCTCGCAGCACACCTTTGGCCCTTCTCCAAACCTTCTTAGAGACTGGGCGATAATGAGCGTTGGATATAACCCTCCGAATTTGGATGAAAAGGCTGTTTCCAATGAATGTGTAAGCATTGTTCCTGTGTAAATCTTTGCGCCGTTTGCCTTTATTTCCTCTATGACATCATTTGGTATTTCCATTGTGTTTGCTTCTTTGTATCCCGCAGAATGCGTTACAACAACAAGATTAACAGCAGATGTTTTTAATGCCTCTGAAAATAAGATGCCTGTATCTCCGCCTGTGGTTGCCACTATAAGATGTTTGTATGAGTTGTCCTTTATCGCCTGCCTGACAACTTCAAGACATGCGGATGTGTTTTCTTTTCCGGGTTTTTCAAAATATGTTACTTTTCTTTCCATAGGGAGATTATAACAAAGGATTCAGATAAATCTCTATTTATCCGGAATTATTTATAATGGTGCGAGAGAGGGGAGTTGAACCCCTACAGGTTGCCCATCCCGACTAACTCATCTTTAATCTTCTCTCAAATGGTGGGCGTGAGAGGATTCGAACCTCCATGGGTTGCCCCACCAGATCCTAAGTCTGGCGCGTCTGCCAACTCCGCCACACGCCCTAATCTGCTAATTAAAAACAGCCCACTAAGTCGGGACGCGTCTGCTCTACGAGTCGTAGACCAGTTCCGCCACTCTCGCTTGATTGATTTTAAAGGATTGTTTGACATCAGGTCAAACACAGCTAATTCCGAATATAGCAATTTTGTGCAGAAAATATCAGGATGCACAGAACTTAGGCAATCCCCTCTCTTCCCAGAAGATAAAACCTTTTATTTTATGAGAATTAACAAGGCTCTCAACTTTAGATTTATAAAAACTTCCCTCGCCGTTAAAGACCTGAAGCTCATCTCCCGCGCCGCACCTCAGCACGGATATAAGATACCGCGCCTTTTCACCGGAAATTGTTATCTTATCTTTTTGTATTTCTTTTTTCGGAATGATAATGCGCATTTAAAATGTATTATATCTCCGGAAACTAGTGATTGACAAGAAAAAGTGGGATTGATAGAATTCTTGTGATGGCAGCGAATTGGGATATCCGCATTGCGTCTATCCCCCCATTTTGGCGGTGTATATGCAATTAATTGCGGATGTGAACAAGTTATTTGCAATGCCGTGCCGAAAAGGATACAATGCTTGAGAATTATAACTTTAGGAGAATAAATGAAGCCGAAACTGACAACTGATGAACTAATTAAGGAAGCAAAGGCCTTTTGTGAAAGGGAATCCACATTTGACAACAAAGATTTGTATGGCGTAACCGATGGAAAGGCAGTTGGGACGTTTATAGAACACAAGTTCTCGGACTATCTTGATGAAAATTATGACGCTGAAATAGGTTCCTCCGCAAACGGCATTGATATGCCATCCAGCGATATCAATACCGATATCAAAGTAACCTCAATTGAACAGCCTCAATCATCATGCCCCTTCAAAAATGCAAGACAAAAAATTTATGGTCTGGGCTATAACTTACTTCTTTTCGTATACGAGAAGACCGACGACCCCACTAAAAAGGTTGCCCGCCTCAACTTTGTCAGTTGCTCGTTTATCCATAAGCACAGAACCGCAGACTTCCAGATAACAAAAACAATCCGACAAATGCTCGACAACAATGCAAACTCTGAAGATATAATCGCATATCTCACAGATAGGAACCTTCCGGCAGATGAAATAATGATGCGCGATTTAGCCGAAGAAATTTTGCGCAATAAACCTGAACAAGGCTACCTGACAATCTCTAATGCTCTACAGTGGCGATTACAATATGGGCGCGTTGTCAAACTCTCTGAAAGCGTTGACGGAATAGTACGCATAATAAACAAGATATGAAAAAGGCCCTGCAAAATATAAAGCCATCGACTCTTGATTCCTTAAGAAGCAGTTTCCATAATATTCAAACCTCCAAGGACGCAGACGATTTGCTTGTGCATCTTTGTGGAATCAATGACTTCTTTGGGAGCGAGCACGATTTCTTGTTTTTCTTAGAACTTCTCGAACCATGTCACATCGTTTCTGAAGACTTGGAAAGGAGAGAATTTGGCGACTTTCAAACACCAAGCATTCTGAGCGACTTGGTATGCAACATTCTTTTGAAAGAAAACCTCATCCCTGAAACTGTCGTAGAACCAACATTCGGCAAAGGTTCATTTATCATGTCAGCCCTTAAAGCGTTTCCAAAACTTAAACAAGTGTATGGTGTGGAAATCTATGAACCTTATTGTTGGTTTACAAAATTCGCTATACTTGAACTGTTTATTGAAAATCCCCACCTGAACAAGCCTTCTATTTTCCTATACTGCAAAGACATTTTTGGATTTGATTTTTCACGCATAGGAAAAGCCGCAGAGAAAGAAAAGGTTCTTGTTCTCGGTAATCCACCGTGGGTTACTAATTCGGAATTGAGTACTCTGAATTCCAGCAATCTCCCTGTGAAGAGCAACTTTAAGTCTCACAATGGATTTGACGCCATCACAGGGAAAGGGAACTTTGATATCGGGGAATATATCATATTAATGATGCTCAATTCATTTGCTAAGCAAAGCGGATATATGGCAATGCTGGCGAAGAATTCCGTAATTAAGAACTTGATATATGACCTTCCAAAAACGACTTATGACATTTATGATATGGCCGCTTTAAAATTTGATGCCAAGACATACTTCAAGGCATCTGTAGAGGCCTCTCTTTTCAAATGCAGATTTGGAAGAAACTCTCTTCAATATATCTGTAAAGCATCTTTTCTCAACTCGCCAAATTTAGTTGAAAGTGAGTTTGGCTGGATTGGCCATAAATTTGTATCTGATGTTGCTCTTTATCAGAACAGCAGAGACTTCGATGGAACCTGCCCTTTTATTTGGCGGCAAGGGATAAAACATGATTGCTCTAAAATACTAGAACTTAAGATGGAGGATGGCAAATTTATCAATGGCTTCAATGAGGAACTGATATTAGAAGATGACTTAATTTACGGTTTAGTGAAAAGTTCTGACATTCAGTCTCCTTTGATTACAAAACCAAGAAAATACACTATTTTAACTCAGAAGAAGATTGGGGAAGATACAAAATATATTTCAGAGAAATTTCCGCACATTTACGGATACCTATCCAAGAATATACAGTTTTTCTCAGAGAGAAGATCAAGTATTTACAAAGGAAAACCGTTATTTTCTATTTTTGGGATAGGAGAATATTCCTTTAAACCGTATAAAGTGGCAATTTCAGGGTTATATAAAAAACCATCTTTCTCACTTGTCATGCCTTTTAATAATAAGCCGATGATGTTGGATGATACCTGTTATTTCTTAGGCTTTGATGACATATCAGAAGCGCTCATCGCTGTGGCAATACTTAATAGCTCCTATGCTCAAGATTTGCTTCGGGCTATTACGTTCACTGACGCTAAGCGTCCATACACCAAAGACATGCTAATGCGCATCAATTTTTTCAAAATAGCCGACCATCTTGGGTTTAAAGATGCTCGTAAACTTCTAATCCATCTGCCGGACGATATATTGCAGTATGTGACTGGGGAAAAGTGGAATGCCTTTTTTGCAACATACAGGAAAGACAGGGAAAAAGAATATCAAGGCTCTTTCTTTGAAACAGTTCCGATTCAGCAGCATCCTGCGTTTACCCCATAAACAGCATCGGCACGGCACTGCAACTAACACCGACTTTGCGATGTCAGCAATATTGTATTTATTAGGTAGCAGCCATGCAAATGACCTATGTCACAGCATTTGCAATGAAGCCAAAAACGCTGCGCCATTTATGGCCACTTTCGCAAAGCCAAACCGTTATCCTGAATCTAACGCTGAGAAAGGCATAACCGAAAAATTGAAATAAGGAAAATTACTGCTTCGTCCCTGCAAACAAGTCCTTCAGCTTTTCCTTGAATCCCTTTGAAATCTCATCGCCGTTTATCTTTGCAAATTCCTCAAGTATCTCTTTCTGCCTTTGGGTAAGGTGCTTCGGAACCTCTATATTAATAATCACAATCTGATCTCCGCGCTGATGACTTCCGAGTCTTGGCATCCCCTTGCTTTTAAGATGAAATGATTTGCCCGAGGGCGTGCCCTGAGGAACCTTTAATTTTGTAATGCCGTCAATTGTTGGAACTTCAATCTCAGCACCGAGCACAGCCTGCGGAAAAGAGACAGGCACTTTGCAGTATAAAGTCATGCCCTCTCGCTTAAAAAACTGATGTTCTTCCACATTAAGAAAAATATATAAGTCACCGGGAGGCCCGCCGTAAAGCCCAAGCTCTCCTTCCCCGGACATCCTCAGTTTTGAATCTGTATCAACACCGGCAGGGATTCTGACATTTACTTCCCTATATCTCTTAATCCTGCCCTGTCCTTTGCATGGTTTGCACGGGTCTGTGATAATCCTACCTTCGCCATGACACTTGCCGCATGTCTTGGAAACACTGAAAAACCCCTGCTGGAATCTGACCTGTCCTGACCCTTTGCAATTAGGGCATGTTGCCGGCGCTTTTCCCGGCGCTGCGCCTGTTCCTTTGCAGTCAGCGCAGTTGTCCCATCTTGGAATCTCAATAGTTTTTTCGGTGCCGAATGCCGCTTCCATGAGTGTTATATCAAGGTCATACCTGAGGTCCATCCCCTTTGCAGGCCGTTTTCTTTGCTGTCCTGTAAATGTGCCGAAGAAATCTCCAAAGAGGTCCTCAAATACATCGCCAAACCCTGCTCCAAAAGGACTGAAACCGGTGCCCATGCCCTCGGCTGTCCCGAACCTGTCATAGTTAGACTTTTTGTCAGGGTCGGAGAGACATGTGTATGCCTCATTTATCTCTTTAAATTTTTCCTCGGACTCTTTATTTTCAGGGTTTCTGTCCGGATGGTGTTTCATGGCAAGCTGTCTGAAGGCTTTCTTTAAGTCAGCCGCAGAAGCATCTCTTGATACACCAAGGATTTCATAGTAATCTTTCATTTAACTCATCCATTATATGAGAGGATACAGTATTTAAGCGGATTTTTTTGCCGATATTCAGACAGCAACTCTTATAAATATCATGAGGCAAAAACCTCGGAGCCCCGATTTTATCGGGCGAGAATGAGCGAAAATATTGTATCCTCTCTGTTTTCTTATTTTTCTTTGTTCTTATCTACATCCTCAAATTCTGCTTCAACAACATCCTCTTCCGAAGGTTTTCCAGCGGCTCCTGTGCCTGCTCCTGCGCCTGCTCCTGCGCCTGCGGCTGCCTGCTGGTCTCCGGCTGCTTTATATATATGCTCCGCAAGTTTGTGCGATGCCTTCATCAGGCTTTCAACAGAAGACTTTATCTCAGAAGCATCAGTGCCTGAGTCCTTTGCCTTCTTGCACGTTTCAAGAGATGCCTCTATATCTTTCTTCTCAGATTCGCTCAACTTATCTCCATATTCCTTCAGAGATTTCTCCACGCTGTATATCATCGTGTCAGCTTCGTTCCTTGCCTCTGCGAGCTGTTTCTTCTTTTTATCTTCTTCTCCATGAGACTCAGCATCACGCGTCATCTTTTTCACTTCCTCCGAGCTAAGCCCGCTTGAAGCAGTTATCCTTATTGACTGTTCTTTTCCTGTGCCAAGATCTTTGGCAGACACGTGAAGTATCCCATTTGCATCAATATCAAAAGTTACTTCTATCTGAGGCATTCCCCTCGGCGCAGGCGGAATGCCTACAAGCTCAAAGTTTCCAAGCAGCTTATTATCCGACACCATTTCTCTTTCACCCTGACATATCTTGATTGAAACAGCAGGCTGGTTGTCTGATGCTGTTGAGAATGTCTGGCTCTTTTTGGTTGGGATTGTAGTATTCCTTTCTATTATCTTTGTGAATATTCCGCCGAGTGTTTCTATGCCAAGAGAGAGAGGCGTAACATCAAGCAAAAGCACCTCTTTGACATCTCCCTTCAGCACTGCACCCTGTATTGCTGCTCCTACAGCGACAACCTCATCAGGGTTAACTGTCTTGTTGGGCTCTTTCCCGAAAAAGCCCTGAACAGTCTGCTGAACCTTTGGCGTCCTTGTCTGTCCTCCGACAAGAAGAACTTCATCTATATTTGAGGCGGATAAATTTGCATCGTTAAGCGCATTCTTGCAAGGCCCTGTTGTCTTATCTATGAGATCTCCTGTCAGCTGCTCAAATTTCGCCCTTGAAAGCTTCATTAAAAGGTGTTTCGGGCCTGTTGCGTCCGCTGTAACAAACGGAAGGTTTATCTCTGTATCCATTGCAGTTGAAAGTTCAATCTTTGCCCTCTCTGCGCCTTCTTTAAGCCTCTGCAAGGCCATCTTATCGTGCTTGAGGTCAACGCCCTGATCCTTCTTGAACTCTTCCACCATCCAGTCAATAATCTTGATGTCAAAATCATCTCCGCCGAGATATGTATCACCGTTTGTAGACTTAACCTCAATTACGCCTTCTCCTATTTCAAGAATGGACACATCAAATGTGCCGCCTCCGAAATCATAAACAGCAATCTTTTCCTCTTTCTTTTTATCCATGCCGTAAGCCAAAGAGGCGGCTGTCGGTTCGTTGATTATCCTCAGGACATTAAGACCTGCAATCTTCCCTGCATCCTTCGTAGCCTGACGCTGGCTGTCATCAAAGTAAGCAGGCACTGTTATGACAGCATCATTTACAGTCTCTCCGAGATAATCTTCCGCAGCCTGCTTGAGTTTCTGGAGTATCATTGCCGATATCTCAGGCGGCGAATAACGCTTGCCTCTTATCTCAACATGCGCGTCTCCATTAGGCGCTTCTACGATTTTATAAGGCAGCCGTTTTCTTGCATGCTCAGCTTCAGGCGTGTTGTATTTTCTCCCCATCAGCCTCTTTATTGAAAATATCGTGTTTTCAGGATTTGTAATAGCCTGCCTTTTTGCTATCTGTCCTACGAGCCTCTCGCCCTTCTCTGTAAAAGCAACAACAGAAGGCGTTGTTCTCATTCCCTCCTGATTCGGGATAACTACAGACTCTCCTCCCTGAACAACTGCAACAACAGAATTCGTTGTGCCAAGGTCTATTCCTATTGCCTTTGCCATTTTTATTTCTCCTCCTCTATTTTTTCTTCTTTATTTTCTCTTTCTTCGCTGACTGCTGATAGCTGATTGCTCTTTGCAGGCTTTTTCGACACAGCAACCAATGACGGCCTTAATACCTTCTCTCTGAACATATAGCCCTTTCTGAATTCTTCCACAACCATGTTTTCATCAATATCATCCCTCTCCACCTGAGTCATTGCATGATGCAGCGAAGGGTCAAACATTTTGCCGGATGCGTCAATCGGCAAAAGTCCGAATTTATCAATCACCCTTAGAAACTCCTTAAGAGTAATCTCCACTCCCTGCGCAAGCCCTGCTGATGTATCATTTGACGAGTGTTTCATAGCCATCTCAAGGTTATCAATAACAGGAAGCAGTTCATACAGCAAGGATTCATTGCCGTATTTTATTAATTCCTCCTTGTCTCTCGCGACCCGCTTCTTGTAATTATCAAAATCAGCGTACAGCCTCAGGTATTTATCTTTTTCCTGCCGGAGTTCCTCTTCTATATCCTTCTCCGGCTTTCCGCTTTCCAGAGCAGCGTTTTTCTGCGTCTCTGCCGCAATACCGGCGGCAGACTCCTCTTGTCCGCCCAAGGCAGATGAATCCGCTTCAGCAGTCTCGATACAAGAATTATCGCCTTTCATATTTTCGTCTGTTTTTTTCTTTGTCTTATGTCTCACTTATTTCCCCTCGATCACCTTTGTTATGAACTTTGAAACTATATCAACCATAGCTATGGTCTTTGAGTAATCCATTCGTGTCGGACCGATTACGCCGACACTGCCAACAGGCATGCTGCCTTCCTTGTAAGTTGCCGCCACAATGCTGAACCCTTTCATCCCTGCCAGAGAATTTTCAGAACCTATTATGACCTGAACTTCGTCTTTGGCGGATTCTGAAAACTTATCAAGCAGCTTTATAATAAGGTGTTTATCCTCCATGGCCCTTGAAATCTCTTTTATCTTCTCAACATCCGAAAAATCAGGTAGTCCGAGGACTTCTGTAAATCCTGAAATAAATATATTGCCGGATGGAGACGAGAGCACCTCTCTGCATATCCTTATTGCCCTTGAGATAAGGGTATCGCATAATATCTTTTCCTCGGACATTTCCCTTACTATTTTTGTCCGGATCTCGTTAAGGTTACACCCATAAAACTCAGAATTAAGGTATGAGGCTATTCTGTTAAGGTCACGCTGCGTCAAATCAAAATCAACATCCACAACCTTATTCCTTACCATCCCTTCATCCGTAAAAAGGACAGTCACCACATGGTTCCTTCTGTGTTTTAACAGCTTAATTCTGTTAAATGTCGCTGAACCTGCCTTGGGAGAGAGCGCCACGCCAAGGTAATGTGAGAAATTGGACAGCCTCTTTGTTGTCTCGCTGAGCAGGATGTCTATATCATTTTTAATGGACTCGAGCTCTCTTGTAATCTCATAAAAAAATGCCCTATTATCATACTGATGTTCATGGGAACACAGAGAATCAACATAAAATCTGTAGCCTTTATCTGTAGGCACCCTCCCTGCAGAGGTGTGCGGCTGCCTGAGAAACCCCAGCTCCTCAAGGTCAGACATTATATTTCTTATGGAAGCAGGTGAAAGGCTGAAGGCATACTTCCTTGTGATAAACCTTGACCCTACAGGGTCTGGATTATTTATATAGCTCTGGACTATCGCACAGAGCACTTCTCTGTCTCTTTCATCAAGCATGCCTAATACCTCTTGCCAATTAGCACTCTCAACAGGAGAGTGCTAATAATTTATCAGGAAACAGCTTGCCGTGTCAAGATGGGGTAGATTACCACTCCAGCTTCCTCTGCATCAGCTTCTCATACATGCCCTTTGGAAGAAAAGCCTGCCGGTGTATCTCATCGCTGTAATATTTTGTATTTATCTCAAACTTTCTTCTCATATCACGCGGGGAAAGGCCTTTTGAAGCAACAGAGAATGTCCACCAGTTGCCGGCATAAGTTGCAATCGGCGCAGTATATATGTCAACCACGGGGAATACTGCCTTCATCGTCTCCTGCACCTCTATGACAATGTCCTTATGAAAATGGAGTGATTCTGAAAGGGTCACATAAAACCCGTCTTTGGTCAAACAATTCTTAATGGCCGAAAAAAACTCTTTTGTAAAAAGGCTTGTGGCAAACCCGACTATGTCAGTCGAATCAACTATAACAGCGTCAATGTCGGCATCCCGTCCTTTTATAAATTCAGCTCCGTCCATGCATTTTATCTCCACACGCGGATCATCAACATCACAGGCAACCGCAGGGAAGAACTTTCTGGATACGTTTATCACCTCTTCATCTATTTCAATAAAATATACCTTTTCCACTGTCTTATGCTTCAGGATTTCCCTGACAGCGCCTCCGTCTCCTCCTCCGATAACAACCACCTTCTTGGGGGCAGGATGCGCATGAAGAACAACGTGCGTAAGCATCTCGTGATAGAAAAACTCATCCCTCTCGGTTATCTGCACTACCCCATCAAGGATAAGCATCTTGCCGAAATGAGGATTCCGGATAACCATAATCTCCTGAAACTTGCTCTTGCCGTTGTAGAGAATGTCTTCAACCTCATAGGTATACTGGATGGGCGCATATGGATCACTTTCATAAAACCTTATCATTTCCCCCTCCTGTTTAGTGATATGTGAACAGTGACAGTGATTAGTGTCAGTTACTGATTACTGTCCCCAATCACTGTCATATCAAAATAGTCTTCGGTATTGAAAAACCGTTGAATTCTGACGCATAGGATATCGTATATGCCCCGCCTGAAAGTATAAGAATGAGCCCCCCTATTTCAGGCTCCGGCAAGTTTACATTCTTATCAATAACATCAAAGCTGTCACAGCTCGGGCCTGCAACTGTCCATTTTCTTTTATATTTTGTCTGCCTTGAGGTCTCAACGATATAACTGTATTTTATTCCGCCGACGCTCTCCATCAGCCCGTTAAAGACCCCGACATCAATATGAAGCCAGTTATCATCTCCCCTGCTTGCCTTGCCGATTACAGAAGTGACAAATATGCCTGCATCTCCTACAACTGCCCGGCCCGGCTCTATAATTATTCTTACATCATGCGGAAATTTCTCACGGATAAGCTTGTCTATATTTTTTTCTATGGCGTCAACATCAACAACATTCTTTGTGTATTTTATCGGATACCCTCCCCCGATATTCAACAGGCTCAGCTTTATGCCTTTCTCTTCTGCAATATCCCATAAAGCCCTTGCCTTATCCAGAGCGCTGTTCCAGTTGTAAATATTTGTGCACTGCGACCCGACATGAAAGGTGGCTCCGACAGCGTTAAGCCCTTTCTTACGTGCATAAAAGAGCAGTTCTGCCGCTTTATCAATCTCAACTCCGAATTTCTTGCTCAGAGGCCATTCGCTTCCCTCGTTCGGCACACAAAGCCTGACATAGACATTGCAGCCCGGCAGGAATTTCGCCATTTTATCCACTTCATCCTCGGAATCATACGCAAAATAGTTGACCCCGTATGATGCCGCCATTTTCAAAAACTTAAAAGTCTTGACCGGATTGCTTGATATTATCCTTTCAGGCTCTACGCCTATTGAGGAAAGCAGCTTCAGCTCGCCCTCTGAGGCTATCTCAAAACCCATACCAAGTTTATCCGTAAGCTTGATTACCTCAATATCGGGATTTGCCTTAACAGCATAAAAGACCGCTGAGTTCCGTATGTTCTGCCCTATGAGAGAGGCCTTTTCCTTTACCTTCTCCCTGTCCATAAGAAGAAACGGCGTTTCAATATTTTTCCTGTCAAGATATTTCAGCGCCTTAAACAGTGTGCTTTTGGAAACAATGTCTGTATGGTATTTTTCTACTTTAAAGGTCCTCGGCATGGAATTTATTATAAAACATATTTTAGCTTTTTATATAATTATTTTTGCCAACAAAATTGGCTGCCACAAGCTCCATCATGATGATATAATGAAATATGCATGTCTATATAAACAACAGGCTTATTCCTGAATCTAAAGCAAAGGTTTCTGTTTTTGACCACGGCTTTCTTTACGGCGACGGCATATATGAGACCATGCGCGCTTATGAAGGCGTTGTCTTCATGCTTGACGAACATATCCGGAGGCTGTATCGTTCAGCGTCCCTTATCCAGCTTGCCATTCCTAAAGGCGCGGCAGAGATAAAGTCAGCAATACATAAAACGCTTAAGGCAAACTCACTGAAGAATGCATATATAAGGATTACGGTTTCAAGGGGATCCGGCAAGATAGGACTTGACCCTGCGCTCTGCGAGAAACCTACTTTTATAATAATAACGAATGAGTTCAAGGATTATCCCGCTTCTTTCTATAAAAAAGGCGTAAGGCTCATCATCTCCTCTGTGAAAAGAAACCTCAAGGAAGCAATCAATCCGCAGATAAAATCACTTAATTTCCTGAACAATATACTTGCTAAGATTGAGGCCAAGAAGAAAAAGGCTTACGAGGCGCTTATGTTGAATTCGCAAGGACATCTTACTGAAGGAACTATATGCAATGTCTTCTTTGTGCTGAAAAAGAAGAATAAGTCGGTTTTATGCACGCCGTCGCTTGACTGCGGGATTCTTGACGGCATCACACGGAATATAGTCTTAGAACTGGCTAAAAAACACGGCATAACAACAAAAGAAAGCAAGTTTAAGAAAGAAGACATATACAGAGCCTCAGAAGTTTTCATCACCAATACGACAATGGAGATTATGCCTGTGTGCAAGGTTGATTCAGTCAGCTATCAGGTAGGCTCAGTTACGAAACTGCTTCACGAGGCGTATAAAGAAAACGTCAGAGCGTATTTAGCAAAGGTGGGTTGAAAAGCACTTCAAAAGGAACACTAGTGGCGTTCTGCTGTTGTAACAGCCTCGGAACAGCAACACGCATACCATCTCAAAAGGAAACTGTTTATTTTCCATACTGATACATCGTTATTAGTACATCGATGTATCAGTATATTTTCATTCGCTAATCATTGTTGATCAGTCTTGCGATGGAACAGGGGACCTTGGGTATTAGGACTGGTGACTGGCAGCTTCATTGAATTTACAAATTCAACAGTATTATCGACATATTTTCTTGGTTCACCAGAGACAGTTAAATAAAGTTCATTCACGATATCCAGGCAAGTAGGATTTCCTCCCATTCCTTTAAGCTCATCAATAATTGTCCAATCAACAACGTAATGTTTAATCTTACCTACCTTCTTAAACGGTGTATCATAAGATATACATTCGTTTCGATACTGTAATGTCAAAATATTTTTGAGCTTTAGCTCTACACTATCATGAAAAACTACACCATAAAAATATACTTCCTGCTGTAATGAATATGCATCAATCAGAGCTTTTCCAAAGTGAATAGACTTATTAAAATCTGCGGTCTGTGTCCCATATGAAATAGCGCCCTTAATAGGGAGACCCATCGACAAGCATTTCCAAGTCAACCAGCTGCAAGACCTGATGATACTTTCTAACGATTCCTGAGAGTCATCATTAGAAACAAGCAAAATGGTGTCAGAAAAAAATACTGGAAGAGTAACGCCTCTTCGTACTTTGATCCTCGCCTTGGCATTACTTTTTATGGACTTAATATAAATACTAAGTTTTTCCATAACTTTCAGCACATCGTCATGGCGCGCCCGAAACACCCGATCCTTAAATCCCATAATGTCAAGAAATGCAACATATCGCTCTGTTGTCTTTTGCCACTTTCTCATATAACCTCACTACAATTAACAATCCGTTAGCGCTTTTTTTACCTGTCATTTGCTTATCAGAAATCTTCTCTCTGAAAAAAAGTGCTCGAGGCCACATTACTGACAGCCGTAGATCCTGCAATAATCGCCCGCTCTGTCGGACTCGTAAGATGGTCCTCATGCGTGTGTTCATAATTATAGCCTGCCTCAGGCAACGCTTCAAAAATATGGAAGCAAAGGCATACTCCCAAACCCAATGCTAAACACCTTTGACATTTCATTTAATATTATCTCCATTCCTACCCAAAACTATTAAAAAGTTAGAGTAACTACGAAGTGAAGCTGTACTCACCGTTTTTTTATTATCAACCAAATGCGCTTCATTAAAGTCTTAATGGAAACAGTTGTTATTTATTATTCCCATTTTCTTAATTGCATCTTTTTCATTTAATTAAAACCATCCACATTTCCATGATGTATGGGTAATGCCCTGTGAGCCTCTAACTCACTGGATATTTTATTGTCAAACAAACCTTAACAAAAATCAAGCGCTGGCTTATTTATTAACAAAAGGCAAATCAAAAGAGTTGTAGTGACGGGGCAAAACAAAAGGGGGTATCCCGAAGGCGTTCGGGACAACCCCTTAATTTTTCTTAAGTGAGCCGTGCAGGATTCGAACCTGCGACCCGCTGATTAAGAGGTATGCGTTAGAAAGTGCCTTGCTTTTCCCTATCCTGATAAATGCTTATCAATGCTTATATTTGTAGGATAGACAGAGAGGCAAGGCATTTTCATTTTTGCCTATTTTGTCAGGTATGAAATGCACAAAAAAGGCACAATGGAAAACAATACTTATTCGTTAGCCCTCTATATAGCTTCTTATATTTTATGCTTTACATTGCTCCTGTTAATGAGTAATATTGTGGCAAATACACAAAAGGGGGTAGTATGAGAAAATTCCTATACATTATTCTTCTGTTTTCTATCTCTGGCTGTTCTGTCGGCATGGCAATGTCTGGCAAAGAAGACCCGAACTTTGGGGCGTTTCGTGTAGGCTCAGCAAGAGGAGAGGTAGAGCTACAATTAGGAAGCCCTATTAATTCTGTAACTATTCCAGAGGGCAAGCGGGTTGATGTATATGAATATGAGATAGGCAATAAGCCGTCTGCTGGTCGTGCTATCGGTCATGGAATTATGGATATTTTGACATTAGGGTTATGGGAAGTAATTGGGACCCCGATTGAGGGCTTTATTGGTGAGAAGAAAAAGTTGACTATCACTTATGACAAAAACGATAAAGTGGAAGCTATAAACCAAGCACCTATACCGAAAGAGGAAGAGAAAAAAGTAGAGAAGGCAGAAAAGTAATAGGAGATAGGCTCTGCAACTCGACAAGCTATTACTCTTGACAGCTTCTCCTGTTGATTTTTTCCCTTTAGTTGAAACGGCTATTCTTTGTAATCAGGACATTTCTCGCCTATTTCCTTAAAAGATTTTTTATTTGTTATGCAAAATGCTTGAATTAACTCATGAAACATAAAATCAATCAAAAAATAGGAGTAGTCACCATATAGTCACTGGGTCAAAAAAATAGGGGTTACAGTTTTAGTGCAACCCCTTGATTTTCTTAAGTGAGCCGTGTAGGATTCGAACCTGCGACCCGCTGATTAAGAGTTTTAAAAGTCACATTCCATCTAAAACCCTTGGAAATCAATACACTTCTAACCTTTTGAATTTATTGCTTAAAAAGTTTATGAGGCGTTTGACAAAAAAAATTATTTATCTGTTTTCGATGGAAAGCTGTATATTTTGTTGCGGAGACACAAAATATTCTGCGTTTTTTAAAATAATAACTGAACAGTTTAATAATTTTTGTTGGCATGCAGGCTTGAAAGTTATACCATTTTTAAACTGACATTTCCATTGTTTGGTACTTCCTGTACTAGGCACTTTTTAAATAAGGGGGAACACAGCAGGCTTCTAAGGAAAATAAACTGCGTTGGACGATTTTGCCACAAAAAGCCTGCCTGGCTTTTAGTCCTTATTATCGCAAAATGCCAGCAGCAGCATATTGCGCCCCCTTGATTTAAAGATTTTTTGACTTTTTCTTTTTACTCAAATGTGCTATATTGCTGTCGTAAAGGCAGAAACTACCTTCGAGGTAGATTATATGTTAGGAACAAAATAAAAAAAAGGAGGACTTAAAATGGGCAAATCAAAATGGCAAATGTTAATGATGCTTCTGATTATTGTATTGATCAGCGGATGTGCAACCATGGGTGATGTTGTTGTTTCCAAAGATTCAGGAACAAGTATTGTTTACCCTGTAACAGCCGATCAGGCTTGGGATATTGCAAAAGCTGTTTTTCGTTGGGAAGGAGCAGATGCTATAGAGGAACATCGCAAAGATGGTTATATGCTCACAAGCAGTGGAATGAACATGGTTTCAATGGGTGCTGTTATGGGAGCATGGATAGACCTTATTGATAAGGACAGAACAAAAGTGACTGTTGTTACAAAGCGTAGGCTCTCTATGAATATAGCAACGACACTAACAGAAACCTCATTTCATAAGCGGTTTGCACAGGCAGTTGACATTGTAAATGTCGGAAAATCTTTACCTGTAAAAGCTCCTGAATAAAATGAATAGATGAAATTCCTAACGAATCACTTCACTGGACGCGGGATCAGCGTGGTTTGATTTTTGACTTTTGTAGTGCCCGCGCCAGTGACTTCAATCGTTAGGAGTAAATAAATATGAAATTAAATCCAATAACGGCATTATCCGACTCTCTTAGCAAACTTGTCGTGGAGCATGGTTCGGCGATTATAACGGAGAAGAATCTTGCCTTTCTCAGAGACCAATTGACGGCAGCGGAAAAGGAAATATCGGCCCTTACAATAAGACTTGAAAAGTCTGAATCGGAAAATCAGGATTTTAAAACGCAACTTCAAAACCTTAAAAAAGAGAATCAAGAACTGAAAAATAAAATAGAGACTTATGGCAAATCTTCTCATGATAACCCCCTTGATGAAGTAAGCATTAATGTACTCAAATTACTTTTTAGGCAAGACAATTTAACGGCGGAACAGATAGCCCAATCTCTTAGCCTTACTACTTTGCAAATGGCTAAATTCCATCTCGAAGAACTAAGAGTAATGCAGATGATTAAAAACCATACTATGTACCGAGAAGTATCAAGGCAAGGTGCTTTCGGAACTGTCCATGGGAGGCAAGGATATTTAGCGTGGTCAATCGACCAAAAAGGCCGCAAATATTTAATTACAAACAAACTGACCTCCTAACAATTGGCTCAAGACCGACACGGAATTGCGTCGGTCGGTTTTCCGCAAAGGTCTGTGGCGGCACGGCTTAGCCATGTCGTTAAACACATGAAAATATATGAAAGGGGAAATTGCCATGTCTACAGTCAATAGCGAAAGCGACAACATCGCCATGGATATTATTTCGGGGAGCATGTATTCGTTAGATTTCTTAAGAAATATATCGGCAGCTATCTTTGATCACAGAATAAAGGACATGACTGTCCGCGACTTTCATGCAGAGTGGCTAAAGAAGATACAATATTCAGGACATTCGGTCCCATATTGTCTGGGGTCAATATTTGGGTATCTTTATTGTGGTATTTTACTCAGTAAAGCACGATGGTGTAAGCTTCTACCCGAAGATTCCGTCAACACTGCTCCTTCTGAGTGGGGTTTTGTTGGGACAAAATATAATTCTCCGAAGAAACCCAATCCAACCATCCAATACGTCGTACGAAGAATCAGGAATGCTCTGGGTCACGGGAATATTTCAATTAATGTGCCGCATGATCTTAATCATCGAAAGGATGACTTCGAGTTCGAAAAGAGAACGATCATAAAGTTTTACGACGAAGACTTTAGAGACAGTTCTGACATTTTTGAAATCGAAATATCCATCGAGGGGTTATCCATGTTAGTCAAGAAGTTTCAGGCAATTGCATACCAAGAAGCTACAAAAAATATTGAGAATGTTTAACAACACCATGAGCCGACCGGGGCAACCAACCCTTGCAAAAAACCGCAGAGGCTATTCCCGGTCGGCTCGATGGCCAGCGTTAAATATACTTCTCCCGTAAATCAATACCCATATAAAACCGTTCTGGTTACGAACTACGTGTAGTAATGGGGATTCCTTGTAATAAATCCAGTCAAGGGCTTTAAGTTTGAGAAGGAAAGACCAAGGTTCAGATTCTTAAGGTCATCCGAAAAGGTACTGCTGATAGATGCATGCTCTAAAGAGCCTAAATCGCCGTATTTAAAATCAATGGTGATAATTGACCTTCATACTGGCCTTAGGAAAAGTGAGCTTTTAAATCTCAAGAAAACGGATATCTTACTGGACAGAAATGTTCTAAGGGTTGAAGATGGCAAGGGCGGAGATTCCAGAACGGTTTCCCTTTCAGATACCGCTAAAGCGGAGATAATTACATTATTGGAAAAGCAGAGGGGTGATTATCTCTTTCATGATAAATACGGCAGACCACTTGAGAATATCAAGAAGTCCTTTGGTTCGGCTTTAAAGCGGGCAAGGCTTGAAGATGTAAGATTTCATGACCTTAGAAGGACATTTGGAACTGATTGAGCTTTACTCGGTGTGCCTCCTAAAACTCTGCAGAAGTGGTTGGGGCACAAGTCTATAGAGACAACAATGAAATATTACGTAGTGTCTCCAGAGGATTACGAGCAAGAGGCTATAAAGAGATTAGATAACAGTTTAGCCAATCAGACAGCCAATTCAAATAAGAAGGGGTTGCAGGTTTCCCCGCAACTCCTTGATTTTAAAAGTGAGCCGTGCAGGATTCGAACCTGCGACCCGCTGATTAAGAATCCTCCTTGCCTCCCCAATCATTGGCATATGACATAGCCAACTCCTCCTTTCGGTTATTTTTATACTGCTTAGATTCATTATGCCTCTTGACATCGTTGTAAATATGTAATACACTTTTACATCATGGTAAAGAGAATTGTTAAGCTGCCTTTAAATAAATCATTCTTTTTGTTCGGGCCCCGGCAGTCTGGAAAAACCACCCTTATCAACAGTGTTTTTCATGACAAGGTCTATCAGGTTAATCTGCTGTTGAGCGATCAGTTCTTTAAATACTCAAAAGACCCCTCGCTTCTGAGGAGAGAGGTCATAGAGAAAAAGAAAAGCATAAGGCATGTCTTTATAGATGAGATACAGCGTGTCCCTGAACTTTTGAATGAAGTTCAGCATCTTATTGACAGCACGTCTTTGCATTTTATTATGTCCGGTTCGAGCGCCAGAAAACTCAAACGGGGATATGCAAATCTCCTCGGCGGCAGGGCAGTGCAACGGCTTCTCTTTCCCTTTATGTGGCATGAGGTCTCAGGGAAGACACAGCTTATGCATTTCCTGCGTTTTGGGTCGCTGCCTCCTGTTTTCCTTGCTGAAAAGGAGGCAGATAAGATTGACCTTCTGAACGCATATGTTGATATTTACCTCCGTGAAGAAATTCAGGCTGAGGGCATTGTCCGGCAGATAGGTGCTTTTTCAAAATTTCTTGATATGGCAGCAAGCCAGTTCGGACAAATAGTAAACTATTCAACTGTTGCCCGTGAGTGCCAGCAGGCCGTTATGACTGTCAAGACATATTATGAAATCCTCGCGGACACCCTTATCGGTTTTCGTCTGGAGCCGTGGAGGAAGAGCGTACGGAAACGTCTTACAGGTCACCCCAAATTTTACTTGTTCGATAATGGTGTTACAAATATCATTAACCGTTACGATCATGCCATTTCCGACCCATATCTCCTTGGAAGATTATTTGAGCAGTTTATTGTCATAGAAACCATGAAATTGATAAAGACGTCACAGAAGATGATCAATCTGTACTATTGGCGGACAAACACGGGTGCAGAGGTAGATTTGATAATAGAGCAATCAGGCAAGCTCACAGGCGCTTATGAAATAAAGTGGTCTAAAACAATTACGACAGCTCAACTTACCGGATTAAACTCTTTCCATGAAGACTATCCGCAAGTGCCGTGCCATGTCGTATGCAATACTGATGAGCCCTACAGGCTGGGGAATATCTTAATTATGAACTGGAAACAATTCCTGCAGAAGCATATATATCTCTGAGCCGTAAGAACAGCGGCTACTTTGAATTTTCATCAAAATATTTAATACTAAAAATCCAATAAAGCATAAAAAGTGAGCCGTGCAGGATTCGAACCTGCGACCCGCTGATTAAGAGTCAGCTGCTCTACCAACTGAGCTAACGGCCCTGTTTATATGGCGCGCCTGAGAGGATTCGAACCTCCGACCCTCGGCTCCGGAGGCCGATGCTCTATCCACTGAGCTACAGGCGCATCAAATACAGTTATTAGTTGGGGTGAGTGAGGGGACTCGAACCCCCAACCCTTGGAGCCACAGTCCAATGCTCTGACCATTGAGCTACACTCACCATTCTAAAAACAGTTATCAGTGAATAGTTAATAGTAAAAGAAAAAAACAATTAAAATCAAATCCGCTGTTCACTAATGACTGTTCACTGTCTGCTGTGAATTTCACAGAGCGAAATTCACTTGGCGCGCCTGAAGGGATTCGAACCCCTGACCCACTGCTTAGAAGGCAGTTGCTCTATCCGACTGAGCTACAGGCGCATATGGTCGGGGCGAGAGGATTCGAACCTCCGGCATCCTGCTCCCAAAGCAGGCGCGCTACCAGGCTGCGCTACGCCCCGTATTACCAAAATTTAAAATTGAAAATTTAAGATTCAAAATTAAGGAGTTTATTAACTCTTAACTTCTAATTTTCAGCTTTAATACTTCAAAATTTCCAGATAATCAGCGATATCTTTCTCGTCTTCGCCTCTTGCATTCAGCTTTTTCTGGCTCAGATCACTAACCGCTTTGCTTTTGCTGCCTTTATACTCAATCTCTATTGCCTTTGTTATGGCTAATGATGCGTCCCCGTATCTGCCTTTCGCGTTATAGCAGAGCGCAAGTCCGTAATATGAAGGATAGAAATCCGTCATCCTCTTCAGCGCTTCCTTATGCGCATTTATTGCCTCATCATATTTTCCAGTCCTGTAATATATCCTCCCAAGATTGTAATATGCCTTTTCAGGACTCCTGTATGTGAGGTTTGAAAGCGCCTTATTATAGGATTCAATCGCCTCGTTAAATCTCCTGCTTTTCTCATATGCAAAACCGAGATTATTATGAGCCTCTGAAAAATTAGGGTCAACACTTACAGACTTCTGAAAGAAGTCTATTGACTTTGGAAAATCCTCAAATTTCAGCAGGTATATTATCCCGATGGCATTAAGCACTTCCTTGTCCTCAGGATTAAGCTCGTATGCTTTTCTGAACTCAATAAATGCAGGCTGAACATTATTTTCATTAAGATACGAAACGCCGAGCTTATAATGGGCCGTCGCCTTCTGCATGTTCTCTACGCTTGCCGTTGCACAGGAACCGACAAAAACAGCTAGAATTAAAATTATCAGTTTTTTCATCGCCACTATTTTACCATAAAACTCAACATAATTTTTCTAAAGCTTGTTTTGTAATCTTATATGTTTCATCCCAAATAAAATTTTCGACATCAATCTCAAAACCGTCCTGAAGAAACCTCACCCTCTTGCCGATAATATTATACAACCCGAGTATCTTTTCTCCTGCAACCGGTGTATTTTTTGAGAAAGTTACATGGACTCTCCCGCTCATATCCGTGATATCAGTAATCAGCAATTTCTTTGCCATTATTTTAAGCTTCATTACATCAAAAAGATTTTGGACCTCTAACGGCATATGACCGAAACGATCATTCAGTTCTTCAATCAGGGCATCAAGGTCTTCATGGTTTTTTGCCGATGCTATCTTTCTGTAAACACTCAGCCTCAGCGTGACATCTTCAATAAACTCCTCAGGAATAAATGCCGAGACTTTAAGGCTTATGCGGGGCTCTATCTCTTCTTCAATCTTTATCCCTCTTAGTTCGGAAACTGCTTTTTCAAGCATCTCTATATACATATCAAATCCCACTGCATGTATGTGTCCTGACTGCTCATGGCCAAGGAGATTCCCTGTCCCCCTTATCGCAAGGTCTTTCACTGCAAGCCTGAATCCTGCGCCGAGATAGCTCATATCCTGAATAGCCTGAAGCCTTTTCTTTGCCTCATCCGTCAGGATATCTTCGCCGGGGATAAGGAAATATGCATATGCCCTGACATTGCTTCTGCCGACACGGCCTTTCAGTTGATAAAGGTCTGCGAGTCCAATCCTGTCTGCCCTGTTTATAATTATCGTGTTTGCATCAGGTATATCAAGCCCCGAGCCTATGATAGTTGTTGAAACAAGGACATCTATCTCTTTATTGATGAATCTCTGCATTATCCTTTCAAGCTCCCTCTCATGCATCTGCCCGTGTGCAACAGAAACCTTTGCATTAGGTACAAGCTGCCTGACGTGACTGAAAACCTTTTCCATATCATTAATCCTGTTATGTACAAAATATACCTGCCCTCCCCTCTCAAGCTCTCTTTCTATCGCATTGCGTATAAGCTCGTCATTGAATGCTGAGACTATGCCCTTTACTGCAAGCCTTTCCTCCGGCGGTGTCTCAATAAGGCTCATCCCCCTTATGCCTGACAGCGCCATATTAAGCGTCCTCGGTATCGGAGTTGCGCTTAGGGTCAGCACATCAACACCCTTTTTAAGTTCTTTGATTTTCTCTTTCTGCGCAACGCCAAATCGGTGCTCTTCATCGATTATAAGCAGGCCGAGGTTATGAAAATTCATATCCTTTCTGAGCAGTGCGTGGGTTCCTATCAGGATGTCAATCTCCCCTTTCGCGGCTCTGCGGATAGTCTCTGTCTGCTCTTTTTTTGACTTGAATCTGCTCAGATAATCCACTGTAACAGGAAACGCAGAGAACCTTTGCCTGAAGGTCCTGTAATGCTGGTCGCATAAGAGTGTCGTGGGGACGAGAACTGCAGCCTGCCTGTTATCATAAACTGCCTTGAATGCCGCTCTCATGGCAACCTCTGTCTTTCCGTAACCTACATCTCCGCACAGAAGCCTGTCCATCGGCTCTTCTGACTCCATAGCAGCTTTAATCTCTTCAATTGCTCTTATCTGGTCAGGCGTTTCATCATAAAGGAAAAAATTATCAAACTCACTGTGCAGTTCTGAATCTGCGCTGAATGAAAACCCTCTTGAAACCTGTCTTTCCGCATAGAGTTTGAGCAGCTTCTCCGCCATCTCTTTTATCTTTTTACTTGCTTTCTCCTTAGTCTTCTGCCATGTCTTTCCCCCGAGTCTGTCTATCTTCGGAACAATGCCCTCTTCAGCATGATACTTACTTATCCTCTCTATCCCATAAAGCGGAAGATAAAGCCTGTCGCCACCTGAATACTCCAGAACCATAAGGTCTCCCTCATAGCCTTCTATTGTCTGCCTCACAAGACCCGTGAATTTCCCGATTCCATGGTCCCTGTGCACAATAAAATCTCCGGGAGACAGGTCATCCAGCGATATAAGAAGCTCTGACACTTTTGATTTTTTTATCGGCCTGAATGCAGGCCGTTCGCCGAAGACTTCTTTTTCGGTAAGGATCAGAAATCCTGAAATTAAAAATCCTGATGACAGCTCGCCAACAGTTATTGATATATTCCCCTCATATTCAGCAATGTTTTCTTTTGCAATAAGAGGCGCAATAACATCGTTATTCATAAAAATAACTCTCAGCCTCTCAGCCTGCCCTTTTGATGCCGCAACCATAACCACCCTGTTATCCTTTGTTAATGCTTTAACTGCATCAGGAAGCTCATAAATGGATTTTCTCTCATTGTGGTATATGCCGTAACCGGCAATTGCAAGCAGCCCGGCATCAATCCCCTCTCCTGCAAAAGAAAACCTTGAAAGGACAACAGCGCCTTCAGGAAAATCACGCGGATTGTGAATGGAATCAGAGTAAAAAACATTCGCACCTTTAAATACTGAGAAGATGTTGCCGGCATCTGAATATTCCATTGAAGGCAGGACAGTGAATTCTTCAATCTTTCTTATTGATTTCTGTGTGCTTACATCAAACATCTTTATTGTCTCAATTACATCTCCGAAAAATTCTGCTCTCAGCGGATTTTCTCCTGTTGAAGGGAATATATCAAAAAGCCATCCTCGGCGGCTGAACTCTCCGTGTTCAACAACTATCGGGACATGTTTGTATCCGAGATAGACTAACTTCTGCTCCAGCACGTCTCTGCTGATTTCAAGATGAGGCTTCAGTACCAGCGCGCTGTTTTTTAACTCACTTACAGGCCATATGCCGGCTTTCGCAGCGTCATTTGACATTACAACAGAATCGCTGTCTCCGAATCTATAAGCCATCTCAGCCCTTTTTCCGCATACATCATGCCCGTCAGGCTCGGGAAGAAAGAAAATGCTGTTAGTCTCATGCAGATGCAGGATAGACCTGAAAAACAATATATCCCTGTACAAAGCCTCTGCTGTTTCCTCTGTTGCTTCAACCATGATAAACGGCTTTTTCTGAAGCGCGAGAAAAAGCGCCATGGAAGAGCCTGTGAGATTATAGATGCGGGAGAAAGACGCAATACTTTTTATTCTATCTAAGAAAGGTGTGAAATCCATCAGTGAAATTACAGCTTTTTTATTTTTTCGATTATCTCTGTTGTTGAAATGCCTTTAATATACGGCAGGCTGCGGGTTTCCTTTGCAATATCAGAGCCGACAATATCCTCTTTCTTCCAGTCACCGCCCTTGACAAGAACATCCGGCTTGAGCATTTTAATCAATTCATAGGGAGTTTCTTCATCAAACAGGGTTACATAATCCACCATCTCAAGCGAAGACAAAATCTCCGCCCTATGATCCTGAGGATTGACAGGCCTTCCGGGCTTTATGATAGAAACAGACTTATCCGAGTTCAAACCAATGACAAGTACATTTCCAAGCTTCTTTGCCTCTCTGAGATACCTCACATGACCTGCATGAATAATGTCGAAGCAGCCGTTGGTAAAGACAACCTTCCTGCCGGCAGCCTTCGCCTCATCAATCTTCGTTTTCAGCTCTTTCCAGTCAAGTACTTTATGCATATAATTAAAAATTGAAAGTTAAAATCATCTCCTTCGCCTTCTCCAATATCTCCCTGTCTCCCTTGTAGCTGACCTTACGTATAGCTTCATCTATAGGGAACCACGATG
>JAPLLK010000075.1 GCA_026387575.1 Nitrospirota bacterium | reverse complement strand
ATAAGGCGCGGGTCATCCATACCCGAGCCGCCGATTATGCCGACTTTTATCTTAGCCATTATCGCTCCTTTGTGATGACATGAATTTGCTTAAACAAGATAAAAGAAGCATGTAGTTAAAGTCAAGGGTTTATCAGAAAATATGGGGATAGAAATCTCTGCACCACAGAGATTTTATCGGAGATACTCTTCTATGCCGGTCTGCGCTCTTAATCGCTGATAAATAACTTCAGCTATACCAAATAAATTTACAGTATCCTCCCTGTTATAAAGTTTTAACAGGTCAAGAGCCTCTGAACTTCCGTTTTGTGCATATCCCCATAATTTTACGGCATCATAACCGTCCATGCCCTTGACAGCCTCGTTTCTTTCAACTCCCATGCTGTTTTCAAGTTTTTTAAGTCCTCCCTGAAATCCGAGTTTTCTTGAACCGAAACATATATCAAAATGAGGAATGTCAAACTTCAGCCCTGGCATGGACCGGAAAAGAAAAGGTATGTCAAATGCAGCGCCGTAAAACGTTATAAGATATTTGTATCCTGAAAGTTCCTTATTAAGATTCTCGGGTGAAAGGCCATTGCCTTTGACAAAACACCTGTAATCACAGCCGTCATACATGCCAACCACAGTTACATATCCTCCCTTGTCGGGCATCAGGCCGCTTGTCTCTATATCAAGGCATACTGCTTCGCCTTTGAATGTATCAAAAAGCCTCCAGTGTTCTCTTCTTTTTACGGTACTGGCAAAATATCTCGCATTTGAATTTTTAAGTTCCTGTAAAGCGGAACAAAGGCTGTTGTCAAAAATCGCTTTTTTGTCTGAACTTATAGAATTCATCCTCGGGGTATTCAAGAAATCGTTCCATGTGAGAATTCCGTTTTCCCACAGTCTTCTTTCAAGTTTTACCCCTATTCCATTTAATATGCTAAAAGTGTTTTGTATCATATTAGCCCAATAGCCTCTTTCGTTATTTTTTCCGCTGCCTCAAACACTGCCTTCTTTTCTTCTTCTGTTCTTGCCTCGATGTAAAACCTTACCTTCGGCTCAGTTCCCGAAGGCCTTATCATTAACCATGAACCATCGTCAAAAACAAGTTTTGTGCCGTCAACTATAATAACATCACTGACAGTTCTTTTGTTTCCACCGATATTAAGTGCGGCTCCAACTTTGTAATGTTCTCCTATAACTGAAAGTTTTTTAATCAACGGTTCTCCGACAAGAGAGCGGTCAACCGAAATGCCGGAGCGGTCAGGATAATAATGACCGAATTCATTCATTATGTCTTTTAGATAGCTACTCAGGTTTTTACCTGTAACTGCCATCATCTCTATTGCAAGAAGAAATCCGAATATTGCATCCTTTTCAAGCGTATGATTATATCCTGTCATCCCGTCTGATTCTTCAAAAGCAACCACTGCCCTTTCTTCAGATGACCGGAGCATATACGGCCTGAAATTTTTAAACCCTACTCTTGTCTCTCTTACGTATGTGCCGAGCTTCTTTGCTATGGCATTAACGAGATTGCTCGTGCCGACAGATTTTACACCTATCCCTTTAAGCCCTTTATATACGCTCAGAAAATGGAATGCCATTGCTCCGAAATAATTCATAGGTATCTGCATATTTGCGTCAGCATGTCTTATACGGTCGCCGTCAGGGTCTATGATCACACCCATGCTGAACCTCGCATTGCTCTCACGCAAAACGCTCTCAACCCCTTGCATATTTTTTTCAGACGGTTCAGGAGCCACGCCGCCGAAAAGAAAATCGTCTTCTGTCCTTAGGTATTTAATCTTGGCGCTTTCGCCGAGAATCCTCTGAATGCGTCCTCTTGTCGCGCCGTGAACATTGTCAATGCAGATAATACAATCCTCACTTCTTATAAAACTCTTGATTCTTTCTATATCCAGCGTCTTTCTCTCATTTATGTATCTAATATAGAGTTCTGCAAGATCAATTCTTTCAACGCTATCAGGTTTTGCCGGTTCCAAAACTACATGCTCTCTCATCATCCTGCTTGCAATCTCTTCTATCTTTGCTGTAATCACGTCTCCCGCAGGCCCTCCGTCCGAGGGATTAAATTTGAGCCCGGCATAATTTGCAGGATTGTGTGAAGGAGTTAAGTTAATAGAGCACGCTGCGCCCAACATCTCTATCCCAGCAGAAAACTCAGGCGTGGCCGCTTCGCCTGCATACCATGTTCTTATGCCTTCTTTTTGAAGAAACCCGATGACTTCCATTGCAAAATCAGGGCCGAGGAATCTGTTGTCATGTCCAACAATAACCCCACGGCTTTTTACACCTTCAAACTCTGAAATGCCAATTGCCTGCATCACTGACTCATCTTTGCTTTTAAGCATTTCTATAATTGCTGAAGTCACAATGCGCAGGTTATTGAAGGTAAAGTCCGTTCCTATCTCACCGCGCCAGCCTGAAGTGCCGAATACTATTTTTGCCGGTGCGATATTTTCTCTCGCAAACTTTTCTATAACAGAAAGCAATGCTCTGTTTTTTGAAACATCTGACAGTATTTCTTTCCAGCAGGAAGCAGCATCCCTGAATTCCCGAACCATTAATCCTCCGTTATCAATTTTCGCTTCTTCTCTTGTCATTCCGACTTGTTCGGTCTCCTCAGCGACTCGCCGAGGCGAGAATCCTTCTGAAAGATTCTGGACAAGCCAGAATCACAGAGAATGAGGTAACCCTGTGAAAAGACTACAGGGAGATGCAATTTTAAATCTTCTTCAAAAGTTTCTTTGCTCTCTTAATTATATTCTCTACTGTAAATCCGAACTTCTCAAGCAGTATCTCTCCTGGCGCAGATGCTCCGAAATGGTCTACTCCTATTGCTATGCCATCCATTCCGATATACTTATGCCAGCCGTGCGTTGAACCTGCTTCGACTGAAACCCTTGCTTTAATATCAGGCGGCAGCACCTTATTCTTATAGTCTTCCGACTGCTCTTCAAAAAGCTCCCATGACGCCATATTCACAATGCGTGTTTTAATATTTTCAGTCTTAAGTCTTTCATATGCCCCAACTGCAATATGCACCTCTGAGCCGGTTGCAATCAGTATAATTTCAGGATTATCAGGAGCAGAATCAGCAAGTATATAGGCACCTTTTTTTAATCCTTCGGCAGATTCATACTTATTTCTGTCAATCACAGGCACTTTCTGCCTCGTCAAAATCAGCGCAACTGGGCCATGTTTATGCGTAACTGCCGTTTTCCATGCCTCTGCAACTTCATTGGCATCAGCAGGTCTTATAACTGCCAATCCCGGTATTGCCCTCAGACTTAAAAGCTGTTCCACTGGCTGGTGCGTCGGCCCGTCCTCTCCAAGGGCTATGGAATCATGCGTAAAAACATAGATGACATGCAATTTCATTAATGCAGCAAGCCTGATAGCGGGTCTCATATAATCTGAAAAAATTAAAAAAGTGCCTGCAAAAGGAATCAAGCCTCCATGAAGCGCCATTCCGTTTGATATTGCACCCATCGCATGTTCCCGCACGCCAAAAGCTATGTTTGCGCCTCCATACCCCCATTCACCTGATACTGCACCCTGCACATTTTTATCCGCTGAATCAGGAAACTGGAAATTGCCTTTTCCTTTAAGCTCAGTATTGGTTGAAGGATTTAAGTCAGCAGAGCCGCCTATCAAAGAAGGGATATGATTCGCAATTTCATTCATTACTTTCCCAGAAACAGAGCGTGTAGCAATGCTCTTCGAGTCAGGAGGGAAAACAGGAATGTCCTTCTCCCAAGTATCAGGGAATTTGAAATTCATCATATTATCCCATTCAGATGCAAGTTCAGGATATGTTTTCCCATACGAATTAAATTTATCCTTCCATTCTGATTCAAGCCGTGCGCCTCTATCTACTGCTTTTCTGAATTGCGTAATAGCTTCTTCCGGTATATAAAATTTTGGTTCCAAGGGCCAGCCAAGGTTCTTCTTTGTGGCTGTAACCTCATCATGTCCAAGAGGAGAGCCGTGCACTTCAAAGGTATCCTGTTTATGAGGGCTTCCATATCCTATATGCGTCCTTACCGAAATCAAGGATGGGCGTTCTGTTTCTTCCTGTGCTTTTTTTACTGCCTCTGAAACAGTTTCTATGTCATTGCCATCCTCAACAAGCTGAATATGCCATCCGTATGCCTCAAACCTCTTGCATACATCCTCGGTGAACGTAAGTTTTGTCTCTCCTGACAGAGAGATGTGGTTATTGTCATAAAGGTATATCAGTTTTCCAAGCTTAAAATGCCCTGCAAGCGACGCTGCTTCTGAGGCAATTCCCTCCATAAGATCTCCGTCGCTCACTATCGCATATGTGAAGTGATTTGCTATCTCATGTCCCGGTTGATTAAACTTTGCTGCAAAAAATCTTTCGGCAATCGCCATTCCTACAGCCATACCAAATCCCTGCCCCAGAGGGCCTGCCGTGCATTCAACTCCGGGCGTACTTCCATACTCAATATGCCCTGGGGTCTTGCTTCCCCATTGCCTGAATCTCTTAATTTCTTCTATGGGCAAATCATATCCGGTTAAATGCAGAAGCGAATAAAGAAGAGCAGAGCCGTGGCCCGCAGAAAGTACAAACCTATCCCTGTCATGCCATTTTGGATTTTCAGGATTATGTTTAAGGAACCTTGTCCAGAGAACATACGCCATAGGAGCCGCGCCCATTGGCATTCCCGGATGCCCTGAATTGGCTTCCTCCACCATGTCAACAGAAAGCATCCTGATAGTGTTTATGCACAATTCATCGATATTCATAAAAACAGTCTTCTTTTACAATCTGATAATAATTCATATTATCAGATTATGAGAAAAAGAGACAGGATTTGGGGGATTTGGCTCCCGGGGAGGGATTCGAACCCCCGACAGGGTGGTTAACAGCCACCTGCTCTGCCAGCTGAGCTACCCGGGAATTTCTCGGTTAGAAGATTTTTATTATACACCAAAAAAGCGCTGCCGTGTCAAACTTTCCTACCCTCTTCTCTCAAATGCCTTTGTTCCGGCAAAAACAAAGATAACCGACAGCACAACAATAACCGCCAGGTCAGTAACAATGCTGAAATCAGGGCTCATCGCCCCGTGTGCAAGCGGAGAAATCACATACTTCAGCGCATCCACGCCGTAAGTGAGCGGATTAAGCTTGGCTGCGAACCTCAGAGCCTCAGGCAGAAGTTTTACTGGATACATAGCGCCTGAGAGAAAGAACATCGGCATTATAATAAAATTCATAATTGCGCTAAAACTTTCATAACTCTCATAAAAAGTCGCTATTACTATCCCAAAAGCAGACACTGAAAAAGACACGAGCACGCATATAATTACTGCGCCGATTATATCTGTTGCGCCGAGCTTAAGCCCGAGAAGAGGGAAAAGCAAAAGTACAATCACAGCCTGAAGCGTTGACACAATGCTTCCGCTTAAAGCCTTCCCTACAACTATTGTAAGCCTTGACACAGGAGCGACAAGTATCTCTTTCATAAAACCGAACTCTTTATCCCAGATAATAGAGATTGAGGAAAACATTGAGCTGAACAGAATTGTCATGCCCAATATGCCGGGGAATATAAACTGCATATATGAAACGCCGCCAACAGGAGGAACAAGCCTTGACATCCCTGCGCCGACAAGGAAAAGCCATACCAATGGCCTTGCTATTGCAGAAACAAGCCTTGACCTTTCCCTCACAAACTTCTTAAATTCCCGTGCAACTATAACGTATATCGCATTAAATTCCATTTTCGCTCAACCTAGCAGAAACAGGATAAGAATGAGCGGCGTCACTCATGCCTCCTCCTGTACGCCCTGACCTCCGCTTTTATCGTATCCGTATCAGCGCCCCCTTCCTCTCTTATTGCCTTCCCAGTCAGTTTTAAAAAAACATCATTAAGAGTCGGCCTCTGCAACCTCACAGACAAAACACTATCGCCGAGTGTTCTTATAAGTTCGGGAATGCATGTATCTCCCCTGACTGCTGAAATAAAAAGCTCGCCGTCCCTTGTTGATGCATCAATATCCAGCATGCTCTTTATCTCATCCTTTGCCTTTGCATTATCCCTCGTTTTCAGATATATGACATCTCCTCCTATTACTTTTTTAAGTTCTTCAGGACTGTTCATTGCAATAATGTTTCCATTATCAATAATGGCTATGTTATCGCAGACCTCTGCCTCATCCATGTAATGCGTTGTCATGAAGATGGTCACCCCGTATTTTTCCGGAAGCGCTGTTATGAACTCCCATAGATTTAACCTGCTTTGCGGGTCAAGTCCCAGTGTCGGTTCATCCAAAAACAGCACCTTTGGCCTGTGTATGAGTCCCCTTGCAACTTCAAGCCTTCTCTTCATGCCGCCAGAAAATTTCTTAACAAGGTCATCTTTCCTGTTGAATAAATCAACAAGCTTCAAGACATCATCAACCCTTTTTCTGCGTTCAGCTTTTTCAACGTTATAAAGATACGCATGGAATAAGAGGTTCTCCTCTGCGGTAAGGTCTTTATCCAGAGTTGTATCCTGAAAAACTATGCCGATTGATTTTCTTACGGATGAGGATTCTTTTGTGCAGTCATATCCATTCACAAGGGCATTCCCTGAAGTTGGGCCAAGCAGTGTGCACAGGATGCTTATCGTTGTTGTTTTGCCTGCGCTGTTAGGCCCGAGGAAGCCGAATATCGTGCCTTCTTCCACATTAAAGGAGATATTATTTGCAGCAGTGATACTGCCAAACCTCTTTACTAAATTCTCAACCTTTATTATCGGCATATTCTCTCACTCATACCTTAACGCTTTTATAGGATCATACAGCGATGCCTTTCTTGCAGGATATACACCAAAAAATATTCCGACTGCCGCTGAAAACAAAAAAGCGACAATAACAGACCACAGAGCAAGATGTGTCGGAAGAAATTCAACAAAATAAGGGATGACAAAAGAGAGCAAGCCGGCAAACAGAATACCCACTGTTGATGTGGCAGTTACTGTAATTGCAATCTCCTGTCTATTCACAGGCGTTGTTTTAACATCAACTGCGCTGAAGGTCCTCTTGAGGATAAAAAGAGCAGTTAAAAGCGCTGCTATTAATATAATCCAGAAACTCCATCTCTTATAAAGAATCACAGCAATTTTCTCCTTTTACCGATAGATTAAATTTTACCACAAAAGCATATACAGGCAGATTTAAAACGAACTCTTTACTGAGGGATAATTTCTATAATTGTTATCTCAGGAGGCGAAAGAAAGCGTATCGGTGGCCCCCATGTGCCCGTCCCCCTGCTCACATACAGGTATGAACCACCTGAAAGATTCATGCCTCCAGCGTGGACAGGATAATAAAATTTTGTAAGAATGCTGAACGGGAATACCTGCCCTTTGTGAACATGACCCGAAAGCTGCAGGTCAAAAAGGCCGTGGGACTCTCTCTCCACCGATGGCCTGTGCTTAAGGAAAAGTGTGAATTTTTTATTCTTGAACTTTGAAAGCAAATTCTTTTCAGAGACATCCCTGAAAAGCCCGTAAGGTTTTCCGGCAGGGTCATCAACTCCAACAACATTTATTAATCCTTCTACTGTCACTCCTTCTGCCCGCAATAGCTTAAAGCCGGACATCCTCGTGAAATCAAGCACCTGATTAAGGCCCGCATAGAACTCGTGATTCCCAGTAATCGCAAACTTTCCATATCGCGGCTCTATCTGCCTGAAAAGCTCTGAAAGCCCTTCAATCCTGTTTATCTGACCGTCAACAAGGTCCCCTGTTGATACAAGCATATCGGGTTTTTCATCCTTTACCTTTTTAAGAATCTCTTTAAGCCTCTCCCCTCTCACAATAAGTCCGATATGCACATCAGTTATCTGCGCAATTTTGATAACTCCTGCCTCTTTCGGGATCTTCGCGGTCTTTATAGTCAGCCTTTCAGTGCGAATATCCTTAGCCTCAAAATAGCCGTAAAAGGCAATCGTTATGGATGCAATCAAGGGAACGAGAAAAGCATATCTTGCGGAAAGTTTCACATGAGAAATGTCGCTGTGCGTGATATAGCCGTAAAGATTCGTAAGGATATTATATGCGTCAATTGCAATCGCTACCGAGCAAAATAAAAACAGCACACCCATCCATGTATATCCTATGTAGGAAAATGCCATTGCAAAGAGCTCTAACCCCTGCTTCTCCGACTGCCTGATAATCACAGGCGCAAAGACCATAATAAGCATTACTATTATCAGAATGAATAAGGGAATAAAGTGAAGCGTAAACGCAGCCCTTATCTTCAGTAATGCATAGAGATGCATACATCCATAGAGCGTGAAGAATACAAAAAAGAAAAGTGTCATGCCATATTTTAATTTTTTTAACACTAAAAAGAAACGACAATAATGATGCCGATATGCCTGCATCTAAAAATTATGCCAGGTCTACGACAAGAAAAGATAATCAAGCAAAGTGAAAAGAAACACGGTTATGCTTATATAGCCGTTCATGTTGAAAAATGCCGTATCAAGCCTGCTAAGGTCATCATGCCTCACAAGAGAATGCTCATACATGAAAAGTCCTCCTGTGAAAGTCATTCCAAGCCAGTAAAATATCCCGCGGTCAAAGATTATCCCAGTAAACGCAAGCAGGCACCATGTGAGAAAATGGAAAACCCTTGAAAAAAACAGCGCATCCTTAATGCCGAACTTCTCGGGAATTGAGCGAAGACCATGCGACCTGTCAAATTCAATATCCTGAAGAGCGTAAAGCACATCAAATCCTGCAAGCCAGAAAACCACAGCAAAAGCTATCGGAAGTATCTCAGCGTTAAATATGCCTCTTACGGCAATCCATGCACCCAGAGGCGCTGCTGAAAGCGCAATGCCGAGGACAATATGTGAAAGCCATGTAAATCTCTTTGTATATGAATAAAGAAACAGCACGGCAATCGCCAGAGGAGAAAGTTTCAGGCAGAGGGGATTAAGCATATATGCGGCAAAGATAAGAACAGCAAATGAGATAATCGCAAACAAAACGGCATTGGATGTCTTTATCTTGCCGGAAGGTATTTCCCGATTCATTGTCCTCGGATTTTTCGCATCTATCTTTCTGTCAATAATCCTGTTCAATCCCATTGCGCCTGACCGCGCACTGACCATTGCAACAACAATCCAGAATATCTGTTTTGCTGAAGGGATTCCAGAAGCAGCCATCAGAGCTGCTGTAAATGCAAACGGAAGCGCAAAGATGGAATGGGAAAACTTAATCATCTTCAGATACAGCGCTATCTTCTCAAACACACACAAATTCTCCTTTTCAAAAGCTTCAAAATAATAACACAATTCGCATCACATTCTGCGTTTATTTGTTTTCTCTTTTTACCAAAATGTGCTATATTCTGTCCATGAAACCAGGGAATACCAACTTGGGATAAGCGTTAGTTAGCTGCATAGGAGGAAAGAGCTATGGACCAATATATGAAAGGTATGGCAGGTTTTTTTTGGGCAACGATAATCCTGTATTTCATATCCAAAAAAAAGGGTGGCAGATGGACAACAGCATTTAGAATTGTAGCTTGGATGTTTGGATTAGGATTTTGGTATTATCTGACCGTGGAATCAGCAGGATTAACAAGGGAATACATTATTTCTTTGGTTGCACTTTCAATAATATGCTTTATCAAGAGAGGTCGCGGTAGCGTATGGAAGATAGGGTTCTGGGTTTCGCTGGTATATTTAATTCCACGGCTAATTCTTGCCATTGCAGCTTGAGATCAGTATTTAATAAAAGGGGACAGCTCGTATAGTAATTGCTATGTAGCAATAGATTAACTCATGGGTGATGGACTAAACGATGATTAAAACAGTAAAAGATTATAGGGAAGAAATTTCAAAACTCGGCGGTGAAGGAGATATCCTTTTTAGAGGCCAAAGCAACCATAGTTGGGAGATTAAATCATCGCTTGAAAGGCATGGAATTGAGACGATTGAATGTGAAAAATACTATAGTATAATTGATAGATACAAACCCCTGATTAATCCACTTATTGAAAATCAATATGAAAGAAAGTCAACACAAAGTGGATATCCATTTGATTTTAAGGAATATGAAAAAGGATCGTGGGAATTGCCCGAAATGGAGTATTTGGCATACTTAAGGCATCATGGATTTCCGACACCCCTGATTGATTTATCAATGTCTTGTTTTATAGCGCTATTTTTTGCGTGTGCTGATTTTAGTCAAGAAAGAAAAGTAGATGGTAAAATTTTTTTATACTCGCCTCCTCAAATTCGGCTTGGAGGAAATTATGTGCCTGACCTACGAAAAATAGGCAGATACGTCGAAGCAGGAAAACGCCACCTTGCTCAGCAATCGCAATACCTCATTCCCATCGTATATGATTCTGAATGGAAGTTTATAACATTCAACAAAGTGATCGAGAGTCAAAAAAATAATCACGCGCTAAAAGAAATTATAATAAGCAAAGATGTAAAGGCAAAATTAATGAGGGAACTAAATGAGATGAACATCAATAGATATACAATGTACCTTAACGAGGATGCGTTAATAAAATCATTTGCGGATGAGTGGGCGTTAGAAAATGCACAACAAAAACTTGAAGATAAGACAAAAACTGCATAACAGCGGGGAGGGGAAAATTAGAAAGGGAAAATTCGGGACACATCCAGTATTCTTTAACCGCACAGCTAATTTGGGCCGTTGACTGTGAATACGATATATGAATTCGGATAAAAGGAAAGAGGCACAGGCATGATAAAATTCATCAGCTCTAAAGGATGTAAATAGCTATGGGCTGCCTATTGGTTCTCGTTCTTGCAGGCGTATCAACAGCCGCGATATACTTTTTAGGATATTCAAACTGGGTCCTGATAGTTTTAGGCATATTATGGCTTGCCGCAACTGTCTACTCCTTTATTTTTGGACATCGCGGTTTTGGCGGCGGACCGAGAACTGATCTTCTGATTGTGATTGCAGGCATGTGTATTACAGCGGCAATTATCATTCCGCAGCGTGAGGCTCAAAAACCCTGCAATCAGCCCAAAATAGCTCTAAGAAAACTTGCGGACGCGGAAAATAAATATTTTGCCGAACATAAAACTTTTACCAAAGACCTCCAACTCTTGAGCCTTTCTCTGAAGCCTGAAGTTTATATTTATGTCGCTATAGCAGACGAAAAGTCATTTATCGCTATTGCAACGCATGACCTATGCTCTAAAGGTAAGGATGGGATACCTGATGCGTTTAGGTGGGATTCTGCCAGAGGCGGGCTTCAATGACAGCGCCATTAGACTCACATCCATAAAGGAAATGGAAAACGCACGGGCTCATCTTTTAATCTCAGGCAGGGTGCAGGGAGTATTTTACAGGGCTTTCACGGAAGATGCGGCGCATTCGCTTGGGCTCAAAGGCTGGGTTAAAAACTGCAGTGACGGAAAAGTAGAGGCGTTATTTGAAGGCGAAAAAGAAAATATAGAAAAGGCAATAGGACTCTGCTACAAAGGCCCTCCTGCTGCGAAAGTAAACAACATTGACGTCAAATGGGAAATTTTCAAAGGCGAATTTGATACATTCTCAGCGCGATATTTCTAAATAATGCCTTCTTAGCTTGCCTTAAAGCTTAGCCCTTCTTAACCTCAGCGCATTTCCAACCACCGAAACCGAACTGAAGCTCATGGCAGCAGCAGCTATTATTGGGCTTAAAAGTATCCCAAAGAATGGATAGAGTATTCCTGCTGCAAGCGGAATACCCATTGAATTATATATAAATGCCCAGAAAAGATTTTGCTTGATATTTCTCATCGTTGCCCTGCTTAACCGCCTTGCCCTCACTATCCCTCTGAGGTCGCCTTTTACCAGTGTAACGCCTGCGCTTTCCATTGCAATATCTGTTCCTGTACCCATCGCTATTCCAACATGCGCCTGCGCCAATGCCGGCGCATCATTGATTCCATCGCCAGCCATGGCAACTATTTTTCCTTCATTCTGAAGACGCTTTATAATATCCGCCTTCTGGTTAGGCAGCACTCCTGCAATCACATCATCAAGCGCGAGTTTCTTTGACACAGCCTCTGCAGTAGTGCGGTTATCTCCCGTAAGCATTACAATCCTGATATTCTCCTTATGGAAAGCGCTTATAGCCTCCGGCGTTGTTTCCTTTATGGGATCGGCAACGCCCAAAAGTCCGGCTGCCTTGCCGTCAATTGTAATAAACATCACGGTCTGACCCTCTGTGCGCATTGCCTCAGCCTTTTGCAAGAGTTCGCGAGGATCAATGCCTAAGTCTTCAAGAAGTTTCCGGTTGCCGAGCGCAATCTTATGTCCTTCAATCCTGCCCATTACTCCTTTGCCTGTCACGGACTCAAAGCCGTCAACATCCGTAAGGCTTATGCCTCTATCTTCCGCGCCTTTTACTATTGCAGATGCAAGGGGATGCTCGCTTCCCCGCTCAATGCTTGCACTAAAATGGAGCACGGATTTTTCATCAAATCCATTTGCCGGAATTACGTTTATGAGCTTTGGCTTGCCTATGGTAAGGGTTCCTGTCTTATCCACTACAAGCGTATCAACTTTCCTCATCACTTCTATTGCCTCTGCATTTTTAAAAAGCACGCCTGCCATTGCGCCCTTTCCCATTGCAACCATTATGGACATGGGCGTTGCAAGACCAAGAGCGCACGGACAGGCAATGATTAAGACTGCCACCGCATTGATGGTCGCGTATGCCATTCTGGGATCAGGCCCCATCCACGCCCATACGACGAAGGTAAGAATCGCTATAGCCATAACTATCTGGACAAAATATGCGGCAACGATATCTGCAAGTTTCTGGATGGGTGCGCGGCTTCTCTGCGCTTCTGCAACCATATGAACAATCTGTGACAATAGTGTGTCAGCACCGACCTTTTCAGCCTTCATTATAATCATGCCGGTTCCATTGACAGTAGCGCCAATTACACGGTCTCCCTTTTGCTTCTGAACAGGAATCGGTTCTCCTGTAACCATTGATTCATCAACAGAACTTAAACCGTCAATAACTACACCATCCACAGGTATCTTCTCACCGGGACGCACGCGGAGAACGTCATCCTTATTTACATGCTCAAGGGGAATGTCTTCTTCTGCGCCCTCTTTTATGCGCCTTGCTGTCTTTGGCGCGAGACCGAGCAGCATTTTAATGGCTGCGCCTGTCTTGTTTCGCGCCTTTAACTCAAGCACCTGCCCCAGAAGCACAAGGGTCACAATAACTGCCGCAGCCTCAAAATAAATCCCCACCTCTCCACCTTCTTTTCTGAACGAAGCAGGAAATATGCCGGGCAGGAGCACCGCGACAACACTGTATATATAAGCTACTCCCTCACCAAGCCCTATCAATGTAAACATATTAAGATTGCGGGTCATAAGAGACTGCCAGCCGCGAACGAAAAAAGGCCATCCTGCCCAGAGTACAACAGGCGTGGCAATGATGAGTTCCACCCATTTCATGGCTTCATGTGAAATTAAACTTTCAAGAGAAAGACCCGGAATGAGGTCTCTCATTGCGATGAGAACCAGCGGGATTGTAAGAATCACTCCGACCCGGAAGCGCCTTGCCATGTCAACAAGTTCAGGATTTTCTTCCTCTCCTGAAACAGTCTTTGGCTCAAGAGCCATTCCGCATTTTGGACAATCTCCGGCAGAATCACTGATAACTTCAGGATGCATCGGGCATGTCCATTCGGTTTTGGTCACAGTCAACAAAGGAACGAGCGGTTCAAGCGCCATACCGCAGATAGGGCAAGCGCCGGGTTTATCCTGAACAATCTCAGGATGCATCGGGCATGTATATTTTGTGACTTTATCTGTCCCCTTCGCCATCGGCATCATCAAAGGAGATAGACCTGCCTTTTTGCCTATATATGTTTCCGGATCTTTATCGAATTTTTCCTTGCAGT
>JAPLLK010000018.1 GCA_026387575.1 Nitrospirota bacterium | reverse complement strand
GTATTCAATAACTGTAAGATACCAGAAATAAAAAAGGAGAGTACTTATTATGAAGATAAGGCAGTTAAAGGTTTCTGTGATTACTATTATAGCTGCGGCTTTTGTCGCATCTTCCTGTGCTCCGAAGCTGAGCATTTCAGAATTCAGGCAGGGTGCAATTGATTCAAAAACAGCGTCCCACCAATTGCCTCAATATGTTATAGACAAGAAAAAGGCTAAACTGGCCGTGCTCCCTCCCGGTGATGCAACACAGTACAGAAATGTCTGTGGCTTGGGACAGGCAGCGCAAGAAAATTTCACGCAGACCCTTGCGAAGATAGGCACTGTGGAGGTTGTGGAAAGAAGCCAGCTTGATGCCTTTATGCAGGAAATGAAGTTTCAGGCGGGAATCACCAGCGAAATAGACGCTAATAAGTTCATGCAGATTGCAAAGGGTGTGGATTTTGTTTTTGTGGGGGGTGTCTCATCAGCGGGAGTCAATGCCTCGTTTACGGCAGGAGGACAGAGGAAAAATATCTTCACAGGACAGATGTATTATGCCAATCCCACATGCACCGAGTCAGGTAAGGTGCTGGTTAATTACAGGCTTATTACATTTCCTTCAGGCAGTGTCCAGCAGGTATTCCAGCTTGACGGCCAGAAAACTAATTTACCCAGAAATGTAAGCAGTTCATATGACTGCAGGGTTCAGAATCCGTGCGGGCTGCTTCAGGAGGCTGTGTACCGCGCAATTGACGATGTTAAAGAGTCTCTTGCCGAAGCCTTCCCTGTTTACGGCTATATTTTCAAGACAATGACTCACAATTCAAATAAGAAAAACAGGATAGCGTTTCTGAGCCTTGGCAAGGCAGACGGCATAGAGGCAGGCAGCACAGTGGATATAATAGAATTTGCTGCTGAAAAAGACCCTGTAAAAGGCACAACGTCTCTTGTGCCTCGCGTTATTGCGGAGTGTGCAGTTACCGAGACAGAGCTTTTTCCCGACAGAAGCATCTGTGTTATCCCTGAAGAAAGCGCTGATTTTGTCTTTGTAAGGCATGCTGTCAGGACAAAATCTAAAACCGGCGTTTTCAGGGGCGTACAGAAGATATACAGGAAGGTTCTGTAGGGCTTGACAGATAAGGCAATGATACGGAAAGTTTTTGCGATTATTGCTGTTTTCCTTATTTTGCTTTTCATCGCCTCATGCAAACCTGTAAAGGATGAAAACATCATAAGGCAGATTTTTTCCCTGCTCAATGAAACACGATATGACAAGGCATTAAAGCTTATGGAAGGCAATGCCGAAACCCTTATGAGGAAATTAACCAAAGAACAGTCAGAAGAGGTTGCCGGCATTGTCTTTAAAAATCTGGTTCTGGATAAGGTTTCTAAAGACGAATTGTTGACATCCAGAGAGAAAGACTCAAGGATATACAGGGCAGGTTATCACATCGAGCTTAAAGATAAAAATATCCGTCCGGAAGTAGCGGAACTGCTTTCAAAGGTTGGAAACGGCGAAGCGCTCGTCTATATAAATAAAAAAACAGGGAAAATTGCCAGTTTAATTGACCTGAAAGGCGGTGTTTTTGTTGCGTTGTAAAAATCCTTAAGGCGGAGGTGAATTTTACCTTTACATATATCGCTGTTAGTGGTAAATAGTAAGAAGAGACGATACTGATGCTATTAATAACTTTAACGACAAAACAAAGGAGGTAGGTATGAAAGGCTGTATGAGAGTTCTGTTTATGGTTTTTATTCTTGCGTTTGTTTCTTCGTGCGGGAAGCAGGTTGCTAAATGCACTGACCCGACAGACAATCCGTCTCATCATTATCTGATGGGAATGCAGGCGCTTGAGGAGAAAAAAATTGATGTTGCACAGAGTAAGTTTGAAAGGGCTAATTTTTGCGATGAAAAGTTCTCTCCTGCCCACGATGGGATTGCTATTGTTTCAGCTTATAAGACCAAACAACAGGCTGACGCAGCATTTAAAAAAGTAGAGACTGAAAGGGCGATGGAACATCTCAAAAAAGCTGGCAAACTTGCGGAAAGCGCCGAGGACAAATTTGATCATCTTGTGGCAACTATGAGAGTATACAGCGTCATTAAACCAACAAAAGACTGGCTGAAGACAGCAGAAGACGCTTTCAGCGATATCCGCGATCTGAAGGTTGAAGAAAAGAAGCTGACCTATTATCAGGGCAAAGAGGCTGCGGATTATTTTATGGGCAAGGCATATCTGGAGGCTCTCGAGTTTCGGCAGGCGAGGGATAAGTTCGCTGATGTCCTGAATGCAAAGAGAGAGGGCAAATGGAATGAAAAAGCTGACAAAGCACATAAGCGCGTAGATAAGATAGTCCGCGCTATGGCAGGCATTACAGTAGGCGATGTCGGCAAACAGATAGCTGTTAAAGATTCAGTCACAAGGGCAGACCTTGCGGCGCTTCTTATTGTTGAGATGAAACTTGACAAGTTGTTCGCCGGACGCATCCCCGTAACATCACAGATTGACAGGATGAAGGCAGAGTTTACGCCTGCTGATATGCTTAACCATCCCTTTAAAGAAGAGGTTCTTACAATAATGAAGTGGAAGGTAAGGGGGCTTGAGCCTAAGTTTGACGAGAACACAAAGGCATATCTTTTCAAACCAACAGATGTGGTAAAACGCGGGGAGATGGCGTTAATTCTCGAGGACGTTCTGATAAAACTCACGGGAGATGAGAAACTTGCCACTGCATTTTTCGGACAGGATACATCACCATTTCCTGATGTTAAACCGACGTCAACTTTTTACAATGCTGTTATGAACATGACAACACGAGGGATTATGGAAGGCGAACTTTCCGGCGAATTCAGGGTTGGCGCGCCTATTGACGGAGCAGAAGCTATTCTTGCAATGAGAGTTTTAAAGCAGAGGATGAACATTTATTAGCAATAAGTTAAATGGTGGAAGTTGAAAGTTAAATATAAGGAGGACGATATGAAACATAAGAGATGGCTTATCGGAGCGTTGATTTTACTCATTGGACTTGGAGGTATAGCTGTTGCCCAGCAATACCCAACGGATCAGATGGGCGGACAGCCGCCTCAACAGCCCCAGCAGACAGGCACTGTTCAGCTTGACACAAGCTTTACCGCTGCAAATGAGTGGCTGAACAAGAACCACCTCTCTTTAACCGGCAGCGCTACTGGCAGGGATGACAATGCTGCTTTCAGTCAGGAAATGATTTTGTTTTACGGCGAGGCGTATGGCAATCCTGCGCATACTAATATCGCGCAAAGGGGGGGCATGGCTAAAAGGGCAGCAGTAGTTGTCGCCCAAAGGTCACTTGCAGAATATATTAACGGCTTTGCGATTGTTGGAGATACGCTGGTTAAAGACGGTATAGCACAGTATGATGTAATCAGGTCTGCTGTTGCAGGGTTTATAAAGGGCGTTCAGGTAGTTTTTCAGGATTACAGCCCTGAGAAGGATACTGCCATTGCCATAATCAAGGTAGGAATGCACGGGCCGGATGGTTTTGCAACCAGTGTGTATAAAAAAATGTTTGTGACCGAAAAAAAGATGGACCCCCAATTCGTAAAGGCTATTCATGAGGTAGACGGCAAGCCTGCACCTAACTTTAAGGCAGCAGTAGTGCCTACTGAAAGTTACGATGGACTTATAATCGACGCTACTGAGCAGAACTTCAGGCCTGCCCTGATAAACAGGGTGTTCACCCCCAAGGGAGAACTGCTTTACGACCCATCAAAGATAAGCCAGAAAGTGCTTGTTGAGCAGGGATGCGGCGAATACACAAACAGCGTGGACAAGGCAAAGGCTGCCCTTGATTCAAGAGGTGTAAAGAACCCTCTTATTATTAAGGCAGTGGGCACGGTTAGCGTATCTGACCTTCAGGTTTCCGATGATGACGCAGTGAGTATCTTCTCGGCAAACCAGAAGAAGGGTTTTTTTGCAAGCGCTAAGGTAGCATTTGTGTTGAAATAAATAACGTTAAAGAGTCAACCCAGAGCAGCTCGGGGCAGTAAGCAGGTGTTTTTAAGCATGAGTGACAGGTTTTTCGATTGCCTGTCACTCATGCATTATTGGGAGGAAGCTTTAGCAGTAAATTTTATCAGCACTTTTTCTCTTTTTATTATGTATGCAGCCTCCCTGCAAGATCGTAATTATATTTTTCTTAATATACTGAAAACAGGAGGTTAAAGGCTGATGGCTATCTTAATAATATTCCTATGCATGGTTGCAGTTTTTTCTCCCCTGCCGTGTTCAGCTAAGACCCTTATTCTTGACGGAGAACTGGAAAGCATGATAAAGATGTCCCAGCAGATCAGCTTTGATGTCCAGCAGGGAGTAAAGACACTAACCTTTAAATTTGCTCTTCCGACCGAATTTTCCAATAAGGCAACGTCACAGAGCATTGACGGCCTGAATATAAAATTCTCTCCAGAACCGGTATCAGTTGTTGACGATATAGATAAATTTGGCAATAGGTTTAAAAAGGCAAGGTGGGAGAATCTGAAGCAGAGCGTCAATATCACAATATCGTTCGATGCCCGTATAAAAGCAGATCTGCGTTCAATGGATAGCAGCGCTCCATTCCCTCTAAACGGCATATCAAATAATGACTCGGTATTTCTCAAGCCGACACAGATGGTGCAAAGCGACAATGAAGAAATCATAGCTCTCTCAAGGAGGCTTACAGTCAATGCAAGGACAACTCACGATGCTGTAAACGCAATTCTTAACTGGGTTGCTGACAACGTGAAGTACACTTATAACCCTCCTCAATACGATGCGATACACACGATGAAAACAGGCAAGGGCAATTGCCAGAACTTCGCGCATCTCTCGATGGCATTGCTAAGGGCATCGGGCATTCCTTCCAGAATTGTCGGCGGCATCAGCCTTAAGCGCCAGTGGAAAGTCCCTGTTGAAAGCGGCTATCTTGTACAGGATATGGGGCAGGGAGGCCATGCGTGGATGGAGATATTCTTTCCTGATTTAGGATGGCTTTCCTATGATCCCCAGCAGTCAAGGCAGTTTACTTCAACAAGGCATATCAAACAGACGCACGGTCTTGATTCAAAAGACATTAATGATTCGTGGTCTGCATCTCCATATCTACCGAAGTACAGCGAGGACATAGAAGCGGTATTTAATAACGATAACATCAATATAAAACTAAGGGCGTCAAAGAGCGCTCCTCTATCTTATATTATGAGCAATAATCTCATAGCAAAAGCACAGCCTGAAAAACCATTGCCTCCGATTCCTAAACCTGAACCGCCTGTTGTTAAACCGGTTCCGCCGGCACCAAAACCGGAACCTCCCGTTAAACCTCCACCAAAAAAGAAGGGCGTCATTGAATTCGGCAATACAGACTTTCCTGCGCTGGTGGATGTTTATCAGGTTGTTGGAAATGAGGCTACAAGAATCCTTGATAAGGAGACTGCCGAGTATGTAACATCACGGTATATTTATGAACAGGCATTTACTGTGACTGATACGATGACAATGTATGAAGTGTCTCTTGCCATGCGAAAATTCGGAGGAGACGGCACGCTCTATATTGATATTGTTAAGGATGAAAACGGAAAGCCCGGTTTTGCCGGAGAAAGATCGCTGCCTGTT
>JAPLLK010000031.1 GCA_026387575.1 Nitrospirota bacterium | reverse complement strand
ACTCCTATGAACTTTTTCGTTCTCATGTGTTACCTCCTTGAGCCGGTTTCGTACTCTCTAATTAAGAGATTTGAGTGGTTTGCATTCATTTTAAGGGCTTTCGTTGTAGCTCTTTGGGATAAACCTCCCATATCCAATAAGAGACTGCATATAATTCCTCATCAGAGAGGTTCATCGGTATCATAAGGCCCCATCGCTCCAGCCCGATTGGAAGAAGTACAGATTTCTCTTTTGACGGCGTTTTCATAAAGTCCACCATATGGGCAATTGCCTTCTCCCTATCATTAAAAGCCTCGCGATAGTGTTGAGAAAGGCCGATAATCGGCGGTGCGGTTTTAGGTGGCGGCCCATAGCTATGGCAAGAGACACAGCTCTTTTCATAAACAGCCTTCCCTTTATTGAGCAGGTCCTGATCTTTTTCTGCTGAAAAGGCAGTGCTGACCAGCCCCATCGTAAATATTAATGTAACGAGCATTGTTTTCATCTTTCCCTCCATTTTTGAAATTTTTTCTATTCCTTATCCAATCTATTACCTTCTGCCCCCTCTACCTCCTCCAATACTGCCTTTTTGCTGCATCATGCTGCCCTGTCCTGCAATTCCAGGCTTACCGAGGTATTTCTGGTTATCTTCCTGTGTCATAGTCTGAATTCTCTTCTGCCATTCATTCTGGAATGCATTCCTTTCTTCCACTGTTACATTCTGCATTTTACCTCTCAGCTTAGCAAGTTCCTCTGTTGTCATGGTGCTGTAGTCAACGGCAAAGGCTGACATTGCAAGCATTGCTAAACCGATTATACCACCGATTAAGCTCCGTGTCACTTTCATTTCTTCTCACCCCCTTTTATTGTTTCTCTGTATCAACAAGGATAATCTTCAACAGCTCGATAGGCGAGGTGTTGTATCTCTCTGCAACCTGTTTTAGGGTTTCGCTCTCTTTTATCTCGATATTCTTCTGCGCGAGTTTCTTTTTTGCATGGTCCATATCAATTTTATTCTCATGCGCAAACTGTGCAAGTGTTTTCTTGCCGACTCCTGCGCCTGTGAACTTCTCTTCAACCTGCTGGGGGGTGAGAGCAGAGGCCGCATCAGTGGCAGACGTTCTTTCAAATTTCCTGATTTTCGCGTAGATTTCCATGGGCGAGGTGTTGTTCTTTTTCGCGATCACTTCAATCGGCTCACCTGCAGATTCGACTTTTATGCCACTTTCCTCCAATTCCTCAATCGCTGAATTCAGGTCAATATCCATCTTTTTTGCAAACGATTTAAGCGAGAGCAGCTCAGCGCGGCCAAAGGGCGGCTCCAGTTCTTTGCTCGTAACCCATGAGTCTTTAAAATAATCGCTTAGCGTAAGCACATAACTCAATGGAGGGATACGGTAAACAGAGGCTATCACAAAAATAGCTGTCAGCACAGAGGCTATGGCGAGTTCCTTCTTCAGCGCCAGAACACGCTCTGCTTTTTTTACAATGTACACAGTAAAGATGCTCCAGTTAAGATAGATGTGGTACGCAGCTCCAATTACAAACAGGAGGCTGGTAAGCACATGCATATCAATCCAGTTCTCCTTTGTGAGGAAGAGCAGTTTCCAGTTTGTCCAGTATGTAATTCTGCCGGGCGGCACAATGTAGAGCACGACGCCGGAAATGGTCATGAATATCATGCTTAATGCTGTAAGAAGACTTATAAATCCCTTTGTGTGGAATTTTTTCTCTGACATGATTCCTCCGTTTTTAAAGAAGATGCGTTATTTTTTCTCTGACATGCCATAATATATGCACAACCCATACCAGATAGAAAAGGCTTTATTTTTCAAACAGCTTTAACTTCTCTTTATAATTCCAGAGCGCAATATTTGCACTGAAATGCAATATTTGCACATAAGAATTATTAAGGGAGAGATAATCCCATGCTTAATTACTTATTTTTCACTAATACCATATTCCTTTATCTTATACTGCAGCGCCCTCAATGAAATCCCGAGGATCTCTGAAGCAACCCTCCTGTTTCCTCCTGCTCTATTCAGTGCATCCTCTATCGCTTTTTTCTCTACGCTCTTGATGTTTAAATTTTCAACTCCTGATTTCACCTCAACAGCAGGCAGTTGCATCTCAAGCATACTGCTCTTGCTCAGAATCATTGCCCTCTCTATAGTATTTTCAAGCTCACGGATATTTCCGGGCCATGGATATGAGACAAGGCGTTTCATGGCATCTGCGGAGATCCTTTTAACATGCTTGCCGAGTTTTCTTGACAACCTGTCCGCCAGATACTCAATAAGGACGGGGATTGCTTCTTTCCGTTCTCTGAGTGGAGGGATACTAACGGGAAAAACATTAAGCCTGTAATACAAATCCTCCCTGAAACTGCCTTCTCCGACTAATTTTTTAAGGTCTCTGTTTGTAGCTGCAATCACCCTGGTGTCCACAGTTATGGACTCAAGACCGCCAAGCCTTTCAAAACATCTGTCCTGCAAAACTCTCAAGAGCTTTGCCTGAAGGTCAACAGTCATCTCTGAGATCTCATCAAGAAATATCGTGCCTTCACCTGCAAGTTCAAACTTGCCCTTCTTTGAGGAAACCGCTCCAGTAAAAGCGCCCTTATCATAACCAAAAAATTCTGACTCAAGAAGTGTCCCCGGGATTGCAGCACAGTTCACAGTAACAAACAAACCCTTCCTCCCGCTAATCATGTGGATTATCCTTGCTATAAGGCTCTTGCCGGTCCCTGTTTCACCGTAGAGGATTACCGTTGTATCAGCAGGTGACACTGCCTTTACTTCTTCATAGACTTTATCAATGCCCGAGAAAATAAGCTCCACAGGCGGCAGAGAATCGGTCTGCTCGGTTTTCAGGGTGATATTTTCCTGTAACAGCTTTCTTTTTTCAAAAACACGCGCAACAGTTATCCTTAGTTCATCAAGGTCTTTCAAAGGCTTTGTAATATAATCCACTGCGCCTTTCTTCATGGCGTCAACAGCGCTCTCAACAGTGGCAAATGCAGTGATAACAATAAAATCAGCATCCGGACATTTCGCCTTGGCGATATTCATCAACTGAATACCGTCCATATCCGGCATCTTCAGGTCAGTGATTATCATATCGGCATTAAAATTCTCAAGTATCTGAAGCGCCCTCTCCCCTTTATCTGCAGTTTTAACAACATAGCCTTCTTCGATAAGAATGTTAGACAGCAGAAGAAGAAAATGTTCTTCATCGTCAACTATAAGGATTTTAAAATTCTTTTTGCCCACCCTATCCTCCTGAATAGACAGCGCCGTTTTTGCTGAATGGCAGTTTTACTGCAACAGTGGTATATCTGTCGTGACTGCTCTCTACTTTAACAGTTCCTCCGAGCACCTTTACAAGTTTATCAACTATTGAAAGACCAAGTCCTGTGCCTTTGGTTTTCGTGGTATAAAACGGAGAGAATATCTTCCCGAGTTCATCAGGGGCTATGCCTCTTCCATTATCTGATATTGAAACTATTATGGAATCCTTGTTTCTTTTTATTGATACTGATATTTTACCACCGGCATCAATGGCATCAATTGAATTCTGGGCAAGGTTATAAATAATCTGCCTTATCTTTCCCTTATCAGATGTTACAGGCAGGCTGTCCTGCATGTCAAAATCCATTTCTATATCTTTTTGTTTAACGGGCAAGGAATTTAAAACATCACGCACCAAAGACGGCAGGTCAAAATCCTCAATCCTGAGTTCGTCCATCTTTGCATAAATAAGCAAATCGTCTGTAAGCAGTTCAAGTCTCTTTGACTCATCTATGATGATGTCAATTCCCTTGCCTGTCTTCTCATTTACATTGCCGGATTGTTCTTTAAGATACTGCGCAAATCCCTTAATCACCCCGAGAGGATTTCTTATTTCATGGGCAAGCACAGACGCCATTCTGCCTAACATCGCAAGTCTCTCATTCTGCGCCATGACAAACTCCAGTTCTATTCTCCTCTTAAATGCCCTTATAAACAGAATCGCTATTATCCAGAACGCTGCAAGCATGACAGAAACGCTCAGAAACAACAAGCGCGCCCTCTCTACGATTATCTGCGATGGATAGGGATGAAGGGCTATTCTCAACATGCCTTTTATGCCATATACAACGAGCGGCGTATCCAGAACAAAAACGCGTTCTCCGGTGCCGAGAGTAATATATAAAGGAACTTCCCCTCTTGCGCCGCCCCCCACGGTCAGTTCACCTCCATCCAGCTTTTTATTAATCATCTTCTCATTTGAATGAAGAAGTATAGTCCCTCCGCTGTCATAAAACGCAAGAAATGCAATGCCTTCCCATCTTTCATTCAGGATTATATCCTTGAATATATCCTGCCTCAGCCCGTATCTCGTTAACGAGACCTCAAGGGTTGTGCTTATAGCCTCCGCCTGCGCTGACATAAATGACTCGGAAGCGTTAAGCGATGCCCTGTAAAAAAGATATGTGCTGACAAGTGTGATTGCAGTCACTGCAACAAGAAGCAAAACAAGAAGGTATATTTTCTTGCTCATAATAATCCCTATTATATCTATTACTGCCCTCAATTAAAAGACACACCCGCCGCAATGCCAGAGCAGTAAAAAGTAATGGGATACACCTCGGAGACAGCAAATTTTTCAGAAAAAAAATGTTACACTACCAGCTAATATGGGAAGGGCAAAAATTCTTCTCGTGGAAGACAGCAAATCCCAGGCAGAAACCGCAGCTGACTGCGCCCCTTACGAAGCAAAGAGGAAGGGACGCAACAGAACAGAGAGTGCCTAACGTCAAGACAATGTATCTGAATAGACTTTGTTTTATCACCGGCAGAAAAGAATCCTGCCTAACTCTAAAAGAAATCGCTACGGTTGTCCTCAGCGCCGGGGTCAGATGGATCCAGTACAGGGAAAAAGACAAATCACGCAGGGACATCTACAGAGAGGCATTAATGCTGAGGGAATTGACAGATAAATTTGGAGCTTCATTCATAGTAAATGATTACACAGACATTGCCCTTGCAACAGATGCAGACGGTGTTCATCTCGGACAGAAAGACCTGCCTTTAAAAGAAGCGCGAAAGATTCTTGGCAGAGAAAAAATAATAGGAGTATCAACGCACAGTATTGATGAGGCAATTGCTGCCGAGGCAGGAGGAGCAGATTACATAGGCTTTGGCCCCATATTTCACACGGCAACCAAAGATGCGGGCAAACCGAAAGGCATTGCAGCTCTGAGAGAAATCAAAAAACTAATTAAAATTCCTGTTGTTGCTATCGGCGGGATTAACACTGAAAATCTTGAACCAGTTATTGATTCAGGCACAGATACTGTTGCTGTTGCATCCGCAATTCTCAAGGGCAATATCTCTGAGAACATAAAACGCTTTTTAAAAGCTCTTTACAGAGAAAAGCAGATTGTTTAATATAATTGGCATTAAATTTCAAAATTCCGAATGATAAGGAAAAACCCATGAAGAAATTATTTGTGTTGTTACTCACACTTATAGTATCAACCTTGATATTTTACGGATGCCAGAAAAAAGAGGATGTTATAAAGATTGGCATTGCAGGGCCGATGACAGGAGATCAGGCAAAGATGGGAACTGATTTCAAAAATGGCGTCACGCTTGCAGTTGAGGAATGGAATGCAAAAGGCGGAGTGCTCGGCAAAAAAATTGCAATAATGATTGAGGACGACCAGCATGACCCAAAGCAGGCAGTTTCTATTGCAAACAAGATTGTAAATGCAGGCACAGTTGGAACAATCGGCCATTTCAACTCAAGCTGTTCAATCCCTGCCTCGGATGTATATAACCGTGCAGGAATTCCAATGATATCTCCCGGCTCTACAAATCCTCAGCTCACAGAAAAAAGATATAAAGGCGTCTTCAGGGTATGCGGAAGGGATGACCAGCAGGGAAAGGTCGGAGCTGAATTTGTGATAAACAAACTCACGCTTAAAAAAATTGCAATAATTAATGACAAAACAACATATGGTCAGGGGCTTGCATCTGAGTTCAAAAAATTCATAACAGGCAAGGTTGAAGTTGTCTATTATAGCGGAATCATACAGGGCGATAAAGACTTCAAAACAGTCCTCACAGCAATGAAAGATAAAAAACCTGAACTCATATACTTCGGAGGCATCTATCCGGAGGCAGGGCTTATTGTAAGACAGGCAAAAGAGCTCGGGATTAATGTTCCGCTAATGAGCGGTGACGGCACAATAGACCCAAAGTTCATAGAGATTGCAGGCGCAAAAGCAGCAGAGGGCACTTACCTTACATTCAGCCCGGACGCAAGGAAGATTCCAACTGCAAAGGTGTTTATTGATGCGTATGAGAAAAAGTTCGGCGAGATAGGACCCTATTCAATATATGCATACGATGCGGCAAATGTCATGCTTACAGCGATAAAAGAAGCCGGCACAAAAGACGGCAAGACAATTACAGACAAACTTCACTCAATGGAATTTAACGGCGCAGTCGGCAAAATCAAATTTGATGATAAGGGAGATGTAACCGTCGCGCCTTATGTTGTCTGGATTACAAAAAACGGGAAGTTTGAGGAGTACTGGAAGCCGTAACTACTCCCTATACCCTACAACAGATATCTCTGCCTCATCAGCCTCTTTTATAATCTTCTTGCGCTGAAGGAGAATGCTTTTGCCTGCCTCTATCGCAAGGACACGGGCATTAACCTCTATCATGGACTTAAGCGTATTCATTCCCACAACAGGCACATCAAACCTCATGTCCTGCTTGGGCTTTGCAGCCTTAATAACAACTGCGCCGTCTCCTGCAAGCTTTCCGCCCCTGAGAATCGCCTCATCTGTCCCCTCTATCGCCTCAACAGCCATAACAGCCTGATCTTTTACAACAATGGTCTGCCCTATGTCCAGACGCCCGATTTCTTTTGCTATCTTCCAGCCAAAGGCTATGTCTTTCCATTCGTTTTCAGAAAGCCTTTCCTCTGTGAGTATTCCCTCTGGCGTCATAAGAGATGAACTGAAATCAGTTGTATTAAGGAGCTTAATGCCGTCTTTTTCAAGTTCCTTTGCAATCGCAAGGAGTATTGAATCATCACTCTTGTCTTTAAGGGAAAAAAGCAGCTTCACTGCCCTTAAATCAGGAATTATTTTGCTTTTGTAGAGCAGAGACTTGGGAACCTTCCCTGCCATCACAGCCTCTTTAATGTGGTTCTTCTTGAGGGTATCTATTATCTCGCCAAGCTTACCAACGCTTATTCTCTTTACATTATCAACATGGACTGAGAGGTCCTTGTCTGCTAAAGGTTCAAGTCCGATGGCAAAAACACGGTATCCCTTCTCCCTTGCCTCCTCAGCAACAAGCTTCGGCAGTTCACCCATCCCTGCAATCAATCCAAGTGTTTTCATTCCTTATACCTCACATACGCAATGTTGTAACAATACAGGTGTTACGAGAAAACTTATTTTTTGACACCTTTGCCAACCTGCCGCAGATATTTATCCAAAACATTTTATCTGCTCTGTAAAACAGGACAATTCAATATCTGTCGAGACAAATAAATTGTAGAGCAATATCTGTATGGCTTTCAGCTACCTGCAAATTCCCCTTTTATTCTTCTCAATAAACTCCACAAGATGCTTTATCTCATCTGTCTGGGGCAGTTCTTTCTGAACCTTTTTAAGAGCATCCTTTAGCGTATGCTTCTCCCTGAACAGTATCCTGTATGCCTTCTTGAGATCATTGATTGTTGAGTCAGAGAAATTGTTCCTCTTAAGCCCTATTGAATTAAGCCCGAACAGTTTTGCCCTTGGGCCTGAGGCCATTGTATAGGGAGGGATATCCTGTCCCACACCGCTGAAGCCTCCTACCATCGCATACGTCCCTATCCTCGTAAACTGATGTATTGCGACTATGCCTCCTATCACAGCATAGTCCTCAATAACAACATGCCCTGCAAGTGTGGCAAGATTTGCCATTACAACATTACTCCCAATCTTGCAGTCATGCGCTATATGGACATAAGCCATCAGAAAATTGCTGCTGCCAATTTCAGTTATTCCGTCTCCGCCGACTGATGCCCTGTGGACTGTCACATATTCCCTGATGATATTATTGCTTCCTATTTTTATGCCTGTTTTTTCATCTTTGTATTTAAGGTCCTGCGGCGGAAGACCGATGCCTGCAAAAGGATGTACTGTGCAGTTTTCGCCAATCTCTGTATTGCCTTCTATTATCACATTTGATACTAACCTTGTCCCTTTCTTCAACTTGGCGCCCTCGCCTACAATGCAGAAAGGGCCTACCTGCACCCCTTCATCTATTGATGCCTTTGGATCTATGATTGCCGTTTTATGTATTCTGGTCTCCATTATTTCTCCTTTGCTATAACCATTGCTGTAAATTCTGACTCCGACACAACCTTATCATCAACAAGAGCATGCCCTGAAAATCTCCATACATTGCCTCTCTGCTGAAGCACTTTAATTTCAAGCTTTACCTGATCTCCGGGCACAACAGGTTTCCTGAACTTTGCCTTTTCTATGCTCATAAAATAAACCGAACTGCCCTGCATTCCTGAACTGAATGCGAGCACACCTGCAAGCTGCGCCATTGCCTCAACAATGAGAACTCCCGGCATTATCGGGTTTCCCGGAAAGTGCCCTTGAAAGAATGGCTCATTTATAGTTACATTTTTTATCCCTACCGCCTTCACATTTAGCTCCATCTCCACAATCCTGTCAACCATAAGAAAAGGATACCTGTGCGGAATCATGTTTTGTATCCCCATAATATCTATCATCTCTGTTCTCTCCTTTCAATATTTTTTATAATATCTTCAAGTTTTTTTATCGTCTTATTAAGCTCAGGAAGTTTAGCAAATATTGCTATTGACTTAAGCCAGTCCCGATGAGGAATCATGGGCGAACCTGAATATATGCCTTTTTTGACATGCCCCATTGCTCCTGATTGTGCTCCTACCATGACACCGTCATCAATCGAGTTTTCTCCAATCTTTACATTGTGGGCGATCTGAACAAGGTTATCTATCTTCGTGCCTCTGCCTATTATGGTATTTCCTGTCGTTGCCCTGTCTATAGTGACATTTGCTCCTATCTCAACATCATCTCCGATGATAACTCCTCCGACCTGAGGGATTTTATAATGCATCCCTTTTTCCATCACATAACCAAAACCGTCAGAGCCTATTACAGCGCCTGAATGGATTATCACCCTGCTGCCTATTTTCACATTCTCCCTGACGGTTACATTGGGGTAAATTATGCACTCATCTCCAACAAAAGAATTTTCTCCTATGAATACTCCGGGATATATTACTGTTTTATATCTCAGGAACGGGCTCTTTTACTATTACTGCTGACGCCTTACTCTCAATGCATTCACTTATAAGTCTGGCTGTGGAGAGAAATGTTATATCCCCGTCTTTTGCATCGGATATCCCAGCAGCCCCTTTTATCTCTACATCTGGGTCTCCTGCAAGCTCGCCGCCAAGCATCTCTGCGATTTCCCGCAATTTCATCTGAAATCCTTTCACCCTTTATTTTTACAGGTGAGTCTCTGCAAAACAATAGAGAAAGAATACCATATAGGCGATTTGCTTGACAACAAAGAATGAACTGCCCTGCAACAAGACAGCATAGAATTAGCCCCAAAATGCAAACGGTAATTGTATTTTGGGGCATAACAAGTTAAATCTTATCTCTTCTCATATATATTGCCCTTCCAGAAATCATCCTGTCCCTGCGGGGTAAAAACATCTCCCTGCGGATAATTACCCGGAGGAGGCTGATACTGCTGGGGAGGTGCTGACGTAACAGGAGGCTGATAATACTGAGGCTGCTGAATTGATGATACCTCTCCTCCCCCCGTACATTTCAGGCTCATTGAGCCTATCTTGCCGTCTCTCTGCGGCCATCCCGCGCCTTCTGCTCCTATAAATTGAATAAACTTTGGCCCCGGATTCAGAGCAGCTAAATCAACGGTGTATGTATGCCATGCGCTTTTACTGACCTTTGTCCCGAAAACAGTAAGGCTCGGAGGCGTGGGGTCAAGATAATAAAAACCATGCCAGAACATCCTTCTTGCCGTGTCATTCGGGTTTTCGCTCAACTGATTATGGACTGTGCCGTTAATATCTGTATATGACATAAATAATGCTACAGGCGCTTCCCTTCCCTGCCACCCTGTTCCCGTCAGGGTTTGATAGTCTGCCTTAACAGTTGCGCTCAACACTAATGAACTGCATGAAGACACATCAGCATTTATCGTCTGCATTATTCCTATCCTGTTATTGCCTAAGATGCTCTTGAACCTCACACCGTCTCCCGCTGATGTCACCTCTCCCTTACCGTCAGACGGTTTATACCATTCATGTATTGTCCAGCCATTGAGATTTCTCAAAGCGCCGTTGTTCATAAGTTCCTTTACCCCAGTTGTCGGCCCAGTAGCGCCTTCGCATTCTATAAATTTAAATCCATCGCAAAAACTCTGATTACATATCTTCCCGTCGCCGATAATATAGGTTGGAGTAATATGTCCTATATCATGGGCTATATCCCATGACTTTGCTCTGGTGTAACCCATTTCCTGACAGAATTTTGTAGCAGCAGGCTCTCCGCAGCTGCTTCCCCATGTAAGACAGATATCAAGCCTATAACCTTTGTAGGTTGGGTTATTAAAGGTGTTAGGCTTATCCATCTGTATAGTAATAGGCGGCTGATAAGGCGGCTGGGATATTGGACCAACAAAGACAAAACTGCCATGCCATGAGCCATAGCCTTTGCTTGTTACACCATTGCGGGAGTTCCCTGCATAGGATAACTGTCCCGGTCTAATCTCAATCGTCACAGAACCGCCAGCTTGAAATGTGATTAATCCGGCAGAGACTGCTGCTGTACAGATTGATGAATCATCAGTATAAATATCAGTCCCCCACAAATTACTGCCACTGCCATTTGGAGAACAGGTATATGTAAATCTCTGCCCATTTTTCCCTCGTTTATCAACAGCAGTTGTATCCCAGCCAGTAGTTTGAGCAAAGGTAGTTGTCACAGGTGGCTGCGTTACAACGGGCGGTTGATAAGGCTGCGGAGTAACAACCGTAGCTGCGCCTGTTGTTACAAGCATTTTATATGGAGTTGTTGAATAGATAAGAGGGCGGTTCTCACCTCCTCTGCTTATTTCAATGAATACATTGCCGGGGTCTTTTACCTTTTTCTCAAAATATGTTGCACCTGTTGGCGAATCTTCCCAGTCATAGCCTGAACGAGCTATTATCCTGATTTTGCTGTTAGCGTTTTGAGGGAAGTTTCTAAGCGTAACCTTTACAATATCCGGCTGATTCAGATAGATGTGGTAAATATCAGTATCATTTTCTCCGCCAGCAGACTGTTCCGAACCCTTAGTCCCCCGCATAAGATTCGGATATTCATTGAACAGATATGCGGTAATTTCCTGACCTATAGATATTGTCTTTATCATTCCCTTCTGAAGCATCTGTTCTTTTGTCATCCCTTCTTCATAATTCGGTTCATATTGGTCCGGCAGTGCCTGCAATGCAACGCTGAATTGATATTGAATCGGAGGTAGAACCGGCTTGCCGTCATACGTTGAGGGGACCTTTTGCATTGGTCTGTCAGTAAACGGGGTAAGATAATATGGCCCGTTGGCGCTGCACCGCACAGCGCACCACTCGCTGCCCGAGCAGACGCCGCCTGCGACAGAGGCTAGGCTTACCGTAACATAACCTGTCTTTTGACCCATCACAGAAAAAGAGAAGCTCAAAGGCCTGCCGCTGTCACTCCTTACAAACCCTGCAGACGCTGTAGGATACTTGGGATGAAAGCCGGATATGCTTACCATAACACTGCAGTCGGAAGGATAGCCTGAAATATTGACCGTTGCTATGCCGGACTGGGGAAGCACAGTCGTAAAATAATCGCTTCCGTCGCCGTAGTTTATCAGTCCTCTTACAGCATCGCCGACTGTGAAATGATTGGCTTTCTCAGGGGCATTGTTCGGTTCAACTTCTGTTACAACAGCGCCGTAAGTCGCGCCGGTTAAAAAGATGAAAATCAAAACAGTTAAAAAACACATTTTCTTTAACATTTTATTCCCTCCAATATGGATTATTTTCTTTTTATGTAATAGTAAATACAGATTACGGTTCAAGTTTATAGTGGCATGCTTAGCGTGTCAAGTGAAAATTCACATCGCGGCATTTATAGCAGAGAAATGCAGTTCGCTTGTTTTTATGACAGGCATGTCGGCTGAGAAAGCTTTACGGCAGCACCCTTGTAAAATATTTATAAAAATAAAAATTCGCAAGTAGGCTGTTTCTGGATTGAGGCAAGATTCACAGGTCTGTCAGAATAGGGGCTGAAGTCGCAACAAAGTGGAGCGGATAGCCCCGCGTAGCAGCTTGGAACAACCAGATATTATTGTACTGACACTGCATTTTACAAATATAGTTTAATATTGCCAAAATACAGGCACAGCCTCCTTATACATAATACATATAAAGGGGAGAGAGGGGCTTCCGGGGGGACGGAAGCCCCTTATGGGGGGAAACAACTATATAACTTTTTGAACTGTTTTTCTCATAAATGCAGGCACATCAAGCGGATCCTCATAAGGCATAAGCACCGGTATGTCCTGCTCACATCGTGTAGGCAGAGGCAATGCCGAATAATCAGGCTTAAGGCTCTTTGCAAGAATCCTGTCTGAACCCTTAAAATTTGACGGCTCTTTAACGGGATTCCACTTTTTAACCTGAGGAAGTTCTACCTTCTCTTTCCTTTCCTGAAAACCTGTTGCAATCACAGTTACCCTAACCTCATCCTCAATGTCAGGATTAATCACTGCTCCGAATATTATATTCGCCTCATTATCTGCAAGGTCATAGATAAATCCGGCAGCGTCCTGAACAGAACTCTGCGACAAATTAAGACCTCCTGTGATATTAAGGATAATTCCCTTTGCGCCTTCAGTTGAAGAATCTTCAAGGAGAGGATTTGAGATAGCCTTTCTCGCTGCTTCAAGCGCTCCTCCGTCTCCTCTGCCAAGACCTATACCCATTACAGCCCTTCCCGCGTCTGCCATTACAGCCTTCACATCGGCAAAATCAAGGTTTATAAGCCCCGGTATTAATATCAAATCCGATATTCCCTGAACAGCCTGCCTGAGGACATCATTCGCCACAGCAAATGACTTTAGCATCGGCGTGCCTTTTTCAACGACAAGCCCTATCCTGTCATTTGGAACAACTATAAGGGCGTCAACACAGCTCTGAAGCTCTTTCATGCCTATATCAGCATTGATAGCCCTTTTCCTTCCTTCATAGAAAAATGGTTTCGTAACAATAGCAACTGTCAGAGCGCCTAATTCTCTTGCAACGCTTGCAACAATAGGTGAAGCGCCTGTGCCTGTTCCTCCGCCCATCCCTGCTGTTATAAATATCATGTCAGCGCCTCTGATAGATTCTGCAACAGCCTCCCTGTCTTCAAGGGCTGCCTCTCGACCTATATCAGGGTTTGAGCCTGCTCCGAGACCCTTTGTAAGCTCCATGCCTATCTGCACCTTTGCAGTGGCAAGCGAAGTCTCAAGTATCTGACTGTCGGTATTAACCGCTATGAATTCAACTCCGTGGAGGTTAGAAGCTATCATGTTATTAACGGCATTGCCGCCCGCACCTCCTACACCTATAACCTTGATGTTTGCTCTCTGCCCTCTTACTTCTTCCATTTCAAACATAAAACACCCCCTTTTTATTTTTAGTTAAAAGTTTAGAGTTAACAGTTAAAAATTTTCGG
>JAPLLK010000059.1 GCA_026387575.1 Nitrospirota bacterium | reverse complement strand
GCCTGATGTAGTCCTGGCAGATATAGAAATGCCGAAGATGAACGGCTATCAGCTGTGCGAAAAATTAAAGGCACATCCTGTAACAAAAAATGTTCCTGTAATTCTTCTTTCAGGGGCATTTGAGCCGCTTGACGAGGAACTTGCAAGGCATGTAAAGGCAGACAGTTTTGTTATAAAACCATTTGAATCTCAGGAATTAATAAGCAAGATAAATGCGTCGCTGGTATATGCATCAACAATGGCAGAGACAGCAGAAGCTGCAGAAGCAGTGAAAACAGAGGTGGTTGCGGAGGCTGTTGGCGCTGAAGAAGACCTCTGGGCAATGGAGGCAGTTGAAGGGGTTTCTGTGGAGACTCCTGAGGGGAGGATAGAAGAGGTGTCCGCAGAAGAAGAAGTTAGTATTGCCCAAGTGCTTGAAGCTGCCGAGCAGGAAGCCGCGGTATTCGAAGTTGCGGAAGAGACAGTGGTAGAAGCAGAGGAAATACCAACAGAGGAAATGGCAGTAGAGTACATAGCAGTTCCTGTTATGGAAACGGAAGAAAAAGCAAGCGCATTTAGGGTAGTCCCCCCAGTTTTTAAGGAACAGATTATTCCTGCACCTGCGGAGATACAAGCAAGAAAAGAAATCCCTGAAATACAGATTCCATCAAAAGAGGAGCTTATTACACTGCTTAAGAAAGCGGTTGACGAAAGGGTTGCATCAGCCCTTTCGTCAATAGACATTAAAAATGTGATGATTGAGTCGCTTACGCCGGCATTAAAAGATTCAGTTGAGAAAATTTTGTGGGAAATGGCTCCTGAGCTTACTGAAAGACTGGTAAAGGAAGTGCTGCAGAGTTCACTCGCATCGTTAAGTAAGGAAATTGAAAAAATAATGTGGGACACTGTTCCTGATATCGCAGAGACTTTGATTGCAAAAGAGATAGAGAAGATAAAGTCAGAGATGTAGTGTGACGGAATTAAGTAAGAGTTATATTCCCGAAGGGATAGAAGAAAAATGGTATGAACTGTGGGTTAACGAGGGCTATTTCAAACCTGAGATAAATCCCTTTGGAAAACCTTATTCAATTGTAATCCCTCCTCCAAATGTTACAGGCTCGCTTCACATGGGACACGCCCTTAACGCAACGCTTCAGGATGTTCTTGCGCGATGGAAAAGGATGTGCGGTTTCAGCGTGCTGTGGCTTCCGGGCACCGACCATGCCGGGATTGCAACTCAGAATGTAGTTGAAAGACAGCTCTTAGGAGAAAAGCTTACACGGCAGCAGCTCGGAAGGGAAGCTTTTATTGAGAGGGTATGGAAATGGAAGGCTGAATACGGCGGCAGGATAATACATCAGCTTAAGAGGATCGGCGCATCGTGTGACTGGTCAAGGGAAAGATTTACGCTTGATGAGGGTCTCTCAAAGGCTGTCAGAGAGGTCTTTGTAAGGCTTCACGAAGAAGGGCTGATATACCGCGACAACAGATTGATAAACTGGTGCCCCCGCTGTCAGACAGCGTTATCCGACCTTGAAGTGGAACATGATGAGTTTGACGGAACATTGACTTATATAAAATACCCTTTTTCAGACGGAAGTGGGTATCTGACAGTTGCAACAACAAGGTCTGAGACCATGCTTGGAGATACAGCGGTTGCCGTAAATCCCTCTGATGAGAGGTACAAGGATTTTATAGGGAAAACAATCGCCCTCCCTCTTACAGACAGAAAGATACCTGTTGTTTCTGACAGCGCTGTTGATATGACTTTCGGCACAGGCGCTGTTAAAGTGACGCCTGCCCATGACTTCAATGATGAGGCTATTGCAAAAAGACAAAACCCTTCGCTGCCTTTTGTTGTTGTCATAGGGAAAGAAGGCAAGATGACTTCCGCTGCAGGGCCTAAGTATGCGGGGCTTGACAGGTATGAATGCAGGAAGCGCATTGTTATGGATTTAAAGACTCTGCAGTTTGTAGAGAAGGAAGAAAAACACAGGCATGCAGTAGGACATTGTTACAGGTGCAAAACAATAATAGAGCCGCTGCCGACACTCCAGTGGTATGTGAATGTCGGTACGCTGGCAAGGGATGCGATGGATGCTGTTAGAAGCGGGAAGATAAGAATAATGCCTCAGTCATGGGAGAACTCATACTTCGGATGGATGGAAAATATAAAGGACTGGTGCATTTCGCGCCAGATATGGTGGGGACATAGGATTCCTGTGTGGTACTGCCAGGAAATGAATAATGAGATATGCAGGGAAAAAGGAGGGGTTATCGTATCACGCGAAACTCCGAAAGAATGTCCTTTCTGCGGTTCCAAAAAATTAGTTCAGGACGAGGATGTGCTTGATACTTGGTTTTCATCTGCGCTCTGGCCTTTTTCAACGCTTGGCTGGCCTGAAGCCACTGATGATTTAAAGAAATTTTATCCGACGAGTGTTCTGGTAACTGCCTTTGATATCCTGTTTTTCTGGGTTGCGCGTATGATAATGATGGGAATTAAGTTTATGGAAGACGCGCCTTTCAGGGATGTTTATATACATGCGATTATCAGGGATACGTCAGGGCAGAAGATGTCAAAGTCAAAGGGCAATGTTATTGACCCTTTGATAATGATAGATAAATACGGCACAGATGCATTCAGGTTTACTCTGTGTATATTTGCAGCGCAGGGCAGGGACATAAGATTCTCAGAGGAGAGGGTTGAGGGATACAGGCATTTTGTGAACAAGTTGTGGAATGCAACAAGATTCATAATGATGAATTTGAATGCGGTCAGCAGTCAGCAGTCAGCGGTCAGCAGTCAACTCCCAGAAAATCTTGACTTGTCCAGCAGGTGGATACTGAGCAGGCTGGCCGGAACCGCTGTTGAAATAAATGCAGCGCTTGAAGAATATAGATTTAATGATGCAGCAAACAGCATATATCATTTTGTATGGCATGAGTTCTGCGACTGGTATATTGAGATGTCAAAGACTGAAATAAGCAATCCGAAATCAACGGCCGGAGTTATGCGGTGCCTACTTTATACGCTTGAAACGTCCCTGAGGCTCCTTCATCCGTTCATGCCTTTTGTGACAGAAGAGATATGGCAGAACATGCCCTTTGCCGGTAACGAGCCACGCGCAGCGAGTAATCAAAAATTGTTGTGCAGGAAGAGCATTGTTATTTCCGATTATCCTCAATCGCTTCAAAGAGACTCTCAGGCAGAAACAGAGATGTCTTATGTTATAGAGGCGATAACAGGCATAAGGACTGTCAGAGGCGAACTGAATATCTCTCCTTCTGTTAAGGTAAACATATTAATAAAGACCTTTTCCGGTGAAGTATCAGGTATTCTCAGAGCCAATCTGCATTACATTAAAAAGCTCTCCAGGGCAGCGGATGTAACAATTGGTGAGGATATAAAAAAGCCTGCTGATTCTGCAGTATGCGTTAAGGATTTCATGGAAGTATACATCCCGATTAAAGGGCTTTTGAATATTGACGCGGAAATTGGTAAACTTATAAAGGAATCAAGAAAGGTTGAGGAGGCGATGGCTTTTATTGACAGAAAATTGATGAATGAGGATTTTCTGAAAAAAGCGCCTGAGGATGTAGTTGAAAAGGAGAAAGCAAAGCACAGTGAGCTTGCCGCAAAGAGGGAAAGAATAGAGGAGAACATTAACAAACTTAAAGCAGCAAGGGGGTAATATGGCAGCAAAGAGCAAAGAGATTATCAAAGAGAAGGATGTAGATATAATTGAGGCTGAATCCGTAAATATAAAACAGAGTTCTGTCAGGGCTGTCGAAGGAGGTCATATTGAGATGCAGCAGGTAGGAGCCCTGAGCATTGACGGTGACAGGATTGAAGTTACGCAGGGTGCTGCCTGTATCCTCAGAGGCAATGACGTGAGTCTGAACCAGAGCATAAGCGCGGTAACCGCAGGGAACAATGTATCGCTTAATTTCTCCCTGTCTCCCATGGTTGTGTCAAAAGAGGAAGCTGTTTCCAATAAGAGCGCAGTTGGTGTTATGGCTGCTATGAATATTAAAGTTAAGAACAGCGCATCTGTCCTGATGATTGCCAATAACGTTGAAGGCAATGTTACCACACTGTTTGACTGGCGTGCGGCTGTTGCGATGGGAGCTGTTTTTGGGGGCGTGTGGGGACTTTTTTCTCTGTTCAGGAAGAGATAGGATATGGAGATACCACACAGCGTCAGAGAAATAATCCGCATAGCGCTTGAAGAGGATATAGGAAACGGCGATATTACGAGTGCATTTCTTATACCTGAAGAAAGCGAATCAAGGGCATTAATAATAGCGAAAGGCAATTTTGTTGTTGCCGGCATCCCTTTCATAAAAGAAGTTTTTAGCTTTTTCGACCGGGAAATGAGATTTAATATTTTTATCAATGACGGCTCTAAGGTGATGAAAGGAGATGTTATCGCTGAGGTCTCAGGAAGGACAAAGGTTCTGCTTTCGGCAGAAAGGGTCAGCCTCAATATACTTCAGCGCCTATCAGGCATAGCAACGCTTACAAATATGTTTGCGGAAAAAGTGAAAGGGCTGCATGCAAAGATTGTGGATACAAGGAAGACAACCCCGGGTCTCAGGTTCATGGAAAAGTATGCTGTGAGGCTCGGAGGAGGAAACAATCACAGATTCGGGCTTTTTGACGGCATATTGATAAAGGACAACCATATTGAGGCTGTTGGAAGCATAACAGAGGCGCTGCGTCTGGCAAGTGAAGGGCATCATCTTGCGAAGATTGAGGTGGAAGTGGAAAACCTCAATGACCTGAAAGAGGCTGTAGAAGGAGGCGCTGACATTGTGATGCTTGACAACATGTCTATTCAGGATATGAAAGAGGCTGTAAATATTGTCCGCATCTCGAAGAAAGATGTAATCCTTGAGGCGTCAGGGAATGTCAGTCTTGAGAACGTCAGAGAGGTTGCAGAGACAGGCGTGGATTTAATCTCAATAGGCGCCTTAACTCATTCAGCAACCGCAGTTGATATAAGCATGAAGATAGTCAGGTAACGCTTTTTTAGGGAAATAAGGCTATGTTTTTAAGCCCTTCGGTTTCCTTAAACCCCATCATGATATTCATGTTATGCATTGCCTGCCCTGAGGCGCCTTTCATCAAGTTGTCAATAGCAGTGACAATGATGAGGGTATTTGTCCTTTTGTTTACAGCAAGCCCGATGTCGCAGAGGTTTGTCCCTCGGACATTTTTAACATTCGGGAATTTGCCTTCAGCAAGCACCCTTACAAACGGCTCTTTTGCAAGAACCTTTTTGTAAGCATCAAGAATAGCTTTTGTATCTGCTTTCTTTTTTAATTTTGCGTAGATTGTTGTGAGTATCCCCCTGTCATAAGGCGCAAGATGAGGCGTGAAATTTACCTTTAAATCTTTATGAGCTATGGCAGAGAGTTCCTGCTCTATCTCAGGCGTGTGCCTGTGTGATGCAACTGCATATGCCTTGAATCCTTCATTGATTTCACAGAATGAGAATGCAGCATCAGCGTTTCTGCCTACGCCTGTTGTTCCTGATGTTGAATCTATTATGAAAGAATCTGCATCTATGAGACGGGTCTTCATAGCAGGATAAAGTCCGAGAATTGCGCCTGTTGGATAACATCCGGGGTTTGCTATGAGGGATGATTTCGCAATTTTCGCCCTGTACAGTTCAGGCAGTCCATATACGGCCCTTTTCAGTGTTCCATGAAATTTGTGTGGAGTCTTATACCACTCCTCGTATATTTCAGCAGACCTTAGCCTGTAATCAGCGGAGAGATCAATAACTTTTTTCCCGCTCCTGAAGAAAAAATCCACCGCGCCCTGCGAGGCGGCATGAGGCAATGCCAGAAAAAAAATGTCAGCCTTTTTCAGAAGTTTTTCTCTGTCTAATGGTTCATATGTTAGATTTGAGTGATTGCTAAGATGAGGGAATAAATCGCTTACGGTTTTACCTGATGATTTTTCTGAGGTTGCGGCGGTTATTTTGACTCTGGGATGGCTTGAAAGAAGGCGGATGAGTTCGCCTCCTGTATAACCGCTACCTCCGCAAATAGCTACCTTTAGCATATTTACTTAATTATCTCTTCGAGAACTGGAATCTCTTTCTTGCGCCCTTTTGTCCGTATTTCTTTCTCTCTGTTTCTCTGGGGTCTCTCGTTAAGAAGCCTTCTTTCTTAAGTTTCAGCCTGAGGTCGTTGTCTATTGAGAGTATTGCCCGTGAAATCCCGTGCCTGAGCGCTCCTGCCTGTCCTGAAAGGCCGCCGCCTACAACTTTTGCAGTTATGTTGTATTTGCCTGACATCCCTGTCAGCTCAAGGGGCTGTCTTATCATCATCTGCAGTGTCTCGCGGGCGAAATACGAGTCAAGAGGTTTTTCATTTACAACTATACGGCCGTTGCCGGGGGACATGCTCACCCTTGCAATAGAGGACTTTCTGCGTCCTGTAGCATTATGTTTTATTTCAGCCATTTAAAACTCCTTATATTGTAAGATTTCAGGTTTCTGGGCAGCGTGCGGATGTGCGCTTCCTTTATACACCTTGAGCTTTTTGAGCATTGCCCTTCCGAGCCTGTTTTTAGGAAGCATTCCCCATACAGCGTCGCTTATAACCTTTTCGGGTTCTCCCGATAGGCGCTCTCTAAGCGTTTTGGCTTTTATGCCGCCAGGGAAACCTGAGTGATGGTAATAAATTTTATCGTCAAGCTTTTTGCCTGTTGTCCTGACCTTTTCGGCATTCACGACAACTACAAAATCACCTGTGTCTACGTTCGGGGTAAATATAGCCTTGTTTTTACCGCGCAGGCAGACAGCAATTTTTACAGCAAGCCTTCCGAGGACTGCGTCTTTGGCATCCATGAGATACCACTTATACTCAATATCAGTTTTTTTAGCAAACTTGGTTTTCATTTACGCACCTTCCATTAATATTCTTTAAAACAAGTTTCTTCAAGTTCAGTCCACATGGACAGAAAGAATTAGACATATTAATAGAAATGCTTATGAATTGTCAATATTTTTACATATCGATGAATCTCCGCATAAAAATATAGCTTTAAAACTGTATAAAAATTTGTTTTTTAAAGGCAGTTTTAAGTAGATAAACAGAGCGATATGAGCATGCCTGTTAATTGACACTCCCTGTCAATATGTGATACTTTTAAAACAGGGAAATGTCTGATAAAACAGCGATAATAAGAGAAGCTCAGAAGTTTCTTGCAAGGGGACAGATAGATAAGGCAATTGCTGAATGGGAAAAACTTATAAAGGAATACCCTGATGCAAATACTTATAATACCATTGGAGACCTCTACCTTAAAAAAGGCGACAAGACTCCTGCTGTAGATTCCTTTCATAAAGCAGCGCGTTTCTTCAGGGACGACGGTTTTTCTCTAAAGGCGCTGGCCATTTACAAGAAGATATTGAATATTGACACTTCAAACACGTCTGCCTTATATGCTCTTGGAGAGTTAAGCGAGGAAAAGGGGCTGACAACCGATGCCACAAAGTATTATCTTGCCAGCGCCGATATCCTTTCCAAAGAAGGAAAAAAGGATGAATTATTAAAGGCGTATGACAAAATCCTGAGCCTCTCTCCGTCTAACATCTCTTTGAGGAATAAGGTTGCGGAGATTTTCAAAAAGGAAGGGCTCCAGATTGAGGCTACAAAAGAGTACCTGCATATAGCGAGGTTATATGATGAGAAAGATGATATCAACAATGCAGGAATGTATTATAAGAAATCCCTGGACCTCCAGCCCAACAATAATGAGGCTTTACTTGGACTGAGTTCAATATACGAGAAAACAGGCAATCCAAGGCAGGCTCAGGAATATCTGAAGAAGGCGGTTGAACTTGCTCCGTCAAATACCGAATTAATCTTGAAATATGCAGAATCTCTGGTTAAGGCAAAGTCTTTTTCAGAGGCAATGCAATACATATCAAAGATTACCGAAATAGAACCTTCAAATACTGCGGCAAGGAAACTTCTCGGTGAGATGTATGCGGAGAGCGGGGATAAGCAAAAGGCATGGGAAGAGTACAAGGTGATTATAGACGAGATAATATTTGGCGGGAAACTTGATGAAGCCATAAATATCCTGACGATGTTCATAGATACAGAACCTGTAGAGACGAGAAAAAAGCTTGCGGTGCTGTATAAACAGAAGAATGATTATGAATCAGCTTTTGCGGAACTGATTTCTTTGGGCGACGCTTTCATTTTTTCAGAAGAAAGAATGTTGAAGGAAGCTTTAGAGTGTTACAAGGAGGCGTCGGCGATACATCCTCATGATAATGAGTTAAAGGAGAAAATAACCGATATAAAAAGGGAACTTGGAGAGGAATACGCAGAACCTAAGAAATCAGTTGAGGAGTCCCTTGCAGAGGCAGATATATTTTTCAAATACGGACTTTATGATGAAGCACGGACAATGCTCGAGTCCCTTAAAATACAGGAACCTGAAAATGCTGATGTCCATGCAAAACTTAAATCTTTATATTCAGAGACAGGCGACAAAGAACAGGCTGTGAACGAGTGCATTATTCTCGCTGAACTTTACAATAAAAGCGGGAACATTGAGTTGAGGGAAGGGATTCTTAAAGAGGCATACGAAATAAATCCTGAGGATCCAAGATTGCTGGAGAGGCTGTCGATGCAGCCGTCTGAAGAATTTGTTGCCGATAGAGGGGTGTCTGCTCCAGGTGCGGAGGATTACAGCGAGGGTGCGGCAGAGGCAGAATTTTATTTAAGACAGGGTTTGTATAAGGAGGCAAAGGCAGCGTATCAGAAACTTCTTGAGCTATTTCCGGGCAATAATGAGATAAGGGAAAAACTTTCTCTGATTGAGGCTAAAACCAAGGAAGAAGTTAGAGCCGAAGAGAAACCGATAGAAGAAGTTACTGAAAAACCAACGGAAGAGTTTGTAATCTCAGACATTCTTGAGGCAAAAACGGTTCCTGAATTAACTCTGGAAAGCGATGTCCTCGGCATATTTGAAGAGTTCAAGAAAGGGCTTGAAAAAGAAATAGGCACAGAGGACTCGGAAACGCATTACAATCTCGGGATTGCATATAAAGAAATGGGCTTGATAGACGATGCAATAAGGGAATTTCAGACATCAAAGAACGATCCTGAAAGATTAATCCCGTCGGTAAGTATGCTGGGTATGTGTTATATGGCAAAAGGGCTATATCCTCTCGCCATTGATTCTTTCAAAAGTGTGATGGAAAGGATAGGGACAAAGGACGAATCATACTGGGGTGTTAAATACGAACTTGCAGAAGCGTATGAGAAAAATGAAAATCTAAAAGAGGCGCTTAGACACTATACGGAAGTATACGGCTGGAATTCAAAATTCAGAAATGTTGCAGAAAAGATTAACCTGTTGAGGGTGCATGTGTCAAAACCTGCAGAAAAACCGGTACTCACCGAGAAACAGAAGATAAAGAAGGAGAGAGTCTCTTATCTGTAAGCTATGGATTATCTTGAGTTTTATAAGCTGAAAGAACATCCGTTTTCAAATGTTGTTGACAACAGGTTTTACTTTAACGGCACACAGCATTCAGAGGCGCTTGTAAGGCTGAAATATGCCATAGATACAAAGAAAGGGCTGGCTGTTGTCATAGGAGACATAGGCGCCGGCAAGACTACGCTTGCACGCAGGCTTCTTGAAGAGCTTGATGAGAATATTTATGAGGCGGTTCTACTCGTTGTAATTCATTCAGCGGTAAGCGCTGACTGGCTTCTGAAAAAACTTGCCATACAGCTCGGTGTTGCAGATGTAAAGGAAGAGAAGGTAGAACTTCTCAGCCAGATATACAGGAGGCTTTTTGAACTGGGCGAACAGGGCAAGGTAACGGTTGTTATTATTGACGAAGTGCAGATGCTGAAATCAAAGGAAATAATGGAGGAGTTCAGGGGACTGCTGAATATGGAGATGCCTGAAGGAAAGATGGTGAATTTCATATTTGTCGGCATGCCGGAACTTGACAGCGTGCTTGCCCTTGACGAGCCGTTAAAACAAAGGGTTGCAATAAAGGTGAGGCTGAAATCGTTTTCTGAAGAGAATACAAAGGAGTATATAGTTCACAGGATGCATATTGCCGGTTCTCCGAAAAATCCATTCACAGAAGATGCAATGCGGGCTATATACCGCTATTCAAACGGCGTACCGCGTTTGATAAATACCATCTGCGACAATGCCCTTCTTGACGGATTCCTCTTTAAGACGAATACCATAGATGAGGCGATTATCAGGGCTGTTACTGTTGACCTTGGGCTGAGTGAGGAATAGAAGACATACTCTTAATCTGCAGTTTTACAACATACTTTGATAATTCTATTTTCATTCTCGAAGGATACCAGAAGCCATTGCTGTTTGCAGGTTCCTCGTAAGAAATGCGGAGTTCTTTGCCGCTGTCAAGTTCTATTGTCTGGGATACAGGGAGCATGGTTTTTTTATCAATGACAATCTCCCGGCTTGAATTCCTGACATGATAATTACCGTTTTGCTCTTTAATTTCATAGTCTTTTATCAGCCACCACAATATGCTGTTTCTTAGCCCTTCTACCAGTATTATGTTTTTATTCCTGTCAGAGGGAGGATTGCTTTTTATTATCCCATCCGCTTCTTTTATTTCTGCCATGAGAAATCCCATAGAGTATATCCTCAGATCAAGGGTTCTCTCTGTAAGTGTGAGTGCGGCATCTCCTGCAAGTGTACTGTCAGTCTTCTCGAACTCAACATGAAAAGTTGCGTTAATACCTTTTATGCTGCTGCGCTCGGTGATAATCTTTTTAATATCAACGCCTTCGTAATCAGGCAGTTCAATCCGTTTGGAAGCGCAGGAGAGAGTGAACAACATGAGGCAAATAGAGAAGAATAGAAGCGATGCACGATGCACGATGCATGATTTTTTGTATCTTGTATGCTATATCCTGTATCTTGCATCTTAGATTCCGAGCACTGCCTCAAGTGCGTCTTCAACATTTCCCGCTCCCATTATCTCAAGCCCGAAAGATTCCTTCAGCCTCTCGCTGTTTGTTCTGGACATGAGCGCTTTTTTGAATCCTATCTTTGCAGCTTCCTTAATCCTCTGCTCTGCATAAGCAACTGCCCGTATTTCGCCTGAAAGGCCTACCTCGCCGAACATAAATATCTTGGGATCTATGGGGATGTCCCTCAGCGATGATGCAATCGTCATTATAATTCCAAGGTCAATCGCAGGTTCAATTATTTTGAGCCCGCCGACTACATTTATGAATATATCCATTCCGCCGAGATGAAGTCCTGCCTTTTTCTCAAGCACTGCAGTCAGAAGATTAACCCTGTTGAAATCAACTCCAATGCTTGTTCTCCTCGGCATTCCGAATGTTGTTGGCGAGGCCAGAGCCTGAATCTCTACCATCAGTGGCCTTGTCCCTTCCATGCTTGCAACAACTGTGGAGCCTGAGACATTAAGCGGTCTTTCCGAGAGGAATAATTCAGAGGGATTTTCAATCTCTGAAAGCCCTGAATCTGTCATCTCAAACACGCCTATCTCATTTGTTGAACCGAAGCGGTTTTTAACAGTCCTTAAAATCCTGTAAGAATGTCCTCTGTCTCCTTCAAAGTAAAGCACAGTGTCGACGATATGT
>JAPLLK010000076.1 GCA_026387575.1 Nitrospirota bacterium | reverse complement strand
TTTATTGCCGGAAGCAAGTCCCTCCCTTGAGAGCCTGATACCCAAGGCTTGTCCTTCGTTAATGCGTTCCAGAAGATAAGGGCTGCCTATAAAATCACCTTTCTCATCGTATTCCGACCTCATCAGTTCATCAAGTCTTATATTATAATCAAAAAAATGGTCAAGTAGTGATGCTCTTCTATAATTGTCATATATCAGATAGTCCGTAATCCCTGATTCCTTGGCCCCGAGCCGCTCGGGGTCATGAATTGTTTTCAGTTCACCTGAATCATTCTGTGATGTTTCCGATATCCTGGAATGATATGCCTCAGGCCTTCGCGTAAGGACATCAAGCACATTGACCTGTTTCCCTTTTATTGAAAACTCAATAAGCGCACCGCTATCCTCTGTAAAGAATGCCGTCATATCTCCCTTGCTTATGCATATATCTCTAAATCCGTCACAATCAAGGTCGCCTTCCTCGGGATAGATGTCTTCTCCGAGCAGTTTCTCTGCCATTGATTCGGCATTAAGCAGGTGCCTGTACAATGAAGACCTCAGATGGGGCAGATAAAGGCCTCCGAATATGCCATGCCAGTAGGCGTCATTACACTGCCCTTTCCAGAGCTCGTGAAAAAGAGTTGAGAGTTGAAAGTTAAGAGTTGAAAGTTTTGATTTTGGATTCACTTTTAACTTCCCACTTTTAACTTTTAACTTTTTTGCTGCCTTGTGCACCTTCCTGCTTATCTGGAGCATTCTCTTATGGATATGATTTGACTCGGGATATTTCGCAAAAAAGGAACGCCATGTGCCTCCTCTCAAAAAACTCTTTGCCCTGTCTCCAAATAATTTTGTCAATTCCTTCAATGCATATTCATAGTCCAATGCACCCTCAGGAGGGAGGGACCATTCACCCATCTCCCTGTAAGATGCTGTCGGCAGATATACCCTTCCAACCGGATAGAATTTTTCCTGATACTCGCTAAAGGTTGTGGTTTCTATCCAGCCAGCGTTTTTTTCAAGCGCAGAGAAAAAACTTTCAAGCCACCCGTCTTTATAGCAATGGCTGAATGTATCAGGCCAGACGCCAAACTTCTCTCCGTCATCCGCCATCGTCAAAAGAGGAGATCCTCCTGTCATAGAAACTTCTTTAAGATATGACATTACACTGTCAACATCCTTGAATGGAATGCTGTATCTCAACTCCTCGCTTCCAGGAAAAACCTTTATCATGCAACCGTTTTCCTCTGTCACGTGGTAACCGAGAAGGTCTCTATCGCCAACCCCTGCGAGTTTAAAATGATAATCATCCACCGGAAGGTATTCAATACCCGCCTTTGATATATATTTCGGCATATTTGGCTCCCAGACTCTTTCCGCAAGCCACATCCCTCTGGGTGTATATTCAAATGTATCTTTTATGTAAGCGGTCATTTCTCTTATCTGCATAACCCTGTCATCTTCCGGCAGGGAGCAAAGAACCGGTTCGTAGAATCCTCCTGAAAGCAGTTCAATTCTTCCTGCCCGTATCAGAGCGGTTATCATATCAATCGCCTCGGGATGTTTCTTCTCCAGCCACACCAGCAGATTCCCCGAATAATGCAGAACGAGCTTTAATCTTGGATGCGCAGCAAGCACCTTTAAAAAAGGCAGATACGCTTTTTCATAAGCATCCTCAAGCACATGGTCAAAATTCCCCACAGGCTGATGGTTGTGAATGGAGAGTATAAGATAAACTTTTGACATTAAAATTTAATTTCCCTTACCTGTTGCCCTTACGAATTGCCTTGCAGAACATATCATTTTTAGTTCTACAATTATAGCACATACAATTCTCTTAATATCTTAATTTATACCTCAGAAGAGATAGAATCTGATAATATAGAGCAGGCATGAAACTTATTTTCATAAAGAAAAATTTTCTTATTTACGGCGGCGCTGAGAATTATATGAAGACGCTCATAGACCGCTTCAGAGGAAAAGCCGACATCCACATTATGGCAGGAAAATGGGCAGAAACGCCTAAAGCAACCTTTCACAGAATAAATTCAATCTCGCTCAGTTCGTTTCTATCAATGATTACATTCAACCTGAATGTCTGCCGTGAAATAAAGAACATTAAGGCTGACTGCATCATAAGTTTTGAGCGCACAACCTGCCAGGACATATATAGGGCAGGAGAAGGATGTCATATAGAATGGCTCAGGCTCAGAAGAACAATAGAGCCATGGTGGAAAAGATATACCTTTATGATAAACCCGCTGCATATAGCGCTCCTGAGGCTTGAGAAAAAGGCATTCTATGACACAAAACTTATCATTGCAAATTCAAATATGGTCAAATCCCAGATAATAAACCATTACGCCGTCCCTGAGAAAAAGATAAAGGTCATCTATAATGGCGTAGACATAAAAAGATTCTCACCTCTGAATGCAGAAATTTACAGGACTCAGATAAGAAAGGGACTTTCAATCAGCGAGGACGCGGAAGTTATTCTCTTTGTGGGCTCGGGGTTTGAGAGAAAGGGACTCGGGACGCTTATTCGCGCCGCATCTCTTATAAAATCAGAAAAAAATTTAAAACTCCTGATTATCGGCAGAGGGAACATTAATAAATTCAAATCCATGGCAAAAAAATGCGGCATTCAAAACAGCATAATATTTCTTGATGCTCAGAGTGAGGTAGAAAAGCTCTATGCAGCGGCTGATTTATTCGCGCTTCCAACAATATATGATCCGTTCAGTAATGCAACGCTGGAGGCAATGGCATCAGGGCTTCCTGTTATCACAACCAAGAACAACGGTGTGGCGGAACTGATACGGAACGGAGAGGAAGGCTTTGTACTGGAAGACTTAACGGACTATGCTACTCTGGCCCAAAAAATAGGCATTTCCCTTTCCAGCCGTGAATCTATGGGATATAAGGCAAGACTCAAAGCAGAAGAGTATCCCATTGAAAAAGCAGCGGAAGAATTTATGAAATCCATATCCAGGCTAATACCACATAATTGACCCGTCTTTTGCCAGAGGTTCCAGTTTGTATTATTCGTTGCTCTTGTTTTCGCTTATCGCTATTTTCTGCGCAAGGTCTTTTACCTGAGAGGTAAGCCTGGAGCTTTTTATAGAAATCATCCTATTTATCAAACTGTTCTGCTTTATCAATAAGCATTACCGGAATATCTTCTATTATCGGATATTTAAGTTTACAATGGCTGCAAACCAGCCATTTCCCGTCCTCTGTCAGGTGCACTTCATTCTTACAAGCAGGACATGCAAGAATGTCCAGAAGTTCTTTAGAAATTCCCATTTAAACCCTCCGTTCAGGCAGGCGCCTCATTGTTAAATCCAAAGATTAACAGCCATATAAACTTAGAATATTCATCCAGAACTCTCGCCCTGTCTCTTGCCCTCTTCCACCATTCATCAAACCGAAACCAGCTTTTCTCAGCAGGCGCGCTTATTATCTTTATCTTATCACCCATGACCCTCTTAAATATTTTCAATGCCCTTCTGCTGTGATAAGGAGAAGTGACAATTATGCATGATTTATATCCATGCTTATCCATCAGCTCTTTTGTAAATATCGCGTCTTCTTCCGTAGTTTTTGATTTATCCGCAAGCAGGATTGCACTCTTTGGCACGCCGAGATGCACAGCATGTTCCTGCATAAGAGTTGCCCATGTATATTTCCATATTAACGGCCCTCCTGTCAGTATCATCTTATCCTTTCTCGCCCAACCTTCTTTGAAAAGTTTTACGCCGTGCTCAACCCTCTCTGTTTCTTCGCCTGCAAGCACAACTATGACATCTGCAGGCTTAAGTTCATCCTTGTAATACAGGTACTTCCCTGCCTTCTCGAGGATAATCCCATGTCCAAGATATAAAACACCAAGAAGAACAGCAAAGATAATCAAGACTTTAAAACACCTAAACATCTTTCCCCCTAACATACCGCATAACACGTTATTTCCCGCTCTTCTTTTGCTTACAGGTCTCTATGTATGGCGCTAATCTCAACAGGATGTTTTTTTATAAGCGCTGCGATTTTTTCGGTTATCGCAGGAGATCTATGCCGTCCGCCCGTGCATCCGATACCGACAGTAAGATACGCCTTGCCCTCTTTTATATAGAGCGGAATTAG
>JAPLLK010000005.1 GCA_026387575.1 Nitrospirota bacterium | reverse complement strand
TCAATTCTTTGATTATGTCCTCGAGGCTTTTGAGGCTGAGATATAGTGATTTGACTCTCAAGAACTGCCTTTTTGTCAGAAGGCCGTAGGGCTTTCTATGAGGATTTTTGACATTGTAGAGTTTTCTGATATCCCCCACATATCCATGTGAACACCCTATCTCCCTCGATATCTGACTGTTATTCTTTTTTGCAAGCAGTTTCCTGATTTGTTTCTTAAGTTTTATCTGTCGCAAATACCCTCCTATCTCGCTGGCAGTTCCAAGGAATGCTGTAACTATACAAAAGACAGCATAACTGACACAACCTGCCCTGTACGATGCCTGTGGATAATCAGGTGAAGCCGACACTTTGAGAAATACATCTTTCACCCGGAAATCGTGAATCCTTCCGCCTATTCCCCAATGCGGCTTTGCTGTAATCCGCAATCCTTCATAGAGATTCTGATTGTTTATGGGAGAAGAACTTTTCAGTAAAAACTAATGTTTCTTTTTTATGCTTTCTCTGATATAATACTTTCTCCTACGGTGAAGATTTTGAGCAGGGAATGCGGTTACTCTCTCATGCAGTTCAGAGGTCACGCAGGGAAAATATAACCGGTTTGAGGCCAGTTGACAAAAGATATTTTCTCTGGTATGCTTTCAAAGTTTTCCCGTAGAATCTGTGATTAGTGAAAATACGATACGGAGGCAATGTGCCGACAATAGCGCAATTAGTAAAACAGGGCAGAAAGAGTCTGGAGAGGACAACGAAAAGTCCTGCGCTCAGGATGTGTCCTCAGAAAAGAGGAGTCTGTGTCAGGGTATATACAACCACACCCAAGAAGCCTAACTCTGCTCTAAGAAAAGTGGCAAGGGTAAGGCTGACGAATGGGATGGAGGTTACAGCTTATATCCCCGGAGTCGGGCACAATCTTCAGGAACATTCTATAGTGATGATTAGAGGCGGAAGAGTTAAGGATCTGCCTGGTGTCGGATACCACATAATCAGAGGAACGCTTGATTCTATGGGCGTTGCTGACAGAAGACAGGGAAGATCTAAATACGGGGCCAAAAGGCCCAAATAACGGAGCGGATAGATGCCAAGAAGAAGAGTTGCAGAAAAGCGTGAGATTTTGCCGGACCCAAAGTATGGCAGCAAGGTTGTCAGCAAGTTTATCAATGTGCTGATGGAAGACGGTAAAAAAGCAACAGCTGAAAGAATATGCTATGGGGCATTTGAAATTATCAAGGAGAAAACCAATAATGATCCGCTTAAGCTTTTTAAGGCTGCGCTGGAAAATGTTAAACCGGTGCTAGAGGTTAAACCTCGGAGGGTTGGCGGCGCAACATATCAGGTGCCTGTGGAAATAAGGCCTCAGAGGCGCATGGCGCTGGCATTTAGATGGCTGATAAGCTATTCCCGCGTAAGGGCGGAAAAAACAATGAGGGAAAGGCTTGCCGGTGAGCTGCTTGATGCATCTAATAACACAGGGACGTCTATAAAGAAGAAGGAAGATGTCCATAGAATGGCAGATGCTAATAAGGCATTTGCCCATTATAGATGGTAAGAAGGGTAGAGGAGAAAGATTTTGTCAAGTTTTCTGTTAGAAAAGACACGCAATATTGGAATCATGGCACATATAGATGCAGGAAAGACTACGACCACAGAGCGTATCCTCTACTATACAGGCGTCACATATAAAATAGGTGAGGTCCATGAAGGCACTGCAGTTATGGACTGGATGGTTCAGGAGCAGGAAAGAGGAATAACAATCACCTCTGCTGCTACCACATGTCACTGGAAAGACCACAGGATTAATATCATAGATACGCCAGGGCATGTTGATTTTACCATTGAGGTTGAAAGGTCTTTAAGAGTTCTTGACGGCGCTGTGGCTGTTTTTGATTCTGTGGCGGGTGTTGAGCCCCAATCAGAAACTGTATGGCGGCAGGCTGACAAATACAAGGTGCCAAGAATAGCATTTATGAATAAAATGGACAGAGCAGGAGCAGATTTTTTTATGAGCGTTCAAAGCATGGTGGACAGGCTTGGGGCCAATCCGGTGCCTATACAGATACCTATAGGCGCTGAAGAAAAATTCAGGGGGCCTATAGACCTTGTGGAAATGAAGGCAGTATATTTTGATGATGAGACTATCGGTGCAAAATATGTGGAGGGCGCTATCCCTGACGATATGATGCCGGCAGCCAGGCAATACAGGGAGAAGATGATTGAGGCGTTATCTGATGTTGATGAGAATATTATGGAAAAATTCCTTAGCGCAGAAGAGATAAGCGCAGAAGAGATAAGGGCAGCATTAAGGAAAGGCACCATGCAGATGAAGCTGACGCCTGTAATATGCGGCACTGCATTTAAGAACAAAGGTGTCCAGCTTTTGCTTGATAGTATTGTAGATTATCTTCCTTCTCCTCTTGATGTTCCTCCAGTATCAGGGACAAAGCCCGGCAACGGTTCTGAGGTAGTAAGAAAGGCAGATGTAAATGAACCATTCTCAGCGCTTGCTTTTAAAGTGATGACTGACCCGTATGTGGGACAGCTTACATTTGTAAGGGCATATTCCGGCGTGCTTACAGCCGGCTCATATATTTACAACTCTACAAAGGACACAAGAGAGAGGGTCGGAAGGCTTTTAAAAATGCATGCCAACAAACGCGAAGAGATAAAAGAGGTTGCCGCAGGAGATATAGCCGCAATAGTCGGCCTGAAGAATACACTTACCGGCGATACTTTATGCGATGAAAAGTCGCCTGTAATACTTGAATCCATGGAATTTCCTGATCCTGTCATATCGGTTGCGATTGAACCGAAGACAAAGGCTGATCAGGAAAAACTCTATGAGGCAATGGGAAAGCTTACTCAGGAAGACCCCTCATTTAAGGTTTCATACAATGAGGAGACAGGCCAGACAATAATATCGGGAATGGGCGAACTTCATCTTGAAATAATCGTTGACAGGCTTTTAAGGGAATTTAAGGTTGGGGCTAATGTCGGCAAGCCTCAGGTTGCATACAGAGAGACAATCAGGATCTCGTCAAAGGCAGAAGGGAAATTTATAAGGCAGAGCGGTGGACGCGGACAATACGGTCATGTATACTTAGAGCTCGAACCTGTTCATGGTAAGGGGTTTGAGTTTGTTAACAAGATTGTAGGCGGTACAATACCGAGAGAATATATCCCGGCTGTTGAAAAAGGCATAAGAGAGGCTATGGACTCAGGGGTTCTTGCGGGATATCCTGTTGTAGATATTAAGGTAACACTCTATGACGGTTCATATCATGATGTGGATTCCTCTGAAATGGCATTTAAGATTGCAGGTTCAATCGGTTTCAAAGAGGCTGCCAAAAAAGCAAAGCCCGTTTTGCTCGAACCGATGATGAGTATAGAAGTGGTTACCCCTGAGAATTATATGGGGGATGTTATAGGAGACCTTAGCTCAAGGAGAGGAAAGATACAGCAGATGGAGAAAAGGGGTAATGCCCAGGCAATAAAAGCTCAGGTTCCGCTCTCAGGAATGTTCGGTTATGCTACTGACCTCAGGTCAAAGACGCAGGGAAGGGCAAACTATACAATGCAGTTTTCCCATTATGAAGAGGTGCCCAAGGCTATAGCTGAGGCCATCGTAGCAAAGGTTAAGGGTGAATAATAAGATGCAATATACAGGATGCAAGATGCAGGTTTTAGAAATCATGAATCATGAATCGTGCATCATGCATTATAGGAGGCAATAATGGCGAAGGCAAAATTTGAGAGGACGAAGCCGCATTGCAACGTAGGGACAATAGGGCATGTAGACCACGGCAAGACAACACTAACGGCAGCAATAACGAAAGTGTTGTCATTCAAGGGTCAGGCG
>JAPLLK010000087.1 GCA_026387575.1 Nitrospirota bacterium | reverse complement strand
CAAAGGCACATGCAGGCGCTCGGAGCTTACGGATTCCTGTCCTCTGCAAAAAATAAAAAATATTTCCTGAAACACATACCTGAAGGATTACGACTTTTAAAGGAAGATGTGTCTATTCTCGGAAGTGAATATCCTGAACTGCACAAATTAGTTATGAAGTTGTAAAACAAATAATATCTAACAGATTAGTCATTCATTAACTCCTATCCTTGCCTTATACTAAATCACTATACCAAAACTATTCGTGTATCTCAAGCCTTAAACTATTGACATCTTAGCCTGCAATACTTACAGTTAAATACAATGAATTTGTTTGGACAGGTAAATACAGCTATAAAAAAATATTCAATGCTCTCCGCGAATGACAGGGTTTTAATTGGTCTTTCAGGAGGCCCTGATTCTGTATGCCTTTTTCATGTGCTGAATAATTTAAAGTCTGAATACAAGCTTTCGCTTCATGCCATATACATTGACCACGGCTTAAGGCCTGACGAAATTCCTGTTGAAATAGAATTCTGCAAAACCCTCTGCGAAAATCTCGGGGTGCCTTTTATCACTAAATCTATTGATGTAAAGTCTTATGCCAAAGAGTATGGTTTAAACAAGCAGGAGGCGGCAAGGGAACTGAGGTATAAGGTATTTGAAGCTGTTGCTCTTGAAATAGGCTCAAACAGGATTGCGCTTGCGCACAATGCAGATGATCAGGCAGAGACATTCTTCATGAGGCTTCTAAGAGGCGCGGGACAGAAAGGGCTTTCAGGCATTCCTGCAGTAAGAGGGAAAATCATAAGGCCTCTGATTGAGATTGAAAGAAAAAAGATAGAAGAATTTCTTGACAACATATCGCAGTCTTTTATCGTTGATTCATCAAATCTCAAAAAGGATTATTTCAGGAATTGGCTGAGGCTTGCTGTTATGCCTGAATTCAAACGCCAGAATCCTGAACTTATAAGGACAATAAGCAGAATAAGCGAAATTATCAGAGAGGAAGACAATTATCTTGAACTTATTGTCACAAAGACTTTAATGAAACTGATTCCTAAAAAAACAGACAGGACAATTGAACTCTTTCTTGTCCCGTTGGAAACAATGGACAGGGTAATTCTGAGGAGGGTCTTAAGAAGGGCGATAGATGCAGTAAACGGTTTAAGGGGAATCGGCTTTGTTCACATTGAGGACATCATAGCGCTTGTAAAGAAAGGAAACTCCGGCGACAGGATTTATCTTCCGAAAGGCGTCAGGGTGATTAAGGGTTATTCAACATTAATCCTCACATCAGAGCAGCCTTTAAAGCTCGGTGCATACAGCCTTAACGTACCTGAAGAGCTTGCATTGAAAGAGTCAGGAATCCTGATAACGTCTTCATTTGCTGACAGTCCAGAGATTCTCTGTGACGGAAAATTAAACATCATAATTGACGCTGACAGAATAAAGCTGCCTTTGCTTGTCAGAGCGCGAAAAAGCGGAGACCTTTTTTATCCATTCGGTTTCGGCAAAAGAAAAAAGCTTCAGGACTTTTTTGTTGATGAAAAGATTCCGAGAGATGAGCGTGATTCCATTCCAATAGTTCTCTCAGGAAACGATATTGTCTGGATTGCAGGATACAGGGCAGATGAAAGGTTCAAGGTAACTGCCAAGACGAAAAAGATAGCTCTGCTTGAGATAAAGCCATTACGCTGACAACAAATATTTTCATGTATATTTTTCGAATCAAGGAGGCTGTGTCTGTCTCTCGGCAATATTAAACTACCTTGTAAAAGTTCAGTTGTTAGCACTATATATTCGGTTCTTACAAGTTCTCAGTGGGGCTATCCGCTCCACCCTGTGGAGTCTTCAGCCCCTATACTGACAGACCCGTGAATCTTGCCTCAATCCAGCCACAACCTCCAATCATATTTTATCTGCCATAATGTTCTGTTAACTGCATTTTCAGATTGAAATCTGTTATATTCTATATCTCAGACTAAATTTCGGAGGTTATTTTAATTAATGGTAAGAGTTCGTTTTGCGCCGAGTCCTACAGGGCATCTGCATATTGGAGGAGCGAGGACTGCTCTTTTTAACTATCTTTTTGCAAGGCACAATAACGGCAAATTTATCCTTAGGATTGAGGACACGGACAGGACACGCTCCACAGAAGAATACATAGAGGCAATCATCGAGGGAATGAAATGGCTCAAGCTTGAATGGGATGAGGGCCCTTTGAGGCAAACTGACAGATTCGATGTTTATAGAAACTATGTTAACAAACTCATTAGTGAAGGAAAGGCCTACTATTGTTATTGCACTCCTGAAGAGCTTGAACAAAGAAGAAAAGATGCACTTGCACAGGGAAAACCGCAAAAATATGATGGCAGATGCAGAAATAAAGAAAGGGTTCAAGAGGTCGAGGGTTCAGGAGTTCAAGCGGCTGTTCGGTTTAAAATGCCGCAGGAAGGACAGGTAGTTGTTGATGATTTGATACGAGGAAAAGTTGTATTTGAAAATAATCAGCTTGATGACCTTATCATCATGCGCTCTGACGGAACGCCTACATATAATTTCACTGTTGTTGTTGATGATGTGGATATGGATATAACCCATGTTATCCGCGGTGACGACCATCTTAACAACACGCCAAAGCAGATACACATATATAAAGCCCTCGGACACGAAATTCCACTATTTGCGCATCTGCCGATGATACTCGGCTCTGATAAGACCAGGCTTTCAAAGAGGCATGGTGCAACATCAGTCATGGCGTATAAAGAAATGGGGTATCTTCCTGATGCTTTGATAAATTATCTTGTCCGGCTCGGATGGTCTTACGGAGATCAGGAGGTCTTCACGCGGGAAGAGTTGATAAAGTATTTTTCATTTGAAAACGTAGGCAAATCATCTGCTATTTTCAATCCTGAAAAACTTCTCTGGCTGAATAGCCAGTATATCATCAAATCAAATCCTGAAGAGCTTGCGCAGATGGTATTACCCTTCCTTGAAAATGCAGGAATCATTCATAAGGGACAGAAGATTGACAGGCAGTGGCTTTCAAGGGCAATCAAAACACTTCAGGAGCGTGCGAAGACCCTCCTTGAGCTTGCAAATTCCCTCAGATATTACATAGCAGAAGATGTTCAGTATGATGAGAAAGCAAAGGCAAAGTTCCTTAATGAAAAAAGCCGCGGTCTGCTCATAGAACTGAAGGATGCGCTTAACGCTCTCTCTGATTTTTCAATTTATGAACTTGAAAAGCTCTTTAAATCTATTGTAGAAAAACATGTAATAAAGCTTGGAAACCTTGCCCAGCCTGTCCGCGTCGCAATAACAGGCGGGACAGAAAGCCCGGGGATATTTGAAGTGTTAGAGATTGTTGGGAAGGAAAAGACGATTAAGAGATTAGAGAAAGCGATTAAGGCAATAGAGAGTGAGAATTGATATGAATACTGAAAAACCAGTTGATTTTATAAGAGAGATAATCAGGGAAGACCTAAAGATAGGGAAATACAACAGCCGTGTTCACACACGCTTCCCTCCTGAGCCGAACGGCTATCTCCACATAGGCCATGCAAAATCTATCTGCCTCAATTTCGGCGTCGCTGAAGAATTCAAGGGCCTCTGCAACCTCAGATTCGATGATACCAATCCAACAAAAGAAGAAGTTGAATATGTTGAATCAATAAAAGAGGATGTTAAATGGCTTGGATTTGACTGGCAGGACAGGGGATATTATGCATCAGCCTACTTTGAAAAGTTATACGGATTTGCAGTAGAGCTGATTAAAAAAGAAAAGGCATATGTCTGTGAATTAAGCTCTGACGAGATAAGAGAGTATCGCGGAACACTCATAGAACCGGGAAAAGAAAGCCCATATCGCAACCGCTCTGTCGAAGAGAATCTTGAACTCTTTGAGAAAATGCGTAAAGGTGAATTTCCTGACGGCTCACGCACCCTGCGGGCAAAGATTGACATGAAATCAGGGAATATAAACATGCGCGACCCAGTCATCTATAGGATAATGCATGCGGAACACCACAGGACAGGCAACAACTGGTGCATCTACCCTATGTACGATTTTGCCCATTGTTTCTCTGATTCTATAGAAGGCATAACGCATTCCATCTGCACACTTGAATTTGAAGATCACAGGCCTTTATATGACTGGTTTCTTGATGAGGTTGGAGTATATCATCCACAGCAGATTGAGTTTGCGAGGCTTAACCTCAATTACACAGTCTTAAGCAAGAGAAAACTCATCCAGCTTGTTCGGGAAGGGCATGTCAATGGATGGGATGACCCGAGAATGCCGACAATATCTGGACTCAGAAGGCGTGGATATACTCCGGAATCAATCAGGAATTTTTGCGAGCGCATAGGCGTTGCCAAGAGAGACAGCCTTGTGGATATGGCTTTGCTTGAATACTGCATCCGCGAAGACCTGAACAAAAGTGCTCAGCGTGTTATGGCTGTTCTAAAACCTATTAAGGTAGTGATAACAAATTACCCTGAAAATCAGGTTGAAGAACTTGAGGCGATAAATAATCCAGAGGATGAGAGCATGGGCAAAAGGAAGGTTCCTTTCTCGCGTATTCTTTATATTGAGAGAGATGATTTCAGGGAGAATCCTCCAAAAGAGTTTTTCCGTCTGGCACCCGGGCGTGAAGTGAGATTGAGATATGCGTATTACATAACATGTGTTGACGTTATTAAGGACAAGACTACTGGAGAAGTTACAGAGCTTCACTGTACATATGATCCTGCAACACGCGGCGGTGATTCTCCTGATAAAAGAAAAGTCAAGGCAACACTCCACTGGGTATCTGCATCTCATTCTATTGGAGCAGAGGTGCGGCTTTACGACCACCTTTTCACAAAACCGAGCCCCGGTGAAGAAAGTAATGATTTTAAGACAGACATCAATCCAAAATCACTTGAACTGCTGAAACAATGCTATGTTGAACCATGCCTTGCCAATGCAAAAACCGGTGACAGGTTCCAGTTTGAGAGAATGGGCTATTTCTGCGTTGACTGCGATTCAACAAAAGAGAAACCTGTATTCAACAGGACAGTGACCCTGCGTGACACATGGGCAAAAATAGAAAAAGCTCAGAAAAAGGGATGATGCTCAAATCCAGCAGCTGTTATACGTATCCGCAGGAGTAATCAGTCAAGCATCATTTCTTCAAATCCCTTTCGTCTATATGAAACTTATGAAGCATCCTATGCACAATTGGCGAGAAAATGATTCCCATTATTGCAATAAATAAAAGTCCGCTAAAAAGCGCATATCCTGACGCAAAAACTTTTGCGCCTGTACCGGTAAGAGTATTTACCGGGCCCATACCGCCCAATATCATAGACGCATCGAGAAGAGCATCAACCCAGCCAAGACCGGCAATCCAGTGATATCCGGCAACTCCGGCGAACAGTGCCGCTAAAATCAATAAAATGGCGAGTCCGATAGCTTCTACCAATCTTCTTATGAAGACTGCAACCGGAGCTATTTTTTCGTGTTTGCGTTCAAACATGTCTTAATCCTCACTTTCTGCATAAAAATCAAACACATATTCGGCAATAATCACGGCTGCGTTTTTAACTTGCCGGAAGTTTAATTCTGAATATAGTTCCTTTATCAGCTCTTTCGACAGACACAGACCCCCCGTGCGAGACGATTATCTTATGCACTATTGCCAGTCCAAGTCCTGTTCCCTTCTCCTTCGTTGTATAGAACGGCAGAAAAATCTTGTCTTTAATGCCCTCAGGTATTCCATGCCCTGTATCAGATACAGTAATCTCTGCATAGCCTCCGGCCTTTGCATACCCGAAACTCAGCTTGCCACCGTCCTTCATCGCATCAGCGGCATTCTGAATCAGGTTTGTGAATGCCTGCCTCAGAAGTATCTCATCGCCTGATATGAAAACAGACTTGTCAATATCAAGAAGAATCTCAGCATTGCCTCTAACACCTGCGATGCTTGACACACAACTGTTTATGACTTCATTGAGATTGATTTTTGAGAGAGTTAATTCAACAGGCCTTGCAAATGACAAAAAATCAGAGATAATCCTGTCCATAACTTCAATCTCCTTTGAGATTGCCTCAACTGTCGGTATCAGCGCAGCGTCAGCCTTTCTGGAAAGCAGTTTTGTATATCCCGCAATCACTCCAAGGGGGTTTCTGAGTTCGTGTGCAATACCAGCAGACATCTCTCCAAGGCTTGACAGCCGTTTCCTTAGTTCCGCCTGAGACTCAAGCGCCTTAAGCTCTGTAAGGTCGGTAAAGACAAGTATGTTGCCTATTTCTTTACCCGCATTGTCGCGCAAAGGTGAAAATGTAAGCCCGAGCCACAGCTCCCTGCCGTCAGATAACTTATACTGAACCTCTCCTCTTTCAATCGGGGTTCTTTCTTTAAGGAGTTTTGCTATCGGGTTTTTAAAAAGTTCCTCGCAGTTCCTTCCGATTGCATCTTCCGCCTCTATGCCGAGAATCTTTTCCGCTGATGAGTTCATGGTCTTGATTCTTAAATCCCTGTCAAAACTTATTACTCCGCTCGGTACGCTCTGGAGAATATTCCTGTTGTAGCTTTCAACATCCCCTGCCCTCTGCTCGGCGAGCTTCTTTAACACCTCAAGTTCTTTCTCCTTTTCTTTCAGCTTGGAAACAAGCTCATGGAATGTATCCACGACAAATCCGACATGAGATGTATCCTTTTGTTCCATCTTTTTCTTTTGACTGCCGAATTTCAGGAATGCCTTCAGGAGATAGAAAAAGATAAATATTACAATCAGGAATATAAAAATAGGCAGGTATGCTAATTCAGGGCTCATCTAACCCTCAGATACCAGTAAAAAATCTCCTGCCCTGCAAAGAGTGTTATAATCGCGCCTGCTGCAAGAAACGGACCGAAGGGTATCTTGCTCTTTCTCCCGCTTCCCTTAAATACCATCAGGAATATGCCCCATGCCGAGCCAAAGAAACTGCCGAGAAAGGTTGTCAACAGGACAGATTTCCATCCCATCAGCGCGCCAACCATCGCCATCATCTTTATGTCGCCTCCGCCCATGCCTCCGCGGCTGAGAACAGCAATCAAATAGAAAAGGCCAAACCCAGTGACAGCGCCGACAATTGAAGCCTTATATCCCAGCATCGTCCATCTCAAAAACGGGTCTTGAAGCAGAAATGAGCCTGCAAGCAATCCTATCAGAATTCCCGGAAGAGTTATGCTATCAGGTATTATCTGAAAATCAAGGTCTATGAATGTTATGACTATCAGGGCAGAAACAAAGGCAAAATAAAATAATGTGTGCCACCCCATTCCAAATCTCCACAGAACCGCCGCATAAAACAATGCATTCACAGCTTCAACCACAGGGTATCTGAGAGATATATTTTCCTTGCATGCCCTGCATCTTCCTGCAAGCATTATATAGCTGATAATCGGTATGTTATCCCATATCTTTACAGGAGTGTTGCATGAAGGGCAATAGGAAGAAGGCAGAATTATTGATTTGTCTCTCGGAATTCTGTATATGCAGACATTCAGGAAAGAACCAATGATAGAACCAAAAATAAAAACTATGACGTAAAGAGTCAGGCCGTGCATATTTATTCCACCTTGCTTATCTCGGATACCTTCTTTTTTATTTCTTCAATCTCGGAATCAAGCTTCTCTATCTCGCTTATAGAGCTTGCTACGATATTGTCTCTCAGAGCGTTCTTGTCCTGCTGTTCCCTCATCTCAAATACGCGCTCCCCTATAAGCCTCATCTTTTCTGCCCTGTCTTTCTCCTTTTTATCTCTATCGCTTATAAGCCTGATAACCGAAAATTCAATCTTCACCCTTTCAGACAACAGAGAAGAAAACCATTTTATCCTTTCTATGCCTGAATCAAAATTATTTTTAATTTTTTCCCACATAAAACCTCCTTTTCATGCTAAGACATTCAAAAATCAGCGGTCAATTACCATCCCCGCAGCAAATTGTAACGACAAGACCGCAGAGATGTCAGCCTTAAGCAATGTCTCATAATAACATAACAGACGTTATTGATTTTATTGCTTTTTTAAACTTCATTAATATTTCGCTTTGTGCTATATTGTATCAAATTATCGGCAAAGGCGAATATTTGGATATTAATTGTTGGGTGTCACATCACGAGAACATATGATGAAATGGTTTAAGGACAATATCGCACATCTATTGTCTGCACTGGGGCTGTTTCTTGCGTTTTGGGGCTTGATGCTCGTCTATGCACAGCTTCAGCAGGCCAACGAACACCAGAAGTGGAATAACTACAATCAACTTAACATCCATTACTCAGCGCTATACCGCGACATCCCAGAGGAACTGGAAACAGCGTCCTGCAAACGCTTTGATAAGCTAACGGTAAGCGGAAAGAAGTGGATTCGTTCCTATTTTAATCTGTATTCTGAAGAGCACTATCTCTATCAGCAGAATCTCATTCCAAAAGAGATGTGGACAGAGCGCATTGACAATGGAGTTGAAGTAAATATGCTTTCATACCCAGTGATTGTCGAAGGTTATGAGAAATGGAAGGAACGCGGCGCGTTCAAACATCCAGAAGAGTTTATTGCATTTGTGGACGCCAAGATTGCTAAATTGAGAACGAAACTGGATGGGGTCTTGGCGCATTGCAAAAAATCGGCCAGATAAAAATAGAAAACGAAAATGGGGATGGTTCTAATTAAATGAAAAAGATGCAAACAAGAAAATGGGAATAATAAACAGAAACATCCCCCAATAAGGCTTAGCATTACCCTGTCTTAAACAATTCAATCTTTCCCTTCCAGAACATTTCAAGCCCATTTTTCAAATCAGGAAATGAATTTAGTTCTGAATCTTTATCAATCAAGGCAAATGCCTCTTTCCTCGCTGTATCAAGAAGCCTTGCATCCCTTATTATATTCGCAAGCTTAAGGTCAGGCATCCCTGCCTGTCTTGTCCCGAAAAATTCTCCCGGGCCTCTTATATTGAGATCTTCCTCTGCAATCTTAAACCCGTCACTGCTTTTTACCATTATATCAAGCCTTCGCTTGGCATCTTCGCTTACAGGCTCATACATTAAAAGAAAACAATACGACTGGCTGCCTCCCCTTCCCACTCTCCCTCTTAACTGGTGAAGCTGGGAAAGCCCGAACCTCTCGGCATGAACTATAAGCATCATCGCAGCGTTAGGCACATCCACCCCGACCTCTATAACCGTAGTGCTTACAAGGACATCAATCTCGCCCTTCTTAAAAGACGCCATAATATTTTCCCTCTCCTGCGGTTTCAGCCTGCCGTGAATAAGCTCAACCTTCAGCTTCGGGAATATTTTCTCAAGAGCCTCTTTTCCTATTATCGCGGATTTGAGGTTTGTCTTCTCGGTTTCATCAATAACAGGATATACAACATAGACCTGCCTGCATTTTTTTGTTTCTTCTGCAATCGCCCTGTAAATGTATTCTTTCTGCCCTGCGTTAAACAAGCGCGTTATAACAGGCCTCCTGCCGGGAGGGAGTTCATCTATAACGGAATAATCAAGGTCTCCGTAGAGCGTCATTGAAAGGGTTCTCGGAATAGGCGTGGCTGTCATGACAAGGATATCAGGATTCAGGGCTTTCTTCCTGAGAAGCGCCCTCTGCATAACACCGAATCTATGCTGTTCGTCTATTATCGCAAGCCCGAGGTTTTTAAATTCCACGCCTTCCTGTATAAGCGCATGTGTTCCTATGACTATATTAATCTTTCCTGATGCAATATCACATCGTAACGCTTCACGCTCACCGCGTAATATATTCTTGCTTCCGGTCATGAGACAGATATTCAGCCCTGTATCCTCTATCATCTTGTGTATGTTTATATAATGCTGTCCTGCAAGTATCTCCGTAGGCGCCATCAACGCTGACTGATAACCGCACTCAGCAGCGGTAAGCATTGCCATAACCGCGATAACAGTTTTGCCGCAGCCCACATCTCCCTGAAGAAGCCTGTTCATCGGGTGAGGCCTTCTCATATCATGAAGTATTTCCTCAAATACCCTCTGCTGCGCCGAAGTTAGTTTGAATTTAAGCGCACCAAGAAACTTCCTGACAAGGACGCCATCGGAACTAAACGCTATCCCCTTGTCAATCTCTTTACCTCTCTTAATTACTGAAAGGCCGAGTTCAAACTTAAAGAGCTCATCAAAATAAAGCCTCTTCTGATAAATGCTTGCGCCGCTGTTAAGGCTGTCTATATCTGTGCCGCTTTCAGGAAAGTGAGAATTCAATATGCTCTCCGTGATCCCCGGGAAATTATTTCTAATTAGTATTTCATCAGGTATATGATCATGGACCTCTTTGATGCAGGTATTGATAAGATTGAACATTATAGTCCTTAACTGTCTTTCGCTCAGGCCGGAGGTCGTCCTGTAAATTGGGACAATCCTTGCAGTATGTATGAAGGCATCCCCGTCATCAGTGACAAACTCATATTCGGGATTATCAAATTCAAAGCCGATTCCCCAGTAAGGATTCCTCTTAACAACACCGCTCAGAATTACTTCTTGCCCCACTTCAAAGTTTTTTTTCAGAAAAGGCTGGTTAAACCATTTTCCTTTTACAAGGCCGCTTCCGTCAGATACCGTTAACTCAAACAACTTCATATTGCGTTTTGGCAGCTTTATGATCTCAGCAGCGACAACCTTGCCGATGACAGTTTCAAGCTGCCCATATCCAAGAGCGCTTATCTTTTTGATATTTTTTCTGTCTTCGTATCTGTATGGAAGGGAGTAAAGGGCTTCTTCTGCTGTCTTGATTCCTAGGGTGTTAAGGAGTTTTGCACGCCGGGGACCGACGCCTTTGATATACTGGACAGGGAATTCTGATAGATTCTTACCCATCAACAGATGGTTTGTTTTTCTTCTGCGCTTCCTTGTCTATTGCCTCTTCTAATACTTTGTCAGCTTCTTCCATCTTAATCTTGGAGTACTCCGTGTCGCTCATTATGTCTATATCCCATCCTGTAAGCTTCATGGCAAGCCTTACATTCTGCCCTTTCTTGCCTATTGCAAGTGAAAGCTGCTGGTCATTGACAACTACCATTGCGGTCTTACTTTCTTCATTTATGCCAATCCTTTCAACGCTTGCGGGGCTCAGCGCACGGGCAATAAGCATCCTCAGATCATCAGTCCATGGAACTATATCTATCCTCTCACCTCTAAGCTCCCTCACTATAGACTGAACCCTTGTCCCTTTCATCCCAACACATGCGCCGACAGGATCTATGGACGCATTTGTAGAATAAACAGCAATCTTTGTCCTATCGCCAGCCTCACGGACTATATCCTTTATCACTACAAGACCTTCGCTTATTTCAGGAACTTCCATTTTGAACAATTCCCCAACAAAACTCGGGTTTATCCTTGAAACAAGTATAACAGGTTCCTTTGTGCTTATCTTCACCTCTTCTATACGCGCCCTGACAGTATCTCCTCTCCTTAGATTCTCTCCAGGCAGCGCCTCGCTCTGGGGGAGTATAGCTTCAGTTTTGCCGATATTAATGTAGTAATTATTTTTTTCCTTCCTCATCACAGTCCCGCTTACAACCTGCCCGACTTTATCCTTGAACTCGGCATAGATAACATCACGCTCAGCCTCACGCACTTTTTGAAAAATAACCTGTTTCGCTGTCTGGGCAGCTATCCTGCCGAAATCTTGAACAGCGAGCGGCAGGTCAACGCTCTCCGCCCCTGCTTTGTCAGAAAAAAGTTTTTTCACGTCAGACTTGGAAATCTCCATGTCTTTATCGGAAACCTTATCCACAATAATCTTTGTTTCATAAGCCGTGATATTGCAGGTTTTAGGGTCTATCGTAAGATGGACATTCGTTCTTCCCCCATACCGCTTCCTTGCAGCAGAAAGCAGCGCAGCTTCAAGCGCAGCAAGAAGAATTCCCTTCTCTATGCCTTTTTCCCTGCTCATCTGGTCTATTCCCTGACAGAGTTCTTTTGTCATTTTATCTCTATCTCCAGTCTTGCCTTTGATATGTTCTCAAAGGGGATATTACGCTCTTCCCCATTTATATCTAATTGTATGATGTCCGCAGTTATACCGATTATCTTGCCGAGAAAAAAATTCTGGTTATCTATCTTGTCTTTAGTAATTATCCTCACAAGTTTCCCCCTATGCCTTTCAAAATCCTTCAATACAGTTAATGGCCTGTCAAGCCCCGGCGATGAAACCTCAAGATTGTAAGGTCCCCGCAGCAGAGAGTCTTCCGCGTCAAGCAGTAAACTAAGGCTTCTGCTGAATCTCTCGCAGTCATCAAGAGTCACCCCTCCGCTTCTGTCTATCGTAACTCTCAGCAAGGCCCCCTTCCCTCTGCCTAATAACCTTACTTCAAGCACCTCAACGTTCTGGTCATCAGCAACCTGCCTTGCCAGCTTTAACGCTTCATCAGCAACAATTGACTGGTTTGTATCCATATCCCTATAAAACAAAAGAGTGGGGAAACCCACTCTTTTGTTAAAATAATACTGGAGTTGCTTAAAATATATAATAAAACTGCTTTAATTTATTGCTTTATCACCAAAAAAGTAACCATTTTCAGGGGTGGAGAAAACCACCCCTGAAAATTATAAAAACTTATTTGCCTGCTGGTGCTGGGACAAAGTCTCCCGTTGTTGGAATTTCTGCCTCTTCGTCGCAAGCGTATGCTGTAAGAGCAAAAGCTGCAACCAGCACGAGTGAAAGGATTAAAGCTATTATTTTCTTCATTTTGGTCACCTCCTATTTACTGTGATACTGTAAAACAGACCATTAAATAAAGATAACATATATAATAAATATTATCAAGATTTTAAGAAAATCTATAATACACAGATCGAGGATATTTGGGGGGAAAACCCACTCTTTCGTTAAAATAATACTGGAGTTGCTTAAAATATTTAATAAAACTGCTTTAATTTATTGCTTTATAACCAAAAAAGTTATAATTTTCAGGGGTGGAGAAAACCACCCCTGAAAATTATAAAAACTTATTTGCCTGCTGGTGCTGCTGGTGCTACTGGTGCTGCTGGTGCTGCTGGTGCTGCTGCTGGTGCTGCTGGTGCTTCAGTCGGCTTTGGAGCCTCTGCCTTCTTGCAGCCTGTTACTGTAAGAGCAAAAGCTACAACCAGCACGAGTGAAAGGATTAAAGCTATTATTTTCTTCATTTTGGTCACCTCCTCCTCAATATAATGTAAAACAGACCTTAATTTGATAACATATATAATAAATATTGTCAAGATTTTAAGAAAATCTATAATACACAGATAAAGGGTATGTTTTATGGAAAATTTTAACAATCTGGAACTTATCATCTTTGACCTTGACGGCACACTTGTTGACTCTGGCATGGATATAACCAATGCATTGAATTATGCTATAACACCCTACGGCTTTAAACCTCTTGCTGTAGAGGATACCATTAGGATTGTCGGAGAAGGCATGACAAATCTTATAGAAAAAATTCTTGGAGACAATAATGCTCCCATAAAAGATGCCGTGCTTACTAGGTTTATCAAATACTATTCAGAACACCTTACTGATTTCACAAAACCATACCCGGAAGTAACAAAAACTCTTGAGATACTCGGCAGGTATAAAAAAGCAGTGATATCCAACAAAAGAGAATCGCTGTCAAAAAAACTTCTTGAACAACTTGGACTTATAAAATTTTTTGATGTCGTGCTTGGAAGTGACAGTGTCTCCGAGAAAAAGCCATCCCCTGCGCCTGTTAAAAAAGTTCTCGAAATTCTCGACATAGCGCCTCATAGAGCTATTATCGTGGGCGACAGTGATTTTGACATACAGGCAGGTAAAGGTGCGGGGATAGTCACAGTAGCGGTAACTTGCGGATTCAGGGACAGGGAATCGCTCAGCAACGCAGATTTTTTGATTGACAATATGGCTCAGCTTCTGACATTGATAGAAAAACAATAACATACAGGATATTCTTACTTTATGAACCTCACATTAGACACCATACGCGATATAAAACTTTATCAGAATAAGAAAGGTTACAGGTTTTCTGTAGACGCGCTCCTTCTTTACTCATTTGTAAACCTGCGGAGAGCATATAGAATTGCCGATATGGGAGCAGGCTCAGGGATTGTAGGCATCCTGCTTGCAAAAAAATATCATGATTCAGAGGTTGTCCTCATCGAAATTCAGGACAGCCTCGCCATGCTTGCAGAAAAGAATATCGCTCTTAACAAAGTTGAAAAACGAGTAAAGGTAATCAGGACAGACATAAAGAAATTCAAACTCGGAGATTTTCACTCTGAAAATAAAACCACTCTAAACTCATCATTTTTAACTCCAAACTCTTTTGATCTCGTTGTATCAAACCCTCCGTTCAGGCGCCAGAAGACAGGACTTATAAGCCCTACAGATGAAAAGGCTATTGCAAGGCATGAAATAGAGCTAAAACTTGCAGATTTAATACAGGCATCGTGCTCACTTCTGCGGTCAAAAGGCAGATTCTGCATGATTTATCATCCGTCAAGACTTGTGGAACTTATTGATTCCCTGAGGGAAAAACAGATGGAACCGAAAAGATTGAGGTTTGTTCATTCCAATCTTATGACAGAGGCAAAGATGGTGCTCGTAGAAGCAATAAAAGACGGAAGAACAGAGATGAAAATTGAGAACCCATTGTACATATATAAAGAAGACGGGACATACACAGATGAGATGAAAGCATTTTATTAAAGTGCGTACATTTTACTTTCTATCTCTTTTTTGCCCTCCTTGATTTCTTTCTTGAGGTAATATGCCATATCCTGAAAAGCCTTTCAAGTTTGTCTTTATATGCCATTGATAAAAAAACCACAACAACAGCAGCGCCCATAAGTATAAAAAACCTGTAATACTGCTGGTGGTGGATATAACTTCCTCCAAGCGTCAGCAGGACAGTGCCGGCAAACCTGCCTACTGTGCTTATTACCAGGAATTCCTTTGTTGTCAGATGCCCGAGGCCGAGGATATAACAGAGAGAATCTTTTGGGAAACCCGGGATAAGAAACAAGGTAAATACAAGGAATGCACCCTTGTGGTGAAGAAGATAATCATATCTCTCCATCGTTTTTTTCTTAATGAATTTTTCAACAAACGGTCTTCCGAGAAATCTCGACAGGCTAAATGCCACATATGAGCCGATGGTTAACCCTATTGTAGATAACAGTATACCAAGGGATATGCCATACAGATAACCACCGATAAAACCTGTGACCTCTCCTGGAATAGGAGCGGCAATAACCTGAATTGCCTGTAGAATTATAAAACCTATAAATGAGAGAGGGCCTAGCGAATTGAGAAACTCGGCCACTCTCTCTTTATTCAGAAAAAAAGAAACAAGCCCTGTCTGATAGAGGATTATCGTTGAACCTGCAATTACCAGCAGCAGGGCTATGAGTCTGAGCCAGATTTTATTCTTAATTCTTACTATTACGCATCTCCTTTTAGCCGCCAAATCGATTATTCGGTTAATTGATAAAGCAGTAAAGTGATTAACCTCTTCACCTATCTACCGCTTCACTGTTTATCAAGAAATGGTTTTATCAGTCAGCTTTTCACTTTTTCTCGAGAAATGGTTTTATCAAATCTATCGGCACAGGAAATATTATTGTTGAGTTCTTCTCAGTAGCGATCTCTGTAAGGGTCTGTAAAAATCTGAGCTGCAGCGCTCCACTTTCTGTTGCTATAATCTTTGCTGCATCCGCAAGCTTCTGAGATGCCTGGAACTCTCCCTCTGCATGTATGATTTTTGCCCTTCTTTCACGCTCTGCCTCTGCCTGTTTTGCTATCGCCCTTTGCATCTCTGCAGGGAGGTCCACATTCTTCACTTCTACTGTAGTAACCTTTATCCCCCACGGCTCTGTCTGCTGGTCTATCACCTTCTGAAGTTCTGCATTTATATCCTCTCTTTTTGCCAAGAGGTCATCAAGCTGGCTCTGACCGAGAATGCTCCTCAGAGTCGTCTGGGATATCTGTGATGTTGCGTAATAAAAGTCCTCCACAGCTGTTATCGCCTTTATAGGGTCAATAACCCTGAAGTATACAACAGCATTCACCTTGACCGAGATATTATCCCTTGTGATGACATCCTGCGGCGGGACATCAAAGGTAACCGTCCTGAGACTCACCCTGACAAGCTTGTCAATCACAGGGATTATAATTACAAGCCCCGGACCTTTTACAGGTATCACCCTTCCAAGCCTGAAGACAACACCCCTTTCATACTCCCTCAATATCTTAATCGCGCTTGAAAAGAAATAAAGTACCAGAAATACTACTATCAAAAATCCCATAAACGACGCCGGTATCCCCTGCATTTTGACCTCCTTTTTTAGTGCCAGTTTTCAGTGTCAGTCTGTCACTGTTCACTTTTGTTTTCTAACTTTTACCTTCAACCCTGATATTGATTCAACAACTATTTTCTCACCCTTTGAGATAGTCTCATCAGAATATGCAGACCATATCTCGCCGTGCAATGAGACCACGCCGCTGTCCTTTGTTATATCTGTGTTTGCAATTCCCTCCATCCCGACAAGCCCCTCAGAGCCTGTCACAGGTTTCCTTTTGTATGCCCTGTATGCAAGACCGACAACTACAGTAAAGAACAGAGCCGTTACAATTACAGCAGGAAGAATCAGGAATAGTGACAGCTTCATAAATGGTCCGGGCGATTCAAACAACATCAACGAGCCGAGCAGCATAGCAATGACGCCGCCTATGGTTAAAACGCCATGCGAAATTATCTTTATCTCAAGTAAAAAAAGTATTATTGCGAGAATAATCAGGAGAAGGCCAGCATAGTTCACAGGCAATGTCTGGAATGCATAGAATGCAAGTATAAGGCATATTCCTCCCATTACGCCGGGGAAGATGACACCGGGATTTGTCAGCTCAAAGAACAATCCGTAAAACCCCAGCAGCATGAGCATATATGCAACATTAGGGTCTGATATAAAATTTAAAATCTTATGCCTCAGGCTCATTTCTTCCCTGACAACATTTGCGTTTGCAGTCTTCAAAATCTTCTCTCCCATAACAGTCCTTACCTTTCTTCCGTCTATGGTTGAGAGAAGTGTACTAAGGTCTTTGCTCACAATATCTATAATCTTTTCCTTTAATGCCTCTGCTTCCGTAGCAGACACGCTTTTCCTCACAGCCTCCTCAGCCCATTTTGAGTTTCTGCCTGTTCTTTCTGCGAGTGATTTTATATAAGCGGCAGCATCATTCGTAACTTTTTCTGACATTACCTTATCCATTTTTTCCCCTACTCCGACAGGATGCGCAGAACCAATGTTTGTGCCCGGAGACATGGCTGCAACATGCGCTGCAAGGGTTATAAAAACACCTGCTGACGCTGCCCTTGCTCCGCTTGGCGAGACATAGACAACCACAGGGACTTCACTTCCGATTATGTTCTTGACTATATCCCGCATTGATGTGTCAAGGCCGCCCGGAGTATCAAGCTCTATTACAACAGCCTCACGTTTCTGCTCATTAGCCTTTTTAATGCTTTTGCCGATATACTCAGCAGAGGCAGGATTTATAACGCCGTTGACTGTAATGACCAGCACATCCTTTTTTTGCTCCTGAGAAAAAAGCGGCACTGAGAGGGAAAAAGACAGGAAAGTTAAAAAGGCCAATGTTCTCTTTAACATGTTAGAATTATACCATAAAGTCCTATAGAATATAGCCATGAAATTCATAACAGAGCACAAAATCAATGGCAAAAAACTGTGTCTTGTACAGGGTGATATAACTGGAAGAGATATGGATGCCATAGTTAATGCGGCAAACTCTCACCTCCAGCATGGAGGCGGTGTTGCAGGAGCAATTGTCAGAAAGGGCGGGGAGATTATTCAGGATGAAAGCGACAGGATTGGGTTTACCCCTGTTGGGACAGCAGTTGTCACAGGCGCAGGAAAGCTTCCTGCGAGATTTGTCATTCACACAGTAGGCCCAAGAATGGGTGAAGGCGATGAGGACAATAAGTTAAAGAATGCGGTGTTCAGCACATTGAGTCTTGCATCAGAAAAAGGATTAAAAAGCGTTTCTATGCCCGCGATAAGCTCAGGGATTTTCGGATTTCCTAAAGACAGGTGCGCAAAGATTCTTGTCAATGAATCTGCAGATTATCTCAGGAAAAACCCTCAATCCTCCCTTGAAATAGTTGAGTTCTGCGTTTACGACGACAACACAATGGGACATTTCAAAAGAGAGTTTGAGAAGCTTAAATAATCCCCGTTTGCTCCTGAAGCTTCTTTCTTCCAATTCTCATCGGCAGATAAAATGCAATAGCATTTATCAGAATAATCATAATCAGACTCACGGCAATCTGAATCTTTCCTGACATATCCATCGCTCCTTTAAGGTTATGCACGTAAAAAATCCATGCCTCAAGTGATAATGTTGCAATCACAACACTGAAGGCAATGAGCATGAATGCCATCCCGCCAATGCTCATTGAAACAGAGGCAATATTCTCATACTTGAATTTTGGATAGATTGCTCCGAATCCGGTCCCGAGCCCGCTCACAGACACGCAGAGCATAAGGACTGTTCCGAGCGACAGATACATCAGAATCCCTCTGATATTCATAGCGAGATTTGTGAGGAATACAAGAATAAGCATGAGCAAAGTCACTGGGATAAATCCATAGAGAAATTTTGATCGGATAAATCTGTTTATATCTATAGGAGAAGTCCTTATAATCCAGAATGCCTGTCCTTCAAGGCTCACAGATGCATAGATAAACCTCGCCGAAACAGCAGAAAGTACAAGCCCTGATAAGACCAGATTAACAAGAACCATAATCTCCTTTATAAATGGAAATCCTAAAAGGGCCTTTACTGGAATTGTCTTAAAATTATAGACGTAAATCATTATGAGCGCGCCTATTATGAACCCCTGCGACCACTGGCCTGTGTCTCTAAAGAATGTTTTTATGTCCTTATAAAACATTGCAGTATTTACTTCAGGATAATAGCCTCCTAAAATTCCCCTCCTGGCCATTTCGCCTGACGGCTGAATCCGCTCCGTATTCACCCTGTAAAACCTTAATCCTGTAATTTCGGACAAAAGAAGAAAAAACGAAGCGTTGCTTAAAAGAATTATCGGATAAAAAATGCTAAAGCCGCTTTTTTTCAGAATTGGGAAAACCGCTTCTGTAATCCAATAGCTTGGAAGCATTGGCGATTCTGTCTTAAATGACATTATGGAATTTATAAATCTCTCAGGAGTGTTTATATCTTGAGGTATAAGCCCCTTTATCAAAAAATAAATCAAGAGAAGGAAAAACACACCTGTTCCAAGAAGCACATTCCTTGTCCTTTTGGCAGGGAAAAGTCTTGTGAGTATGTGCGCAATTGTAATGCCAATGCCTGCTGTTATTAAGCTGAACAGAAGGAAACATCCAAGAATTAAAAGATAATAGTCTGCTGCCGCGCCATAGCTGATACCGTATGCAATAAATACCGGTGGCATGAATAAAAACACCATCCATGATGAATTCATGAAAGCCTCAAATGTCTTCAACCTCAATATATCCCTGATTTCAACAGGCTTTGAAAGGAGAAAGGGAATATCTTTTGATAGATAGAAAGAAGAAATTGCGGTGATTATATTGCTCAGGATAAGAAAAACAAGCAGGCTGAAGAATGTCATTGAGAAGAGTTTCCTTGAGAGTATTTCTCCGAAAAATTCAATTCCCCTGATATATGACAGGGCTTTATAGGTACCGATATAAAAAAGAAACAAAAAAACGATTCCAATTGCTATAAAGGGAAGCCTCCGCAGCATTAGTTTTGCATTAACGGAATTTTTTAAAGATAAGATTTTGGTTTTAATAATTAGTAGAAGCATATTCTGTAACTGCCTGACATTATTTAAAATCTTATACAAAGGCTGTCATCTTCAAAAACAGCCCTTCAAGCCCGCCTTCAATTCCTGATATTTCATCCTTTGTTTTTATTGAGATTATAGAGCCTTTATTCATGAACCCTACCCTGTGGCATAGTTCTTCTGCAATATGAAGGCTGTGGGTTGCAAGGAATATAGTAACGCCTTTTGAGCTTAAATCCTTGATAACACCCTTCAGCATCCTCACACCGAATGGGTCAAGCCCCATAAAGGGCTCATCTATGAAAAAAACCTCGGGATTATGAATAAGAGCAGATGCAAAGAGGAGCCTCTGCCTCATGCCCTGTGAAAAGCTCTCTATGAGATCATCCTCAACATCCTTGATGCCGAATAACTCAAGCATTTCATCTGTTCTTGATACCGCCTCGCTTTTTGGTATGCTGTATATTGCTGAGATGAATATGAGGAATTCCCTTGCAGTAAGTTTTTCATAGAGAAATGCCTTGTCAGGCACATAACCGAGGATTGATTTTGCCTTTATTGATTCATTAACAATATCATACTCCCCTATCATTATCCTCCCCTCATCAGGCATAAGAAGCCCTGTCATCATCCTTATTGTCGTGGTCTTTCCGGCGCCATTCGGCCCCACAATGCCAAAAATCTCACCGGTGTTTACAGTTAAAGAAATACTTCTTACTGCATGTGTGGCGTTAAAGGATTTGGAGATGTTATCAAGGATTATCATTGCTGTCCTCGTATCTCTCGTATCCTCTGAACAACAGGAGGATGAGAATAGTAAAAGCTTGCATATAAGGGATGCGGGTGCAGATTTGAGAGATTATCTTTTGAGAGTTTTATCAATGATGTTGCCATTGCCTCCCGGTTCTCTGTCATCTCAGCAGCGAACCTGTCAGCCTCCCTTTCATGTCTTCTTGAAAAATAGCTGAATACAGGCGTAAGCAGGAAAGATGCTATCCCTCCGATAAAACCCAATATGAGAAGACTCGCAAAGACTGTGTCATTCTTAATACTGAAAATCCTTAGAAGGATTCCTGATTTTATCATCAGAAATGCGATGTAAATGCCTATTAGGGACATTGCCTCTACAACAATAACCATTTTAAGGACATGTTTTTTCTTCCAGTGCCCTGCCTCATGAGCAATAACAGAGAGAATCTCGCTCTTTTCCATCTTCTTCAAAAGCGTGTCATAAAGCACAATCCTTTTTACCTTTCCTATCCCTGTAAAGTAAGCATTTGTGTGTGTGCTTCGCTTTGATGCATCAATTTTGAATACCCTGCTTATCTTTATACCGACTTTTTTCATCAAATCTCTTATTGAACCTTCAATCTCTTCATCCTCTATCGGCGTAAATTTATTGAACAGCGGTTCAATAACATAAGGAGAGATATACATCATGAAGATGCTGAATAAGAGGAAGAACAGCCATACAAAGAACCACCAGAAATCAGGGCTTGCCTTCATCAGATACAAGGCGCCTGCTGTCATTATGCCAATGAATATTAGGGAGAGTATTATTGACTTCATGAAATCGCTTATCCAGAGCCTCCATGGCATTGTGTTAAAACCGTACTTGTTTTCAATCTTGAATGTGCTGTAAAGGTCAAAAGGAATTGAAATAATTGTATTTGCATAACTCAGGACAAGGAAAAACACCACACCGGAAAGAACAAATGGCATATTCAAGGATACCACCCATGAGTTATACATATTCAGCAATCCTCCGAAGAAAAACACAAGAACAAGAATCTTTCCGAAGATTGACTCTATAAACCCGAATCGGCTGTGTTCAAGTGTATAGTCCCTTGTCTTTTTCAATAATTGAGCATCTATATAATCCTTGAATTCCTCAGGCACAACATCGCCGTATTTTCTTAGATGTCTCAGATTCAAAAATTTGAGCCAGTAACTGAAGAGGGCAATAAGGATATAGCTTATCAGCAGAATAATTTGATAACCTTTCATGGCAGTTTTTATCTTACGATATTTATTGAAATTTTTGTTGACAACAGCATTAGACTTCATCTGACTTGACACGGGAGTTTCTTAAACTTAAAGCAATGTCGCGGTTTGAGAGGTAAATAAGTTGGTAAAAATATAAGGCGTTAATCCCGCATAAAGCGGGGTTGAAAGTTGCTGACAGTGCGGCTGAATTTAAAAATATAGCAAGTCTTAAAATGCCAGATACTGAAGGTAAGCCCCTATTCTTCTTTCCCCTCGACTCTTATATAAAGCGTTTTATCCGCAACAACTGAAAGCCTGTCAATTTCCGCTACTGCCTTAATAACATCCTTTTCTTTTGCTGTATGTGTCAACACAATGAGAGGAACAGCCTCTCCAAGACTTCTTCCTTTCTGAATAACAGAGGTTATGCTTATGTTGTAACTGCCGAGCACCCCGGAGATGCTTGAGAGAACGCCCGGCTTGTCAAATGCAGTGAACCTGAAATAATACATTGCCTCAATGTCTTCTATGCCCTTAACCTTTAGCTTGGAGCGTGGAATCTGGACTGCTTCTTTACTCCTGACTCCTGACTCCTGACTCCTGACTATCTTCTTCCCGATATCTACAATATCGCTTACAACCGCACTCCCTGTCGGCATATCGCCTGCGCCTCTTCCATAGTAAAGGGTGTCACCGACTGCATCTCCCTGCACATAAATCGCATTGAAAACACCGTCAACCTTTGATATGAGATAATCCTTTGGAACCATTGTGGGATGAACCCTGAGTTCCACCTTGCCGTCAGAAGCCTTTGCAATCGCAAGAAGTTTTATCTTATAACCCAACTCTCCGGCAAAGCCAATGTCCTGAGATGTTATCCTGGTTATGCCCTCTTTATAAACATCATTAAACGAAAACGGTATGTTATACGCCAGCGATGCAAGAATTGCCAGCTTATGGGCTGAATCTATTCCTTCTATATCATAAGTAGGGTCAGCTTCCGCATAGCCGAGCCTCTGTGCCTCTTTCAGAGCATCAGAAAACTCAATGCCCTCGTCCGTCATCTTTGTGAGAATATAATTTGAAGTGCCGTTTATTATCCCGTAGACTGCCATTATCCTGTTAGCAACGAGTCCCTCTTTCATAATCTTGATAATGGGAATGCCACCGGCAACAGATGCCTCAAAGCCGACCTCAACGCCATGCTTTTCCGCTTCAGCCAATATTTCATTCCCCTCTGTGGCGATAAGCGCTTTATTTGCTGTAACCACATGCTTTTTATTCCTTATGGCTTTGAGGATAAGTTCCTTTGCAGGGTGTATGCCTCCGATAAGTTCAATAACTATATTAATCTCAGGGTCATTAAGTATCTCGTCAGCATTAGCGGTTAAAATTCCTTCCGGCAGTTTAATTCCCCTGCTCTTTTTTATGTCAAGGTCCGCAATCTTTTTCAGGTTTATATCAAAACCAATTCTCTCAGAAATAACGCTCTTGTTTTCAAGCAATATTTTAGCCGTTCCTGTACCGACAGTCCCGAATCCTATAATGCCAACATTAATCATCTGCCAAGCACCTTCTTGATTCCCTTTGCAGCCTGTTTTATCCTGTACTCGTTCTCAACAAGGGCAAACCACACGTATTCATCTCCTCCCTCTCCAAAGCCTATTCCAGGAGACACCGCGACTCCGCCTTCTTTTATAAGAAGTTTTGCAAATTCAAGGGAACCCATTTTTCTGAACTGCTCAGGAATTTTTGCCCATACGAACATTGTAGCCTTTGGGGATTCCACATTCCATCCTGCATTATGAAGCCCGTTAATCAGCACATTACGCCTTGACTCGTATATTTTCCTGAATTCCTCAACACAATCCTGAGGCCCTCTCAGGGCAACAATGCTTGCAATCTGTATGGGCTGAAACATCCCGTAGTCAAGATAACTCTTTATCTTTATCAGCGCTCCGACAATATCCTTATTCCCTACGCAGAAACCGACCCTCCATCCTGCCATGGAATAACTTTTTGTAAGAGAGAAAAATTCAACTCCTACATCCTTTGCTCCCGGAACCTGCAAAAAACTCGGCGCCTTGTAATCATCAAAAACAAGGTCGGCATAGGCAAAATCATGAATAACTATTATATTGTTTTCTTTTGCAAAATCCACGACCTTCTTAAAAAACTCCAACCCTTCAACAACGATTGTTGTCGGATTATGCGGGAAATTCATTATAAGCATCTTAGGCCTGGGCCATGTCTTCTTGAATGCCTTTTCCATTTCTGCAAAAAAATCAATCCCCGGCCCTATCGGAATGCTTATAACCTCACCGCCTGCGATTATCACACTGTAAGGATGTATCGGGTATGCAGGCGCAGGCGTCATGACAACATCTCCCGGCTGTATGGTTGCAAGGGCAAGGTGCGAAAGCCCTTCTTTTGATCCGATAGTCACAACTGTCTCGCTTTCGGGGTCTAAATCAACATCAAAATTCCTCTTGTACCACTCGCATACCGCCATTCTCAACTGGGTAATTCCCTTTGACGCAGAATACCTGTGGTTTTTGGGATTATGCGCTGCCTCGCAGAGTTTGTCTATCACATGTTTTGGAGCAGGCATGTCAGGATTTCCCATGCCAAGGTCAATTATATCCTCCCCGCGTTTCCTCGCCTCCATCTTGAGGCCGTTGACTATGGCAAACACATAAGGCGGAAGTCTTTTAATCCTGTTGAACTCAAACATCGTTCCTCCGGTACATCTCCTCCGCATTCATTGAACTCCTTACAAGCGGAGCTGATGCCGCATATCTAAACCCTATTTTAACGGCTGTTTCTTTATATTCATTGAAAATCTCCGGCCTTACATATTCCTTAACAGGGAGATTCTGCTTGCCCGGCCTGAGGTATTGTCCTATTGTCACAGTATCACAGCCGGCATCCTTAAGGTCTTTCAATACGCTGATGACCTCATTGAAAGTCTCGCCCAGCCCTACCATCAACCCTGATTTTGCGTTAATATCAAGCGCTATCTTTTTTGCATTCCGCAACACATTTAAGGATCTTTCGTAATTTGCCTGAGGCCTTACATACGGATAAAGCCTTGGCACAGTCTCTACATTATGATTATAGACATCAGGCGCAGAATCAAGAACAATCTTCAGTGAGTTATAATCACCCTTAAAATCAGGGGTGAGAACTTCCACCGTAGTCTCTGGAAGATGTTTTTTTACTGCCTTTACTGTTTCAGCAAAATGCGTGGCGCCGCCGTCAGGCAAATCATCCCTTGTAACAGAGGTTACAACAACGTACTTCAAGCCCATATCCTTTGCAGCCAGAGCAACCCTTTCAGGTTCCATTTCATCAAGAGGCTTAGGAGCAGAGGACTCTACAGAGCAGAACCCGCAGTTTCTCGTGCATGCAGAGCCGAGAATCATGAAAGCCGCCGCAGGTTTTGAAAAGCATTCTCCAATGTTCGGACATCGCGCCTCTTCGCAGACAGTTGAAAGGCGGTGATTCCTTAAAATCTGTTTTGTATCATGCCCCCCCATAGGGCTTTTCACTTTTATCCACTCCGGCAATCGCATGGTTATTAAACATAAAAGAAATGCAAAAGTTTGTCAATCACAGGCAGGGAAAACATTCTCAGCGGCAAACAAGCTTTATGTTAAAATGTTACCTATGCTTTATACGGAGGATATTGTTTCCCAATGAACAAGACGCTGCCTTCTCTTTATATTCTGCTTGCCCTATTCCTGTGGAGCAGTCTTGGCGTAATTGTAAAACTGTCAGGGGTAGCGGTTCATGTGCTCATTTTTTATTCGGTCATAACAGCCTTGATTGTTCAGGGCTTAATCTTATCACACAAAAATTACAGGAAGGAAATCCCTGATTTCAGGCAGCTTAAATATCCTGCCATATTAGGCGTAGCAGGGCTCCTGAATACTTTTACTTACTACCTTGCCTTTAAACACACAACAATAGCAAATGCAGTGCTCACTCATTACACCGCCCCTGTCATTGTCGCTTTTCTTGCCCCGCTATTCCTGAGAGAAAGAGTAACACGGCCGATTATTATTTCAATAGCCATAGCTTCAGCAGGCCTGTGGATTATGCTCAACGGATTTTCATTTAACGAAGGCGACGCCATTGGAATAACCGCGGGGCTGGTATCAGGATTCGCTTATGCTGTAGTCGTTATCCTCATCAGAATTTACACGCAGAGCTTTAATCCTGTAGTGCTTGCCTTTTTCTCAAACGCAGTTATCGCTATACTTCTTGCGCCTTTTGTCAGGGAGTTTCCGGTAAAGGCGCTCTGGATTTTTTTGGTAATGGGGATTGTCCATTCTACAATAGCCCCGATTCTCTACTTTAAAGGGCTTCGCTATATCTCTGCCGGCAGAACCGCTGTGCTTGGTTATATTGAGCCTGTTATCGCGATAATATTCGGCATAATATTTTTGAGTGAATTGCCGGGAAAAGGCTCAATTATCGGAGGACTGCTGATAATATTTTCAGGGTATCTTACATTAAGGGGAGAGAAATAATAATATCCCCCGCAATTTGTGGCTTGAACTTGGAACTTTTGCTAATTTTTCCGCCCCGGTTTCCTTTAAATACTCAGAGTCCTTTCGTTATCCTTCAACCACTTTTGCCTTCTTTTAAAATCAGGCATGATGCTTTTTACTTTATCCCAAAATAATCTTGAATGGTCTCTTTGTTCCAAATGCACAAGTTCATGCACAATTACATAGTCAATTATTTCCAGAGGCGCCATTATCAAACGCCAGCTAAAATTTACTGTTCCTTTTGATCCGCTTGAGCCCCATCTTTTTTGAGCGCCAGTGATTTTGATTGAGAGCGGCTTATAGCCCGTAAGGCTTGCATACCACTCGCAGCGTTCTTTTATCTTCTTTTCCGCTACTGATTTGTACCACTTTACCACAACATCCCGGGCATAAGGCACTTTTTCCAGAGATAAAAGCAGATTATCTTTAAGCTCAATATCAACACCAATACTATCCACAATTTTCAACTTATAGCTCTTTCCGAGACAAAAAAACGACTCTCCATTTACAAATTCTTTAGCTTTTGGCTTGGGTCTGCTCTGTATTTCCAGCAACTTTGCTCTAATCCAGTCGCGTTTTTCTTTAACCAGATTTTCCAGGTAATCAACAGGAGTTTTAAGCGGTGCGCGAATAAGGAGCGTTGCCTCGCGCGTCAGCACAAGCGCAATCGTTTTTCTTTTTGAGCGGATTATTCTGCTGATTTTAATTTCTTCCATAAAGTGCGGAACTATTATAACAGACAGTGGAAGTTGAAAAAATGGAGGGTAAAGAGGTGCTGGAATTCCAGATTCTTGAGATGGCAGAGTTTAAGACCTGAGAGCGGAGCTATCCTTCTTTAATCCTTGAAAAATTGCTAAAACCCTGATACCTTATTGCATGCCTGCTATTAAATCCAACGAAAGAGAATTCATGAGTCAGGTTACATCGTGGCTCAATGAGTTTTTGAAAGCCGGCTCGTATCCCTTTGAAGTCGCTTCATCAGATCCCTCTGTCAAAGTTGAATCCAAGAAAACAAAATTCCCGGATGTCCAGATTTGGCTGAACAGAAAAGCAAACCAGGGTTTTTGCGGATGGGAACTAAAAACACCTACAACTGCTGTTGATGACCATGAGCTTCTTAGTAATGCTGCTGAGAAAGCAAGAGCAATGCTTGCAGACTATTTTGTTACATGGAATATGAGGGATGCGGTTATCTGGAGAACTCCTCTCTGGACTGAAGAAGTTTCAAGAATTCACCGCCTAAAGACTTACCCTCCGATTTCTCAAGTATCATCTCCTGATGACCTTTGGGTAGTTTTTAAACAGGAGCTTCTCAAAGCAAAGGCAAAGGAAATCTTAAACGACCTTGCGACTCTTCAAAGAGAAGGACATCTTCACCTCATAGAAGTTGATTCTGTTTTCTTTGTTCATAAGCTCTCTGAGGCGGTTAAAACCCTCTGGCCCCACATTCACAAATCATTGATTTCAGAGATAGGGAAAAGCCACAACTTTAAAGAAGGGCTTTTTGACTGGGCTGTAAAGCAGGGCATTTCAACTTATGAAGCCGGCGAGCCATTCTTTGAAGTTGTATCGAGGCAGCTTGTTTACAGGCTTTTAGGCAAACTCCTTTTTTATCTCACATTAAGAAGATTCAGAACAGATGTGCCAAAGCTTGATTTGCATGGGGTAAATCCATCCAAAATTTCAGAGAAACTGAATGAATATTTTGAGATTGCAAGGCAGATTGATTATCAGGCTGTGTTTGAAGAAGATTTTCCTGACAAGGTGCCTTTCCCATCAACAGGCATTGAACCCCTGACAAATCTTCTTGACGACCTCAACAGGTATAACTTCTCACACATGCCGCAGGATGTTGTTGGGAATGTCTTTGAAAAGCTGATACCGCCTGAAGAACGGCACGCCCTTGGACAGTATTTCACAAATGAAAATCTTGTTGATATGATAACCGCTTTCTGTATAAGGTCAAAATCCGATAAGGTATTAGACCCAACATGCGGCACGGGGACTTTTCTTATAAGGGCTTATGACAGGCTAAGAAATTCCGGAGAAAAAGATCATAAGAAGCTGCTTTCTCAGATATGGGGAATTGATGTTGCCCATTTCCCTGCTGAACTTGCAACGATTAATCTGTACAAGCAGAACATAGAGGATTATGCGAATTTTCCGAGGGTAATCTCAAAAGACTTTTTTGAAATAAAACCTAATGATACTTTCAAATTTCCTCCGCCGAAACCATCAGGTGGTGCAGATTTCATGATAGATGAAAAGATTCCTCTTTTCGATGGAATTGTCGGCAACTTTCCATATATCAGACAGGAGCTAATAGAGAAAAGGATTAAGGGATATAAAAACACACTTATAAAAGTTCTTACGCAGGGCTGGAGGCAGGATTATCCAGAGCTTTTTGAAGATGGAGAGTTAAAGCTTTCAGGTCAGGCTGATATATATGCCTATTTGTTTTTCCACACTGCACAGCACCTAAAAAACGCTGGCAGAATGGGTATTGTTACATCCAATTCATGGCTTGATGTTGCATATGGATACGAAATGCAGAAATTCTTCTTAAAGAACTTTAAGATTGTCGCAATCATTGAGTCGCGCTGTGAGCCGTGGTTTGAAGATGCTGCGGTAAATACAGTTGTTACAGTTCTTGAACGGTGCAAAGACCAAACACAGAGAGATGACAACAATGTGAAGTTTGTAAAGATTAAAAAGAGACTTAAAGAACTCATGCCATGGGACATTAAACTTCCGATGCAGAGGTGGTTAGGACTTGATAAACTAATCCATTCGATAGAAAAGGCAGGTTCAGAACACTACAAGCTGAAAGGCACAAAATTTATAAATAACTTAAAAGGTCATGCAACTAATGAGGACGACAATTTCAGAATCAGAATTTTAAGGCAGGGTGAACTTCTTGAGCAAGTAGAGGAAGCAAGGAAGACTGTCAAATGGGGACAATATCTCAGAGCGCCGGAGATATATTTTGAGATATTGGAAAGATGCAAAGACAAAATTGTGCTATTAGAGGAAGTGGCAGAAGTAAGTTTCGGTATTAAGACAGGGATAAATGAATTTTTCCATCTAACAGATGAAAAGGTTACGCATTGGGGTATCGAAAAAGAATTTCTTCTTCCCTTAGTTACTTCTTCTAAAGAAATCGAATCTATAGAAATTGACCCTAAAAAAATTGAATTCTCAGTTCTTTACTGCAACTTGGACAAAAAAGAACTTAGAAAGGCAAAGAAAACTGGAGTTCTAAGTTACATTGAATGGGGTGAAAAACAAAAAACAAAAGGTGGTCGAGGGCATAAGAAAGAAGGAATACCCTTTCCAGAAGTTCCCTCGGTTCAGGGAAGGATTTTTTGGTATGGAATAGGTGAAAGAAAACTAGGACATTTTGTCGTTAATCGCTTCATAAGTGAACGCTTTTATTTTCCAGTAAATAAGTCACAATCATTAATTGGTGACATAGCTTTTGAGGGGATGTTTCGCAATAAAAAAGAAGTTTTAATAAATTCTGCCCTTTTAAATTCAAGTATTACTTTTTTGGGTGTAGAACTTCTGGGTCGTTTGAATCTCGGCGAGGGCTTGCTGACATTCTATGGCCCTGATATAAATAGCCTTTTAGTTCCTAATGTAGAGAAAATCGCTACCAAGCAAAAAGAAAAAATATTGAAAGCTTTCAATACCTTCTTTACCCGCCCAATCAAGCCCATTTTTGAAGAGGTTAAGATGAAAGACAGGCAGGCGCTTGACAGTGCTGTGCTTGAGGCTTTGGGGCTTGACCCTAAAAAATATCTCAAGCCATTATATGATGGACTTACCGAAATGGTTAGAGAGCGAATTGATCTTGCCAAATCACGGAAGAAAGTAAAACAGGCAAAGGTTCAAAAAGACATTGAAAAACTTAAAGAACAGGTTATTGAAGAAATTATCCCTGATGGCGTAAAGAAATTCCCGGAAGAATTCGTTGATTCAAAACATCTCAAGGATGCAAGGGAAATCTCTGTTCCGGGCGAAACTTTAAAGCTCGGCTCATACTTCATAGGACAGCAGGAAGTCATTTCAGATAGCGGC
>JAPLLK010000064.1 GCA_026387575.1 Nitrospirota bacterium | reverse complement strand
TTGCTGTGATAGGCGGAAGTTTCATAGAGCACGGCGGGCAGAACCTGCTTGAGCCTGCCTTCTGGGCAAAGCCGATAATATGCGGGCCGCACATGGAGAATTTCCCTTTTGCGAAAGAGTTCTACGAAAGGGGCGCTGCGATAGAAACTGAAAGTTCATCTCTCCGCGAAAAACTAAAAGAACTGCTTCAGTCTCCCGAGAAAAGGAAATCTATGGGCAACAAGGCAAAAGATTTGTACAATGAAAAGGCAGGCGCAGTTGAAAGGGCGATGAAGGAGATAGAAAAGTTTTTAAGAAATGAGGCTGGATAACTTATAATATTATTGGCGTCTTATTTCAGGAGGGGGCATGTCGGATAAAAATTTAGTGCCAATGGGAAGCAAGTCTTTTGAAGACCTGAAGAAAACAAATGAATATGGCGCGGAATATTGGAGCGCGCGGGAAATTCAGCCTCTTTTAGGATATACGCAATGGCGGCGCTTTGAAGATGCAATTCAAAGGGCGCTAACCTCCTGTAAACAATCAGGAAATACCGTTGAAAACCATTTTGCCGGCGCCGGCAAAATGGTTGACCTTGGATCAGGAAGCGTGCGTGAAGTTCCTGATTATAACCTGTCCCGCTTTGCATGTTATTTAATTGCTCAGAATGGTGATCCGCGTAAGCCTGAAATTGCCAATGCTCAGAAGTATTTTGCTGTTCAGGCACGGCGGCAGGAAATCTCTACTGCAATTGCCGCTGATATAGAGCGTTTGGAACTTCGCAAGCAGACAGCCGAAGAATTTAAGGCATTATCAGGTGCGGCGCGTGATGCAGGAGTGCATGACAGGATGTTCGGGGTTTTCCATGATGCCGGATATAAAGGCATGTATGGCGGACTGGGCAGGGATGCGATAAAGAAACAGAAAAGAATACCTGAAAAAGAAAATCTCATGGACCGCATGGATACTACAGAGTTAGCGGCAAACCAGTTTCGTATGACACAGACGCGGGACAAATTAGCAAAAGATAAGGTAAAAGATCAGCAAGTAGCAATCAGGACACACGAAAACGTCGGTAAAGAAGTTAGAGACGCCATTAAACGTATAGGCGGCACACTGCCTGAACAGCTTCCCCCTGCTGAACATATCAAGCAGGTCGAAAAGCGTGTAAAAAGCGCTGCTCCTAAACTGGAACTGGAAGAAAAAGATGCAAAGGGATTAATCGGCAAACCGGAAGAGGAATAATGCCGCGTATTTTTGATAATGCAGAACAAAAACTGCTCCATGAATTGCAGGAAAACCTGCATGTGGCCGAACGGGTTGACTTATTATAGATAACTATGAAGAAAATTAAGGCCATACCTCAATTTGATAGGCCTCGTGAAAAGGTGGAACAAAAGGGCGCAAAGGCTCTTTCTAATCTTGAGCTACTGGCGGTTTTACTTGGCAGCGGCATAAAGGGCAAGGATGTTTTTGAAGTGGCAAAGGATATTTTAAGGTTGGCCCAAGATGATTTTGATAATATCAGCTTAGAGAAATTGAAAGATATTGAAGGTATTGGACTGGCTAAGGCATGTCAGATTATGGCAGCCATTGAGTTTTCAAAGAGATTTCTGATAAAAGACGGAATAAAGATTAAGAATGTTGATGATGTATTAAGATTAACCGAAGAATTGAAGGATAAGAGACAAGAGTATTTTCTGAGTCTTACCTTAGATGGCGCTTCCAATCTGATACAGAAAAGAACTGTTTTTATAGGCACATTAAATCATAGCATTGTCCATCCGAGAGAGGTATTTGCTGATGCAATAAGTGACAGAGCAGCAGGGATTATTTTTGTTCATAATCATCCTTCTGGAAATGTTGAACCGAGCAAAGAAGATATCGCTATAACCCAAAGGTTAATGGAAGTTGGTAAAATAGTTGGGATTGAGGTTATTGATCACATAATTATCGGTAAAAATGGATATTTCAGCTTTCAGGCAGAAGGCATTTTAAAGGGAGGTGATAACAATGTCTGAAAAAATAGAAATTGAAAAATTTTTTGTTGAGGAATTAAAGATAATTCAAGATATTATCAAACGAATGGCTCTAAACTCCTTTCTGATAAAGGGTTGGGCAATAACATTGGTGGTAGCCACTCTCCTTTTGAAAGGAAACAAATATCAGGTTTTGATTGCCTTCATTCCCCTTTTGGTTTTCTGGTTTCTGGATGCTTATTTTCTCTGGCAAGAAAAGATGTATAGAGAATTATATAAATGGGTTGTTGAAAACAGGCTTAAAACAGATGAATATCTCTTTAACATGAATGCCTATAGGTTTAAAGATAAAGTTCAATCAAAGTTCAGAATCATGTTCTCTATCACATTAGGCTGGTTTTACTGTTCTATAGCAATTTTGGTTATAATTTACGCTTTAATATTATTAACCATACCAGGAGGTTAAAATGGCAAGAAAGGTATTTTTTAGTTTTCATTACTCACGTGATGCTTGGCGTGTTGGTCAAGTAAGAAATTGTAATGTTATTTCTGGTTATGATAAAAATCCTTTTTATGACAAAGCAGATTGGGAAGCAATTAAAAAACAGGGAACGCAAGCAGTAAAAAATTGGATTGAAAAACAACTGAATGGGACATCTGTAACAGTTGTTCTCATTGGTAAGGAAACATCGACTCGACCTTGGGTAAAATACGAAATAAAGAGAAGTATCGAGCTTGGAAAAGGACTCATTGGTATCGATATTAGCAAGATAAAAGATCAAGATGGAAATACAGATGATACAGGAGCAAATCCGCTCCCTGCCGGGTATGGGAAATATTTATGGAATAATGACAATGGAAGAGAAAATCTGGGGGATTGGATTGAAAAGGCAGCAAAGCAAGTAGACAGGTAAATATATGAACAAGCTGAACGAATACGACATTCAGTTTTTAGTTAAGACTCTCCAAAAAGGCGAGCCTATTCCGGCTGATTATAAGTACAAACTCTTCCCTACAAAGCAAAAGGAATATGAGCTTGTATATGCCGGCAAGATGCGGAAAGAAGACATCCTCGCAAATGAAGACGGTGTTTTCCCTGTGCCTTTGCAGGTTGAAAAGGTCTTCAACGGAGAGGAGTATCCGGCAGGCGATAAAGACTGGCGCAATATGATTGTCTTTGGTGACAATCTGCAATTTTTAAAGACAGTCTGTGAAAATAAAGACCCTTTGATAAAGGATAAGGTAAAAGGCAAGGTCAAGTTGATTTATATTGATCCGCCGTTCGGGACTGGCGATGAATATGACGGTGGTAATGGGCGGAGTGCATATAGTGCAAAGAGAAAGGGTGCTGATTTTGTAGAATTTTTGAGAAGAAGACTAATTCTTGCCAGAGAAATTTTAGCTGATGATGGAAGCATTTTTATTCGTCTTGATTATCATTTTGGGTACTATATCAAAATGGCGATGGATGAAATTTTCGACCGATGTAATTTTAGGAATGAAATAGTAATTAATCGTTTCAAAAGACAATTAAGGGACTTAAACCAATTTAATCATGCCACAGACTGTATTTTCTTTTATTCAAATTCTGGGAATGTGTTGTTTAACGAAATATTTAGAAGTAGAATTTGTTCATTTTGTGGTCAAAAGGCTGAGCCTCAATGGTTACCAATGTCATCTCCAGGATTGCGAAATCCACCGGAGAGAACAATTCTCGAAAAGGTTTTGTTACCCCCAAGAGGACGGCATTGGACATTCTCTCAAGAAAAAATCAACAAGATGGCTGAAGATGGGCGTATTCGAATTGAAAACAACGATTCATGGACTGATTTAGCAAGTAATAAACACAAAGGAGTGCCAGAATATTTACAAACCGAAGAAACACCTGTAGATTCTAACTGGACAGATGTGAAAGGTTATGTGCGGAGTGCTCGCTATCCTACAGAAAACCCCGAAGAGTTACTTGAAAGAGTAATATTATCAGCTTCCAGGCCGAACGACCTCGTCCTTGATTTTTTTGCTGGGAGTGGAACTACCCCTGCAGTAGCTGAAAAGCTCGGCAGGCGGTGGATTGCGTGCGATATCGGCAAGCTGTCTTTTTATACGATGCAGAAAAGAATCTTAACCATTCAGAACAGCAAGGATTTGGAAAAACCCAAAAAGAAATACGGCAAAAAAGCAAGAAGTTTTGTAACCGTTAACACTGGGCTTTACGATTTGCAGAAGGTTTTTAAACTTAAAAACGATGATTACATCAAGTTTGTGATGAACCTTTTTGAAGTAGAGCCTGTTAACAAAAAAATCGGAGGCATAAAGATAGACGGGCAAAAGAAGGATGGATACTATGCGGTTATCTATCCTTACTGGGAGTTTAAAAAGGCATCGGTGGATGAGGAATATCTTGAGGACTTGCATTCAAACATCGGCAAAAGGGTCGGAGGAAGGCTCTATATCATTGCCCCTGCAAATTATGTGGATTTTATAAGCGATTATCACGAAATAGACAAAACGAAATACTATTTCCTGAAAGTGCCATATCAAATAATAAAAGAGCTTCATAAGGTGCAGTTTAAGAAATTTAGACAGCCTCAAAGTAAAAAAAATGTCAACGACCTTGATGATGCCATAGGATTTCACTTTATAAGACAGCCGGATGTAGAGTCAAAAATTGTAAAAAAAAGTGGAAATATGGAAATCCATATCACCAAATTTCTTTCCAACTATCTTGAAGAAGAAACAGGCAGTGAACTGAAAAACTTTGAGTCTCTTGCAATGGCTCTGATTGATAATGATTACAACGACAGGGAATTTGTTATGGATGAGTTTTATTTTGCAGAGGACTTGCTGCCAAAGAAAAAGAAGACCGAAAAAGAAGATGAACAAAATGAAGACGAGATTAAAGAAGACTTGAAACGCCTTGATAGGCTCGTTATCCCTTTGAATAAAGAGGATTGCGGGGATAAGATAATGGTCGTTTATGTGGATATTTATGGAAATGAATTTAAAGAAGTTTTATCAGTCAAGAAATAGCCATGATTGAGATAAAGACTTATAACACAAAAGACCTTGTTTTAGAGGTCAGCAAATCTTATGATCCCGCAAGGCTTGATCTTTCAAGATGGGATAGATTCCTTGATGTCCTCTGTGGAGACAGGCAGTATCAGCGTGAAGCTATAGAGAATGTTATTATTTATCTCGCATCAGGCAGGTATAAATCAATTGAGGATCTGGTCAGGGAAAACTGGGATAAAAATCCCGAACTGCACACCAGATATAGAGATATAAACGAGTATTTTCATCATTTACAACTGTCCAACAAGCTTTCTGCAACCATTGACTTAGCCACAGGTACGGGCAAGAGCTATGTTATTTATGGCATTGCCCAGATAATGCTCGGATTAGGACTTGTGGACAAGGTTCTTGTGCTATGCCCATCCCTGACTATAGAGAAGGGACTTATGGAGAAGTTTATTTCATTAAGCGGAGATAGCAGATTAAAACAGACAATCCCTAAAGATGCAGCATATAAGAATCCCCGTATTATAGACGCAAACAGCACTATAAAAGACGGTGATATTTGCGTTGAAAATATCCATGCAGTTTATGAAAAAACAGGTTCATCCATAAAGGACAGCCTTATGAGCAATGGGGCAAAGGTCTTGGTTTTAAGTGATGAGGTTCACCATGTCTACAATAAAGTTTCAGGCAGAGACAGAGAAAGTCAGGATATTAAGAAATGGAAAGATTTCCTTTTGAGTGCGGATTACAACTTTATGTATATGGTCGGTTTCACGGGAACGGCATATATTGAAGACGAGTATTTTAACGATGTCATTTACAGATATTCTTTGAGACAGGCAGTAGATGACAAAGTAGTCAAGATGGTGGATTATGTAAGCAAGGATGAAAGCATCGGTGACCCTGAAAAATTTCAGAAAATTTATGATAATCATATTGAGAATCAAAATAAATACAGAAAAATAAAGCCCTTAACTATCCTTATTACAAACGATATCACAAATGCAAAAAGATTGACTGAAGACCTCATGGGATTTTTATCAAAAAAAGAATCTCTGCCAAGGGGGGAAGTTGAGAAGAAGGTTTTGATAGTTACCTCTGCGCAGGAGCATAGGGCAAATGCGGCAAGGCTCAAAAATGTTGATGACAAAGACGATTCAACAGAGTGGATTGTATCTGTGTCTATGCTTACTGAGGGGTGGGATGTAAATAATGTTTTCCAGATCGTTCCGTGGAAAGATAGGGCATTTAATTCAAAGTTATTAATAGCACAGGTCTTAGGAAGAGGTCTTAGAGTGCCGCCTGAATACCAGACGCCGCAGCCAAGAGTAAAGGTATTCAATCATGACGCATGGAGCCGGAATATAAAAGGACTTGTAGATGAAATCCTAGAAATAGAGATGAAATTAACAAGCTCTGTCCTAAAGGAAGGCGATAGGGCAAAATACAATTTTGCCCTTTGCAACATCAACTATGACAAAGAGCCTCAGGAGAAAGAGGCAAGCCGTGATACAGAGGTCTTTGACTACACAAAAGGATTTATTGAGCTTATATCGCAGGTAGAGGATGATGAAAAAGGCACAGAATATACCAGTCTTGCAGGCGAGGTTTATGCAAAAAATACATTAATAGAATACAACACTTACAGCGTTGATGAAATCGTAAATAAGATTTACGAGGAATTTAAAACGAGGGAGTGGGAGGGGCGTGTTCTGAAACTGCCTGAAGGCGAATATACTAAAAATGAATTGCCTCCTAAGGATGAGATAAGAAAAATCATCAGGACATCTATGGATAGGAGGGGAATTAAAGGTGATCGGCTTGTAGAGAAAAACAGGCAGAGAATACTTCAGACATTCGGAACGCTTTTAAGAAAAAAGGGAAAGACCATAGTAAATGTAAGAAAGGTCACCAAACCCCAGCCTATCTTGACTGCGAATATGGATAAAGAATCTATGGCTGTTGGAAATCTGAGACATAATGCGACAGTTTTTTATGCAGATAGCTTTGACGACGAACTGCTGGAGGAAATAAAAGATATCCTCGAAGAAATAAAAACCGATGAAAGTCTGCCTAAGAGCGCCGAGAAAGAAATTAACCAATACCTTTTTAAAACCCCTCTTGGTATTATTTTTACACGGGCAGAACCTGAAAGAAGGTTTGTTGAACATTTATGCAAGAAAGACAATGCAGAAAAGATTGATTCATGGATAAAGTCAAGGGATCAAGGATTTTACAGCGTTGAGTATTCATGGCGAAAAGGTGAACATCCTCAAAAAAACCAACAATTTAATCCTGATTTTTTCATCAAAATTCATCATGGCGGAATAGACTATATTGTAGTTGTGGAAGTAAAGTCAGATGGTGATGACTCTGATGAAAACAAAGCAAAGTTAAGATGGACAAGGCAGCACTTCTCAGACCTAAATAAAGAGCTTGAGGAATCAGGAATTAAGCAGAAATATATTTTCCACTTTTTAAGTCCCAATAGTTATACAGGGTTTTTTCAATATTTGAGAGATGGAAGGCTGATAAAGGAAGTTTTCGGAAGCGACCTTGAGGATAAATTGGAACAAAAGGGTAAGGATTAATAAATTTCAATTCATTATTGACAAAATAAGCCGTGCTTTACTGGAGAATGACTGTATTTCATTCCACTACGACATCAACCTTCACATGGGGTGGGCAGAGGGGAGAAAGAAGATTATATCATGACACTTTTTGAATTCATATACTATCTCGGCTATTCAGCCAAAAAGCATTATTCCCTAAAACATCAAAAACGGCTTCCACATAAGGTTATCAGCATAGGCAATATTACTGCAGGAGGCACAGGAAAGACGCCTGCTGTAATTGCAATAGCTGATGAGGCGAAGAAAAGAGGTTTTTATCCAATAATACTTACAAGAGGATACAAGGGAAAGGCAAAAGGGCCGGTATTTGTCAGCTATCAGCCATCAGCCATCAGCCATCAGCTATACGGAGATGAGCCTCTATTAATGTCCGAGATATTAAAGGATGTCCCTATTGTAAAATGTGCTGACAGATACAAAGGTGGAATGTTTGCGATAGAAGAGCTGACAGCTATTAGCTCCCAGCTGTCAGCTAAAACACTTTTTATCCTTGACGACGGCTTCCAGCACTGGCAGCTTTTCAGGGATAAGAACATTCTGTTAATAGACGCTGAGAATTCTTTTGACAACAGACGGCTTCTGCCTGTCGGATTGCTCAGAGAGCCTCTTAAGGAAATAGAAAGGGCAGATATTGTAGTCCTGACAAAAACAGACAATATTCGTCAGGCAATAATTGAAGATATAGCCGGAGAAATAAAGAGCTATAACTCAAAGACTCCGGTATTCCTTTCTATGCATAAGCCGGCAGGGTTTGTGAAATTGTCAGGGGAAACAATGCCGTTTGAATGGGCAAAGGGTAAAAACTTTTTTGCGTTCTGCGGTATAGGCAGCCCTGAGTCGTTCAAAAAGACTGTCTTGTCAGCAGGATGCAGCCTCAAGGGCAGTAAAAAATACAGCGACCATTATTCCTATAAAAAAGAGGACATCGAAGAGGTAATTAAAGAAGCAAAAGCAAACAATGCAGGCTGGATTGTGACAACAGAAAAAGACGTGATAAGGCTCAGAGGCCTGCGTTTGCCGGATAATCTTGTTGCTCTTAAAATCAGATTTGCAATCGATGAGAAGTTTTATGCTGAAGTATTTAAATGCTGAGGTTCTGAATGCTTTTTCACTTAATAAAGATTAAGAACTTTAATTATTTTATTAAGATTTAAAATCGGCATTGAGTAGGATTTAAATTGATTTATTAGAATTTTAAAGTTAGGATAAAACGTTTATGCCAGGAACTTATTTGCCTTCGGATTATTTGCCTGTTCTTATATTTTTGATGGTCGCAACGGTCTTTGGAATGGGCGCCTTATTAATCGGTGAACTTTTCAGACTGAAAAGGCCATACCCTGAAAAACTTATGCCTTATGAATCAGGCAACCTGCCTGTCGGAGAGCCGCGATACAGGTTCTCTGTTAAGTTCTATATTGTTGCTATGCTCTTTGTTATCTTTGACGTCGAGGCTATTTTCCTTTACCCCTGGGCTGTTGTCTTTGACAGGATTGGACTATATGCATTTATTGAGATGATTATTTTTATAGTGATACTGTTTGTCGGCTATGTCTATGCATGGGAAAAGGAGGCATTTAAATGGGATTGATTGAAAACACAATTTCTCCATCGCTTGTTGAGGTTGAAAAAGGCACAAAAATATTGTCGCCTAATATCGTTATCACCTCAATGGACAAGCTCATCAACTGGGGAAGAAGCTCGTCCTTATGGCCCGTGGCCTTTGGGCTTGCATGCTGAGCCATTGAAATGATGACGGCGGGATCGTCACACTATGACCTGGACAGGATGGGGGTTATCTTCAGGGGATCTCCAAGGCAGGCCGACCTCATGATTGTCGCAGGCACTGTAACGAAAAAGATGTCAGAAATTGTTAGAAGGGTCTATGACCAAATGCCAGAACCAAGATATGTTATTTCAATGGGGAGCTGCGCATGTTCAGGAGGCATATTCAATACCTACAGTACAGTGCAGGGATGTGATAGTTTCCTGCCGGTTGATGTTTATATTCCGGGTTGTCCTCCGAGGCCGGAGGCTCTGCTTGAAGGGATAATAAAGCTTCAGGAAAAGATAAAGAAAGAGCGCTTCAGATGGAGCAGGTGGAGATGAAGCCATTAGAGATTGCAGACAAGATAAAGGAGAAATTCCCGGATGAAGTCCTTGAGGTAAAGGAATTCAGGGAACAGGCCGCTGTTACATTAAAGAAAGACAGAATCCTTGAAATATGCAGGCATCTCCACGACGCCCCTGATCTTTGCTTTGACTATCTTGTTGATATATGCGGTGCGGATTATGCGGGAAAGAAAGAAAAAAGGTTTGAGATTGTCTATCATCTTTATTCTATAAAGCGCTGTCATGCAATAAGGTTAAAGGCAGCAGTGCCTGAGAGCAGTCTTGAGATTGATTCTGTTACCGCTGTATGGGCCGGAGCAAACTGGCATGAAAGGGAATGTTATGACATGTTCGGGATTATTTTTAAAGAGCATCCTGATCTCAGGAGAGTCCTTATGCCTGAGGACTGGGAAGGGCATCCACTGAGAAAGGATTATCCTGTGAAGGGGCCAGAGAAGGAATGGTCAGGGTTTAGAGCAGTTCTTGACAAGGCAAAGAGATTTAAAGATTTCGAATGGCATGAATAGCCCATAGAGCAGCAGAACCGCAGTTTTCTAACTGCTGCGCTATTGTACTGATAGGCTATGCACTAAAAATTATGGAACAGATAGAAAAGACATTTGAGACAAGAGAATTAACCATCAGCATGGGGCCCCAGCATCCGGCAACCCATGGGGTTCTTAGGCTTGTGCTTACCCTTGACGGCGAGACTGTTATTAAATGCACTCCTCATGTTGGTTATCTCCACAGGGGGATAGAAAAACTCGGAGAAAACAGGACATATTTTTCCGCGCTTCCCCTAACCGACAGACTCGATTACATATCATCCATGAACAACAAGGTCGGCTATGTAAATGCTGTTGAAAAAATTTTTGGCATTGAAGCGCCTGAAAGGGCAAAGTTTATCAGAACCATGGTCGCTGAAATGGGAAGGATTTCAAGCCACATTATATGGCTTGGGACACATGTCCTTGATATAGGCCTAACAACTCCATTTTTGTATGCATTCAGGGAAAGAGAGCGCATTCTTGACCTTTTTGAAACATTGTGCGGGGCGAGGCTTACGGTAAGTTATCCGAGGATTGGCGGTGTACGGAACGACATTTCACAGGAATTTCTTGATGAACTCTACGAGTTTGTTCTTGAGTTTCCTGACAGAATGGATGACTATGAAACACTTGTTACTGAAAACAGGGTCTGGAAGAAGAGGACAGTCGGCATAGGTGTTATTTCCGCAGAAGAGGCCGTAAACTGGGGGCTTACAGGCGGTATGCTGAGGGGCTCAGGCGTGAACTATGACGTAAGAAAACATGCTCCTTATGATGCGTATGACAGGGTTGAGTTCGATGTCCCTTTGGGGAAAAACGGAGATTGCTATGACAGGTATCTTGTCAGAATTGGCGAGATGAAGCAGGCAAACAGGATAATTAAACAGTGCATTGAAAAACTGCCAACAGGAGCTGTAATGGCTGCCTCTCCCAAGTTCACCCTGCCTCCTAAAGATATGGTCTTAAAGGACATAGAACATCTCATACATCAGTTTGTTCTCATAACAAAAGGTCCTATTGCTCCTGAAGGAGAGATATATTCTGCTACAGAGGTCCCCAGAGGGGAACTCGGATTTTATTTTGTAAGCGACGGCACCGGCAAGCCATACAGGATGAGAGTGAGAGCGCCCTCTTTTGTTCATGCATCAATTCTGCCGAAATTATGCGCGGGTGGATTTGTCGCAGACGTTATCGCAAACATAGGGACTATTGATATAGTCTTGGGAGAATGTGATAGGTAATTAAAAAGGAGGGCTTATGGAAAATAAAGAGTTACGCGAAATATATTTCTTCAGTGACCTGGACGACTCTGAAATAGAGATGCTGAAGGGGTCAGTACAGGTAAAGGAATACGAGGCAGGTGACATAATCTTTAAGGAAGGAAGCAGCGGCAGTGAGCTTTATATTGTAGTAAGCGGCAAGGTGGGTGTAAATAAGATGACCGGAGAAGGCGACCAATATAGGATTATAACACTTGAAAAGGGAGGCATATTCGGTATTATGTCATTCCTTGATGAAATCAAACATGACGCAACAATTATCGCAGAACAAAAGTCAAGGGTCATACAGATAGGGAAATCAGCTTTTGATAATATTGTGCATTCAAATCTTCCCATGGCCTTCAAGATATTACGCAGACTTGCAATGCACCTTACAGGGATAGTCAGAAAAACTAATAGAGAATATATGGACCTTATGCACATGATGTTCAGGAAGAGCAAATAACAAGGAGGCAAGCAGTCTGAGTGAATCTATGTTGAGCAAAGCAGCGATAAAAGAACTAAATGAGATAAGGCAGAAGTATCCTGATGCGAGCGCTGCGCTATTGCCTGCTCTTTATATTGCACAGAGAGAATTCGGGTATCTCGGAGCTGATGCATATGAAGCTGTTTCAGATGCTCTCGGTGTTCCAAGGGCAATTGCAAGAGGAGTGGGGACATTTTATGCAATGTATAAGCATAAGCCCATGGGGCGGCATATTGTCCAGCTATGCACAAATGTCTCATGCATGATACTCGGCGCAGAGAAACTGTCAGACTTCCTTAAGAATAAATACGGGCTTGAAACCGGAGGGACAACTCCTGACAAAAGGTTTTCACTTGTCATTATGGAATGCATAGGCGCATGCGGCACAGCTCCGGCAATGCTTGTGGATGATGATTTTTATGAGAATCTCACGGAAAAGTATATAGAGGAAATACTGGAGAAATACAAATAGGAGGGATGACAAACCGTGGTTTCACTTATGAAGTTCTATTAAAAGTTTAAAGTTATGGAAAAGGTTTTATTAAAAAACATAGAAAACCCGAATTCAGCCGATATTAACGAGTATAAAAAAATTGGCGGATACAGGAGTCTTCTGAAAGCGTTTGACTACAAGCCGCTCGACATAACTGATATAGTGAAAAAAGCAGGGTTAAGGGGAAGGGGCGGAGCAGGTTTTCCTGTTGCAATGAAGTGGTCGTTTGCCTACGCTGATACGAAATTTCCGAAATATCTCCTATGCAATGCAGATGAAGGAGAGCCAGGCACCTTCAAGGACAGGCCTATACTTGAGAAAAATCCCCATCTTCTGATAGAAGGAATGGTCATAGCAGGTTACGCGATCGGAGCACAGTACGGATACATATACCTGAGAGGCGAGTATCCTGGCGCATATCATATCCTGAACAAGGCAATCGCTCAGGCATATGAAAACAATTTTCTCGGTGATGATATTTTAGGGAAGGGCATAAAGTTTCATCTCGCTGTTCATCGCGGCGCAGGCGCATACATATGCGGTGAAGAAACCGCTTTAATAGAATCACTGGAGGGAGATAAGGGACAGCCGAGGATGAGGCCCCCGTTTCCTGTAAACGTGGGAGTTTTTGCGAAACCTACTGTTATCAATAACGTAGAGACGCTGTCAAATATTCCCCTTATTATAGAAATTGGCGATGAAGAATATTCAAAGATCGGGAGTTCCGATTGCCCGGGGCCAAAGCTGTATTGTGTAAGCGGTCATGTTGAAAAACCCGGTGTTTATGAACTGCCTATGGGTACAATCCTGCGCGACATAATCTATAAGCACTGCGGAGGAATTAAGGCCGGGAAGAATCTTAAGGCTGTGCTTCCCGGCGGGATTACGACTCCGGTGCTTCCTGCGGACAAGATAGACTGTCCTATGGATTTTGTAAGTATGCCAAAGCACGGGAGCATGCTTGGCTCAGGCGCTGTGATTGTGATGGACGAAACAGTCTGCCTTGTAAAAGTCTGCCATAGGGCGCTGAAATTCCTTGAGCATGAATCATGCGGCAAATGCACGCCATGCCGTGAAGGCACAGGCTGGCTGAGAAGTATTCTTGAAAGGATAGAAAACGGCGAAGGCGTGGAAGGAGACATAGAGCTTCTGCTTTCTGTTTCAGGAAATATGCTTGGCAAGACTTTCTGCCCGCTTGGAGACGGAGCAGCATCTGTTGTCCAAAATTTCATAAAACATTTCAGGAATGAGTTTGAGGAACATATAAAAGATGGGAAGTGTAAATTTAAAAGTTTGAGAGTTTAATAGTTGGGAATGAAGAGTGGGAATAAAATAAGTTTTAGAGGTCATTGCGAGGAGGTCGATACGACCGACGCGGCAATCTTTTTTGAGATTACCTCGCCCCGATATTTATCGGGACGTGTAATGACAGGAACCAAAACATGATTACAGTTACCATTGACGGCAAAGAGATTAAATTAGAAAAACCTGTCACTGTGCTTGAGGCTGCAAGGTCCGCAGGCATAAAGATACCTACGCTCTGCTGGCATGAACAGCTTGAAAGATACGGCGGTTGCAGATTGTGCCTTGTTGAGATTGAGAAGATGCCGAGGTTGCAGACAGCTTGCACTTTTATGGTTGCTGACGGAATGGTTGTCAGGACAGAGACAGAGCAGACAGCCAATGTCAGGAGAGGCATCCTCGAATTTCTGCTTATTAACCATCCGCTTGATTGTCCTGTGTGCGATAAGGCAGGAGAGTGCGAATTGCAGAACCTTGTAGGAAAATACGGGCCTGCAAAGGGTAGATATAAAGAAAAGAAGAGAAAAGTCCCTGAAAGCCTCGAAGACCCGATTATTGTTCGCAACATGGAAAGATGTATTATGTGTACCAGATGCGTCAGGATGTGCGAGGGGGTTCAGGGCGCCTCGGCGATTGACGTTATAAGCAGGGGAGGCCATTCTCATATTGAGCCTTTCTCGGGCGGCAAATATGATTGCGAATACTGCGGGAACTGCATCTCTGTATGCCCTGTCGGAGCAATTATGTCAAGGCTTCACAGGCACAGCTTCAGGCCATGGCAGATGGAGAATGAGATAGAGACAATCTGTCCCTATTGCGGGGTTGGATGTACTCTTATTGTTCAGGTTCGCGATGATGTGATTAAGAGGGTTGTCCCCAGAATCGGTTCTGTTGTTAATAATGGGCTTCTCTGTACGAGGGGGAGATTCGGATATGAGTTTGTAGGAAGCAAAGAGAGACTGACAACACCTCTTGTAAGGATAGCTCCCAAGACACAGTCAGGAGTCGGGAGTCAGGAGTCAACACTCTCCCAGCCCCCCTTTGATAAGGGGGGGAGTCAAGGGGGGGTAATCTCCGAACTCTTCAGAGAAGCGACATGGGAAGAGGCCATAAGCCTTGTTGCAAAAAAACTGTCAGAGATCAAAGAGGAGTATGGCAACCCTGCAATAGCTGGCATTGCCTCACCGAGATGCACGAATGAGGACAATTATATATTCCAGAAATTTATGAGAGTTGCGCTCGGGACAAATAACATTGACAGCACTGCAAGGACAGGCTTTGCAGGCGCCCAGAGTTTTATAGAGAATATCTTTGGGCAGGGTGCAACAGCAAACATAATATCAGGTCTTTCAAATTCTGACCTTGTATTTGTGATTGGCGGGGACCCAACAACAGTAAATCCTATCCTCGGGCTTCAGATAAGGGCATGTTCAAGAAATGGTGGTAACATACTCACAATCGGAAATTTTAAAGGTCTTGAATATTTCAGTCCACAAAAGCTTGTACCAGTCTTGTACACAGAAGATATTCTGCTTGAAGGTATTGTTACTGTATTAAAAAATAAGAAGAGACTTTCGGATGCAAATTCTAAACTTGAGGCAAAGATAAAGGATATAAGCACTTCCATCGAGGATGTAAAGAATATCTGCAAAATCGAAGAGAAAGACTTTAATGAGTTTTTGAATATCCTTTCAGAATCCACAAACCCATCAATAGTAATAGGTAAGGAGACGGCACAGAGCAATGGAGCAAGCTACAAGCTCTTGCTCCTATCAGCAATAAACTATCTTATTAACGGCAGGCTCTATCTCCTCTCTGATAGGGCGAATGAGCAGGGCCTTCTTGATATGGGATGCGCGCCTGATATACTGCCGGGATATAGACCTGTGTCCTATGTTGAATCCAAAAGGAGATACGAAAGTATATGGGAAAGCGAACTCCCAGGAAAAACAGGGCTCACGATATTTGAGATGGTTAATGCTGCAAAGAACGGCTCTCTGAAAGCGATGTATGTAATGGGTGAAAACCCTGTCTATAACCTTCCTGATTCTAAGACAGTGGAAGCAGCGCTTAGAAATATTGAGTTTCTTGTTGTTCAGGATATATTCCTTACAGAAACAGGAAAGCTTGCCGATGTTGTTCTGCCTGCACTGAGCTGGGCTGAAAAAGACGGGACATTCACAAATATGGAAAGAAGGATTCAAAGATTGAGAAAGGCAGTGAACGGGAATGGGATGGAGGACTGGAGGATAATTTCTGAGATCGCAAGGAATATGGGTAAGAAGTTCGATTACTCCAATGCTGAAGATATATTCAATGAGATTTGCAAGGCATCTCCGTTACATAAAGACCTTACATATGAAGATATAGAAAAGGGTGGGGGAATCTATCCTTATAAAGGAGAACCATTAAGGGATGGGATGGAAGAGATTCAGGTGCATAATGCAGAGAGACTTAGTGTTAACGGGAAACTTTATCTTAGGATTGAGAGGCCGCTATTCCATTCAGGCACTTTGAGCAGAAGGGCCCCTGCACTTGTGAAGATATATCCTGAGGCTGTTGTAAGAATAAGTCCGGATACAGCTAAGGCGCTTTCCTTTAAAGAGGGTGAAGTTGTCAGGGTTTCCACAAAGATTGGTTCAATTGAACTGCCTGTGGTTATCGATAAAGCATTAGACAATTTTTCAGTCATGCTCACTAATAATTTTGAAGGCAAGAGTGCATACAGATTGATGGGCTATGATATAGAGCCTGTTACAAGGGCTTCTGTTCTGGATGGGAATACAGTAGCTATAGAGAAGGCTGGCTTATGAACGACATTTTTCAGTTTATAGGTAATGCGGCTGGAATGAACCCTATGATTAAGCTTGGGATAGATATTGGGATTATTCTCGTAAAGATCGCTGTTGTTCTTGGCATAACGCTTCTTCATGTGGCTTATGCAACTTACTGGGAGCGCAAAGTAATAGGCCACATGCAGGTACGGCTTGGCCCCATTGAAGTAGGTTGGCATGGGTTTTTACAGCCGATTGCTGACGGAGTGAAACTTTTTTTCAAGGAAGACATTATACCTGCGAATGCAGATAAGCCGTTGTTCTATCTTGCGCCTGTCATATTCATGGTTTCGGCTCTCACGTCATTGTCTGTGCTTCCGTTTTTCGATGGCTTTGTGATAGCTGATATAAATATAGGCCTGCTTTTTCTTTTTGCAATGTCTTCTCTCGGAGCCTATGGAATTATATTATCGGGGTGGGCGTCAAACTCTAAATATTCATTCCTTGGCGGACTGAGGGCAGCATCACAGGTAATAAGTTATGAGATTGCAATGGGACTGAGCCTTGTAGGAGTTATGATGATGGCAAGCTCTCTGAACCTGTCCGATATTGTCAGGGCGCAGCAACAACATCCTGCAGGCATGTTTGCCATCCCTCAGTTCTTAGGTTTCTTTGTATTTATTGTGGCTGCATTTGCTGAGACAAACAGGCTCCCTTTTGATCTGCCGGAGGCTGAAAACGAACTTGTTGCAGGGTATTTTACAGAATACAGCGGATTCAGGTTCGCACTATTTTTCCTCGGCGAATACACAGCGATGCTGATAATGTCTTCTATAGCAGCGTTGTGTTTTTTAGGAGGGTGGACAATCCCGAAGTTTATTATGGATGCAATGCCTTTCTTGCTGAATGTGCCAGGTATTGTGTGGTTTCTGATAAAGGTTTATGCCTTTATGTTTTTTTATTACTGGGTCAGGGCGACTTTCCCGAGATACAGGTATGACCAGCTTATGGCTATAGGGTGGAAGATATTAATACCATTAGCCCTGTTCAATATAGTGCTGACAGGATTTATAAAAATATGGGTTTAATAATGCCGGCAAGAAAACGATATGACAGTTAGAAAATTTATAAGGACGATATTCTTTGTAGAGATTCTGAAGGGTCTTGCATTGACGCTAAAGAGCATGTTTACACCCGCTGTGACGAGGCGCTATCCAAAGGTTAAAAGGCCTGTTAAGCCCGGCTTCAGGGGGCTTCATGCGCTTGCAAAGGATGAAGATGGCAGGATGAAGTGCGTTGGCTGCGGTCTATGCGGAGCTTACTGCCCTTCAAAGTGCATATATATTTACACCTCAGACGGCGAGGACCATACAAAGGTTGTGGACAGGTATGAGATAGAGGTTCTCAGGTGTATTTACTGCGGGTTCTGTGTTGAGGCATGCCCTTTCGGCGCAATTACATTGAGCGAGCATTACGAATATTCGGATTATTCAAGAGAGCCGTTTTATATGACTAAAGAAAAACTTCTTTCAAATTGGGATAAGTATTTTACAGGAGAGAAGGCCAGGAGATATTTCAGAGATTTCTGGAGGCCAAAATCAGAGGACTTCACTGGGCATGAAGGGCAGGCGGTATTCAGGAGAACAAAAAATGAAAAATGAGAAGTATAAAATTATGGAATTCATTTATTTTGAATTTTCAACTTTGAATTTTGAATTTTTGCGGAGCAAGGATGCTGTCTGAATTATTTTTTGGATATTACGCTTCTGCGATAGTCATCTTTTCACTGCTGGTTGTTACGAGAAGCAATCCTGTGCACAGTGTTATGTGGATGCTTTTGCTTTTCTTCCACATTGCAGGTCTTTATCTGTTCCTGAACGCCGAGTTTGTCGCGGCAATACAGATTATAGTTTATGCAGGAGCAATACTCGTGCTGTTCCTTTTTATTTTGCTTTTTCTGAATCTTAGGGAGGAACTTAAAGTGAAAAGATTTATAGGCGCATGGCCCGCCGGACTTTTTGTAACTACGGCTTTGCTTGTGATTGTTTTGAGTGTGGTAAGGTCTTTTGTGCCGGGGCCTGCCGGAAAATATTCAATTGAATTTATAAAACAGGAGACTCATACAAAGGCGCTGGGGAAACTCTTATACACTGATTATCTTTTCCCTTTTGAAATAGCTTCTCTTGTGCTGCTTGTTGCGATTATAGGCGCAATAGTCCTGGCAAAGAGAAAGACGAGGAGTAAATAATGGTTCCTTTGAATTGGTATCTGATGCTGAGCGCAGTGGTTTTTATGATAGGAGTCTTCGGATTCCTTACAAGGAGGAATATCATAATAATGTTCATGTCAATAGAGCTTCTGCTGAATGCAGTGAATATCAGCCTTGTGGCATTCAGCCATTACCTGCAGGACATGAGAGGGCAGATTCTTGCGGTCTTTATAATCACTGTCGCAGCGGCAGAGGCCGCGATAGGGCTTGCGATAATTATTGCGCTGTTCAGGAACAAGGACACAGTTCATGCGGATGAGATGAGCGAAATGAAGGGATGAAAATATGAACAATTATTTGTTAATACCATTTCTGCCGCTTGCCGCTTTTTTGATAAATATTCTTTTTGGCAGGAAGTATTTGAAGGATAATGCCCACTGGGTATCAATACTTGCAGTTGCCGGGTCATGGGTTGTGACTGTAATAACACTGCTTGATGTCCTGTCAGGCAAGGTTGTAAATGAAGACATCTACTCATGGATTGTTTCCGGCGAATTCAAAGTCTCTGTGGGTTTTCTTATTGACCAGCTTACCGCAGTCATGCTTGTTGTTGTAACAACTTGCAGCGCCCTGATACATATATATTCTGTTGGGTATATGCAAGGAGACAAGGGCTACTACCGCTTTTTTGCATATCTCAGCCTGTTTACTTTCTGTATGCTGATGCTTGTTATGGCTAATAACTTCCTCCAGTTGTATTTCGGGTGGGAGGGTGTCGGCTTGTGTTCATACTTTCTCATAGGATATTACTTTGACAAGAAACCAGCCTCTGACGCAGGCAAAAAGGCTTTTATAGTGAACAGGTTCGGCGACTTTGGCTTTGGTCTTGGAATAATAATGATATTCCTCACATTCGGAACCGTTTATTATGAGCCTGTCTTTTCACAGGCAAAGGTCTTTGCAGTACAAACAATTAATTTCCTTGGATATGACGTGCATCTTATGACATTGATTGCGCTTCTTCTTTTCTGCGGCTCAATTGGGAAGTCAGCGCAGATGCCGCTTCATGTATGGCTTCCTGATGCAATGGAGGGCCCCACACCTGTAAGTGCGCTGATACACGCGGCGACAATGGTCACAGCAGGTGTTTTCCTCGTTGCAAGGTGCAGTCCGATATTCAGCCTTTCTGAAACTGCACTAATGATTGTCGCATTAACAGGGGCTATAACATCACTATTTGCTGCGACTATCGGCCTTGTCCAGAATGATATAAAAAGGATTATCGCATATTCAACCATCAGCCAACTCGGCTATATGTTCCTTGCGGCAGGAGTCGGAGCTTACACCGCAGGAATGTTCCATCTTTACACACATGCATTCTTTAAAGCCCTTCTTTTCCTATGCGCAGGGAGCGTAATGCACGCAATGTCAGGAGAGCTTGACCTTCAGAAGATGGGCGGCCTTAAGAAATACATGCCAATTACATACTGGACAATGCTTTTTGCATCATTGAGCATTGCAGGCGTGCCCGGCTTTGCAGGATTCTTCAGCAAGGATGAAATACTCTGGCTTGCGTATTCAGGACAGAGTCCTGTGGGGAAATTCGTTTGGGCTATCGGGACTGTAGTTGCGTTTCTTACAGCCTTCTACTCATTCAGGCTTATATTCCTCACGTTCCACGGAAAATTCCGGGGCACGTACGAACAGGAACATCATCTCCATGAATCTCCAAAGGCTATGACAATACCATTGATTATTCTCTGCATCGGCGCTGTTGCATCAGGCTGGATTGGGATTCCCCATCTGCTTGGAGGTGGAGAGCATTTCACGGAATTTTTAACCCCTGTCCTTGGGCATCCCGAAGCACACGGCACACACGCAGAGGAATGGCTGGTAATGGCGATATCAATAATCGCAGGTTTTTCAGGAGTAGGACTGGCCGCATTATTCTATCTTGTAAAGACTGATATTCCTGTTATGCTTGCGCAGAAATTTAATGCCACATATAAAGTCCTCTGGAATAAATACTATGTGGATGAACTTTACAGTTTTATAATCGTGCGGCCAACAATCTGGACAGCTAAGAATATACTCATTGGGGTTACGGATGCGAAAATTATCGAGGCGATTGTTAATGGTATTCCAAAAGGGATCGGAGAATTCAGCCGGATTCTGAGGAAAGTTCAGACAGGTTTGTTACAGCGCTATGCAGCAATAATGGCGTTGGGCGTGTTGATAATAATGGCAGTAATGTTATTAAGGTAAGGAGCAGGGAAAATTAAAAATGCAAAATAGAAACATAAACCACTATAAAATAGAACTTCGAGGTATCTGGACTAAACAGCCTTCATCTTTGTCATCCTGGCTCTTGTCCCCGCTCCGTCGGGGATCAGTCCAGAATCTTTCCGAAGAAGGATTCCCATCAAGCTGGAATGCCAGCAATAAACTACAAAACGAATCCAAATTCTTGCGGGGCAAGGCATGAACCTTAATGGTTTTCCGATACTGAGCACATTGATATTCCTGCCGATTGCAGGTGCGGTGCTTTTGCTCCTGATAAGCAGGTCTAATGAGAACCTTATAAAATGGGTTAGCCTTATTGTGAGCATAACGGTTTTTATAATTTCAATTCCTTTGTTCACGGAGTTCAATAAGTCCACGCACCTTATGCAGTTTACAGAAAAACATGCATGGGTTCCTTCGTTGAATATTAATTACAGTCTCGGCATTGACGGCATAAGCATTCTGTTTGTCCTTCTCTCAACCCTTATTACAATACTCTGCGTTCTTATCTCATGGAATTCTATAAAGGCAAAGACAAAAGAATTTTATATCTCCATTCTGATAATGGAAAGCGCAATGATAGGCGTTTTCTGTTCACTGGATTTTATGCTCTTCTATCTCTTCTGGGAGGCAATGCTAATCCCTATGTATCTCTTGATAGGCGTGTGGGGCGGGAGTAACAGGATTTATGCTGCGGTGAAATTCTTCCTCTTCACGCTTGTTGGAAGTTTGCTTATGCTTATCGGGATAATCGTTCTTTATTATCAGGCTGGCAGGACATTTGACATACTTGAACTAATGACAAAAACATATCCGTATCAATTACAGATCTGGCTCTTATGGGCGTTCTTTGCAGCCTTTGCCGTTAAGGTTCCGATGTTCCCGGTGCACACATGGCTTCCTGATGCGCATACAGAGGCTCCGACAGCAGGCAGCGTTATTCTTGCCGCTGTGCTTATCAAGATGGGCGCTTACGGTTTTATTAGGTTCTCATTGCCGTTATTCCCCGATGCATCAAGGGCAATGACGCCTGTGATGCTTACGCTTTCTGTTATAGCGATAATTTACGGCGCAGTAATATGTCTCGCACAGACAGACCTGAAAAGGCTCATTGCATACAGCTCTGTCAGCCACATGGGTTTTGTAACACTTGGAATCTTTGCCCTAAATTCGCAGGGCATGGAGGGCGGAATCCTTCAGATGATAAACCATGGAGTAGTCACAGGTGCATTATTCTTAAGCGTCGGAATGATTTATGACAGGACTCATACAAGACAGATTTCTGATTACGGAGGAGTTGCATCTGCAATGCCTGTGTATGCGTCTTTGTTTATGGTGTTTACGCTTGCATCAATAGGCCTTCCTGCGACAAACGGGTTCATAGGAGAGTTCCTGATTATCCTTGGAGGGTTCAAGGCGAATCAATGGGCAGGCGTGCTTGCGGCAACAGGGGTAATCATAGGCGCAGGTTATATGCTCTGGCTTTATCAGAGGGTATTTTTCATGGAAACAAACCAGAAGGTTGCAGGGCTCGCAGATATTAATTTAAGGGAAATAATCACACTTCTGCCGATGATTATACTGATATTCTGGATCGGAATTTATCCGAATGCATTTCTCGGTTTCATGCATGAGTCTGTAAAACATCTGCTTGAGAGGGTAAATTCAGGAAGCATGCATGAAGTGGGCGTTGCAAAAAATATTCTGGAGATTATCAAATGACGAATCTTACTGGATTTTCAATGCCTGACCTTGGGCCTGTTATGCCTGAAATTGTAATGACGTGCCTTGCTCTTCTAATTCTGCTTGCAGACCTTGTGATTAAAAGAAAAGAGACAATTGCATTTCTTAGCATAGTCAGTGTTGCAGCAGTTACATATTTGCTTGTCGGTTCTACAGGAATCACATTTAACGGAATGTTTATAGCGGATAACTATAGCCTATTCTTCAAACTTATCTTTATGCTGAATGTTGTTCTTACTGTTCTTATATCAGTGAAATACATTGCAATTGAAAAAGTTAATTTCGGGGAATATTACAGCCTTATACTGCTTTCCACTCTCGGCATGATGCTTATGGCGTCGGCAGGAGACCTGATAACCCTCTATCTTGGACTTGAACTTATGGCATTGAGCACCTATGTGCTTGCGGGGTTCTTGAGACATGACATAAAGTCTAACGAAGCCGCAATGAAGTATTTTCTCCTCGGAGCGTTCGCTTCCGCATTTTTGCTCTATGGCACATCACTGATATACGGGCTTACAGGCACAACAGACCTCAAGGCGATATCTTCTTACATATCCGTCAATGGACTTTCAGGGAATCCCGTCTTAACGCTTTCAATGACTATGTTTGCAGTGGCGTTCTCATTCAAGATAGCCGCTGTTCCTTTCCACATGTGGGCGCCTGACGTTTATGAGGGCTCGCCTACTTCCATTACTGCATTTATGTCAGTAGGGCCCAAGGCAGCAGGGTTTGCAGTTCTTGGAAGGGTTTTTATGACAGCGTTCGGTGCGGCAAGAATTGAATGGACAGGCATTCTTATCCCGATAGCGATACTCACAATGGCCGTCGGGAATATAGCCGCAATTTCACAGATAAACATAAAAAGGATGCTTGCGTATTCTTCAATAGCGCATGCAGGTTATGTGCTTCTTGGAATAATTGCAGGGACATCAGAGGGCACGGCAAGTGTTCTGAATTATCTGTTTATTTATGCATTCATGAACATAGGCGCATTTGCAGTTGTGATTATGCTCAGGTCAGAGGGATTTAAGGGAGATGACATCTCTGATTATGAGGGGCTCGCAAAGACACATCCATTGGCTGCTGCGCTGATGCTTGTATTTATGTTTTCTCTCACAGGGATTCCGCCTACAGCAGGGTTTATGGGTAAGTTCTATATCTTTATGAGCGCAATAAGCGCAGGATATACGTGGCTTGCTGTGATTGCGGTTATATTCAGCGCAATATCAGCGTATTTTTATCTGAGGATTGTAATGTATATGTACATGAAAGAACCTAAGGCCGCAGTGCAGCTTTCTGTCTCTCCCGGAATAGCCCTTGCGCTTACGATAACAGTTATAGCAGTCCTGGTTATCGGAGTGCTACCTTCAAAAGTCATTAATGTTGCCCGTATAGCAGCAAGGTTTTAAAGATCAGCACAACATCTCTTTTAACTTACCGAACATGATTTTTGTGAGCAAGCAGCAAATTGACTGCTTTTTACATGCGTGGTATCCTTTTATTAAATAAAGAACAGAGCGAATAGATAAAGGAGAGCGTTATGCCTTATGATTTTGTTTTGCCGGATTTAGGCGAAGGAATCGTAAGCTTCCCCTAAAAGCAGACACCCTGTAAGTAGAGCTTTCTGGCAAAATCTTAAACGTCATTTTAAATTTATGCGGCTAAAGTTCAAGGTCAAAAGAAGCGAATATTCAGTTTGCACTGCTGTTTTTTGCTGTTAAAGGCATCCTTAGATAGAACTTCAACTTCCTTTCTCTTCTTTCCCAGTCTCTTCTCTTTTATCTTCTTTAATAGTCCCTGCCTGTGAGTATGGAATATTTGAGGCTACCTCCTCAAATGTTGTGATACCATCTCTTACCTTTGATATTGCATCCTCAAAAAGAGTCAACATGCCCTCTTCTTTTGCTGCATCCCATAGTTCCTCTGCAGTGCTGCGCCTGGCAATCAACCTTCTGAGTTTTGTGGTCATATATAAAAATTCATATACTCCGATACGGCCCTTGTATCCTGTATTCATACATTTTTTACAGCCTGTTCCTTTGTAAAATTTTTCTATCGGCGGGAGTTTCCATCTCGCCAGATCTGTTGGAGGGTCAGCCTCAACTTTACAATCAGGGCATATTCTCCTTATCAGCCTCTGGGCAAGAATGCCTGATACGGATGAACTTATCAGGTATGGCTCTAAGCCGATATCCGACAGCCTTGTGACTGTAGCTACGGTGTCATTGGTATGGAGGGTGCTCAATACAAGATGCCCTGTAAGGGCAGCGCGTACTACAATCTTAGCTGTTTCGAGGTCTCTGACTTCGCCTACCATAATGATGTCCGGGTCCTGCCTTAAAGTGGAACGCAGCACATTAGGAAAAGAAAGCCCGATGGCTTCGTTAATTCCTACCTGTGTTATACCGGAGAGCTGATATTCTATGGGTTCTTCTATAGTGACAATATGCGATTCCTCTTCGTTCAATTGACGTAAGATTGCATATAGTGTCGTAGTTTTCCCACTCCCTGTAGGCCCAGTGGCAAGCAGCATGCCCTGAGGCTGGCTGAATACGTCTATCATGGGCGTAAGGATTTGCGCAGGGATGCCAAGCTTGCCAAGCGGAATAAGCCCCGTTGCTGAATCCAGCAGTCTTATCACCATATTTTCGCCGTAGAAGGAAGGCATTGTAGATATTCTGAGATCAATATCCCTTGCTTCGAACCGCAATTTACTCCTGCCGTCCTGCGGAAGTCTCCTGTTCGTGATGTCTAAATTTGAAATAATCTTTACTCTGGAAACAACTGAGTCATGTATGTGCTTAGGATATTTAACTATAGTCTTCAGGATACCGTCTATCCTATATCTGACCTGGACATTCTTTTCTCCAGGTTCAATATGGATATCGCTTGAGCCTGTTGTTGCGGCATTGGCAAACAGCATAGTTACGAGCTTTACTATTGGAGGGTCCTCGCTGAGCCGATACATTGACTGTATGCTGATTTCTTCTTCCTTTTCCTTAACCTCTTTTACAATCTCCACTCCTTCATATGCAGGGATCTCTTTAAGGACATCCCATATCTTTTCAGCGGATCCGTAATAGTTGTCTATTGCATTGATGATGCTTGTTTCTGTGGATACAGCAACAGAAATATTTAATCCTGTATTGAATGCAATCTCATCTATCGTCTCCCAGTCAAGAGGGTCAGCCACGGCAAGCAGCAGTTTTTTGTTTTTTAATTCAAGCGGCATAACTATTTTCTTTTCCGCTGTCCCTTTTGGTATTATTGAGAGCAACTCTTCTGTTATGGTATAGCTGTTGCAATCAACTATAGGGAACAAAAACGCCTTGGAGAGCGCTTCTGCAACCTGGAGCTCATTAACATAGCCTAATTCTATGAGCAGTTTGCCCAGCCTTTTATTCTTATTTTTCTGGATCTTAAGGGCATTTTCGATTTGTTCGGATGTAACTAAGCCTGCTCCAATAAGTAGCTCTCCAATCTTATTTTTTTTCATAGAACTACCCCCTGCCTGCTTAGAATGAGGGCACCCTTCCTGCCCTGTATATAATATTCTCATTTTGTACCTCAAAAAGCAACCCGCTGCCATACATTAAAATTATCTGTTCAACAATCTTACATGATACCTTTTTTCAGCACAGTTTAAAAAACCTTTGTCCTTTCTGTCTTGGGGCTTATAAATATCTCCTCAGGCGGGCCTGTTTCCACTATATCGCCATGGTCAAATACAACTACCCTGTCTGCAACTTCCTTTGCAAAGTCCATCTCAAGTGAAAGAAGTCTTAGAATTTGTTTCGTTTTAAAAATCTGCGATGCGGAAGGTCAGAATTTCTTTGTGAACTTGACTACTATACGGTCATTCTCTTCCCAGCGGCCGAAATGTGTTTTTCCCCCTCCATTGAACCACTCATAGAATGTTTCTACGGATTTCCCATCCTTAAATTTACGCTCGTAAGTCAAGCGGTGCGTATTATCCTTTTTGGAAATGTTATATGCGGCGCCATACGACACCTTGTTTTTGTCGTTGATATCAACTTTCTGAAGTATGTATATGGCATTGCGCCCGAGACGCGAAGACCGCTGGTTTGCAGGATAGTCAGGGTGATTCTGGTCTTCAAGCACCCATTCGTTTGAATATTCAACAATGAGCTTGGCAGAGTCTATGGCGTCAATTTTCATGAATGTGTTCAGGTCATATTCGCTTCCAAACACATAGTTAATATAGGCATCCTCTTTCCTGTCCTCAGGGATCTGGCATACGCTTTCCCCGTGCCATTCCCATTTGCCCTGCACCGTGGAAAATCCTCCTGCAATAATGCCACCCTTTATATACTGTTTTTCATATTGATTGGTGCTCACGCGCTTAAGCACGGGATTGGGCATGTATCCCTCGTAAGCGCTTGCAAAAAAAACAACACCTTCAACAGTCATCTTCTGTTTGACCATAAAGCCTGAATCAGTCAGATGGTGCCGTATTTTCTTTTCTGTGACCTGACAGTCTGTGTCAAGCTGACCTGACAGGTCTGAATCAACAAGGTCATAATCGCCTTTGCCCCTGTGCCTTTAAAATAAGAAGACGCGTTTTGCCTCATTAAGCAGGTGAATGGATACAGGCTTCTTTAGGGCTACAGAGGAAAGCCTGCTATAGATAAAGATGCGCTCATAAAAACAATCCTCACAGTCTCAGTAATAATAGCATCAGGGTATGTTGAAGAGATTGATTTAAATCCTATTGCGCTTTATCCGAAGGGCGCAATGGTTCTTGATGCGAAGATAGTAGCCATAAAAAATGGTGCCGAAGGCGGGATTTGAACCCGCATGGGTTACCCCACACGCCCCTCAAACGTGCGTGTCTACCAGGTTCCACCACTTCGGCATACTAATATACTATTATAAAAATAGCGATGTTTTCAACTCCTCTATATCTCAAATGCATCCTTGATATATTCTATTTCTTTTTTTGTCCCGCTTAAACTAATGCTTATGACATCAAATCTTGCAGCGCAGTTCTTCTTCTGATTTTTAAGATAGAACAGGGCGAGGTTTTTCAGTTTGTGTTTTTTCCGTGAGTCTACGGCCTCAAATGGATAACCGAAGGCATTGCTTGAGCGGGTTTTGACCTCAACAAACACAAGTATCTCTCCGTCCTTTGCAATGATATCCAGTTCGCCGATTGGAGTCTTGTAATTTCTTGCGATTATCCTATACCCTCTGCCCTTGAGGAATTCAGCGGCGAGGTCTTCTCCCTTACTGCCAACCTGTTTCATCTGCTTCAAGTCTCCTGATGAGCTTCGGAATACTCTCTATATCTTGGATTTCTTTCTGGCATAGTATCTTTAGCAGTTCCCTGAATGCCGAAAATTCTTCCCACTGCCCATTCAGGTGACTGCATAGAGCTTTATTTAGACTTTCTCCTTTTTCATCCCAGTCAAGGAGTATTATCACACGGTGAAACTTCTCCGATATCTCTTCGCAAAAGTCGTATATGCTCTGCCCGCTGTGAAGTGTGAGTATCTCTCCCTGAAGCCCCAGTTCCCTGAGCGCAAGCGCATCTCTTTTCCCTTCAACTATTACGGGGATGTCTTTGTTACGTTCGCAGAGAATTTCAAATATCTCGCGCAGTCTTGACGCCCTTTCCATGTTGTCTGTTAACTGGCCGTTTCTCTGGATATTCATGATTCGGTACACCCGCTATTCATATTTTACCCTAAAAATCAATTGACAGGTAAAGCATAATTAAATTACTCTATCAATACACTTATGAAAGAAAAAATCTTAAAGGCATTTGAAGAAAGCATAAAGGTCAAGGAACAGTTCATAAAAGAGAACGTTGACGCTGTAATTGAGGTGTCAAAAGCAATAGCTGACACATTTAACGACGGCAAAAAACTTATTCTCTTTGGCAACGGCGGCAGTTCAACAGACGCTTCTCATATAGCGGCTGAATTTGTTAACAGGTTCAAAAAGGAAAGGCCGAGCCTTCCGGCACTTGCGCTTAATACTGATATGGCAGTCATTACTTCTATTGCAAATGATTATGATTATTCTGATGTGTTTGCAAAGCAGCTTAAGGCGCTCGGAGAAGAAGGCGACATTGTTATTGCCATAAGCACGAGTGGAGGCGCAGCCAATGTGCTTAAGGCGATGGATGTGGCAAAGAAAAAGAAAATAAAGTCCATAGCATTTACCGGAGTCAAAGGAGAGAAATTCGCAGCAAAGGCTACATATGCGTTTATTGTCCCCTCTGATAACACCCCGAGAATTCAGGAAACCCACATAACGCTTGGTCATGTCCTCTGCCAGATGGTGGAGGAGATACTTTTTGAGGCGCCAAGAAAAAGATAGGCCAAGGATCATACTCGGCATTGATCCCGGGAGTATTGTCTGCGGCTACGGGATAATAAAATCAGCAGACAGTAAACAGTCTGCTGTATACAGCAGACAATCTCAGGCTACAGATACTATTTATATTGCATCGGGAAGGATCATGCTGCCTTCTAAGCAGCCGCTGAATGTAAGGCTGAAAGAACTTTACTCCAACCTTGCAGACATTATAAGAGAATATTCCCCCCATGAAGTTGCTATTGAAAAGGTTTTTTTTGCAAAGAGCATAAAGGCTGCCCTTGTCCTCGGACAGGCAAGAGGCGCGGCGCTGGTTGCAGCGGCTTCCTCAGGGCTTCCTGTTTACGAGTACAGCGCGCTTGAGGTTAAGAAGGCAATAGTAGGATACGGAAGGGCAGAAAAACATCAAGTCCAGAGTATGGTCTCAAAGATACTGAGCCTGAAAACCAAACTTTCTGCAGACAGCGCAGATGCGCTTGCGCTTGCATTGTGCCATCTAAATACAATGAAAATCTTAAAGTAAGATGAAAAATAATAACCATTTGGAAAACAAGATTACAGATATCCTTCCTGACATAAAGATATCTGCAGAACCGGAGGATTTAATCTGTTATGGCTTTGACGCATCCGGAATTGAAAGCCGTCCCTCGGCAGTTGCCTGGCCAAAAAACACAGAAGAAGTTGTCAGGGTGATGAAGTATGCCTTTGAAAATGAGATTTCTGTTACACCGAGAGGCGCAGGCACAGGCATGACAGGAGGCTCCATTCCATTGAACGGCTCCATTGTCTTAAGCCTTGAGAAGATGAATAAACTGATAGAGCTTGATACTAATAATCTCAATGTTGTTGTTGAGCCTGGAATTATAAACGGCAGGCTGCAGCGTGATCTTGAGCATCTCGGATTTTTCTATCCGCCTGATCCCGCGAGCATGAATTTCTGCACAATAGGGGGAAACGTGGCGAATAATGCCGGAGGCCCAAGGGCATTGAAGTACGGTGTCACAAAGGATTATGTGATGGAGATAGAGGCAGTACTGCCTGGCAGCGATGTGATAACAACAGGGGTGAGGACAACAAAAGGGGTTGTAGGGTATGACCTTACGAGATTACTCACAGGATCAGAAGGCACTCTTGCAGTGATAACAAAAGTGCGTCTCAGGATTCTTCCTTTGCCGGAAGATGTCATCACTCTGCTTGCAATGTTTGATAACCTTGAGGCAGCAGGTTCAGCAGTCGCGAAAATAACAGCATCAAAAATAATACCCCGAACACTTGAGTTTATGGATGCAGGGACAATCGCTGCAGTAGAGAATTTCAAGCCTGTTGGAATCCCGAGAAACATTGAGGCGCTTCTTCTCATTGAGCTGGACGGCCATCCATCAGCAATAACAAAGCAGGCGGAAAGGATAATAGAGATATGCGAATCATTCAATGCGGATGTAAAGATGGCAGAGGATGAAGCTGCACGTGATAAGCTCTGGGAGGCAAGACGCTCAATATCGCCTGCGCTTTATCATATGAACCAGACAAAGATAAATGAAGATATTGTTGTGCCGAAAGATAAAATTCCTGACATATTAAAAAAGCTGAGAAGGCTTTCCGAAGAAAGCGGCATACAGATAGTGAATTTCGGACATGCAGGAGACGGCAATATCCATGTGAATATTATGTTTGATAAACAAGATGCTGAAAAATACCAAAAGGCGGAGTCTCTTATAAGAGAGATATTTGAGGTAACGCTAAGCCTTGGAGGCACTATCTCAGGAGAGCACGGCATAGGGATTACAAAGGCTCCGTATCTCGGCATGGAGATAAAGAAACATGAGCTTGAATTGATGAAAGGAATAAAAAACCTCTTTGACCCTAAGAATATTCTTAATCCCGGAAAGATTTTTATATAAGGATTAAAACTAATGAATGAACTGCATTTCCGGGTTAATCGAAATCAGGATTAGGCACACCCTTTCTCTCTACTCCAGATGGAGAAGGCGGAGCAGTGGAGAATTGTGTCGGCTGTGTGCCGTCTTTAAAATATTCCTTTAACAAGGTTTCCTTTGATAGAAGCCCTGTTGACGGGTCTATAGGATACATTACAATGCCTTCCGGCACAGAGAAATCAGAAGATTCTACGATGTTTGATGCATACTTCATGAAGTTTAGCCATATCGGTGATGCCGCCCTTGCCCCTGTTTCCTGAGAACCGAGAGGCCTCACATCGTCGAACCCCACCCATACAGACGCAGTGATCCCTGTTGTATATCCAACAAACCATGCATCCCTGTACTCATTTGTTGTCCCTGTCTTTCCAGCGACAGGTTTGCCTAAAGCCTTTATTCTCCACCCTGTCCCATAATTTATTACATCCTGCATCATTGATGTTATGAGAAATGCCGTCTGATTGCTTATCGCCTGCATTCCTTCAGGTTCGTTGCTTTCAAGTATCTTCCCTTTTGAATCAGTAATGTATTTTACTGCAAGGGGGTTCATTCTTTGTCCATTGTTGGCAAATACGCTGTAGCCTGAGCATAGTTCAAGCGGAGTTACGCTCAGACTGCCAAGAGCAATGCTTAAGTTATGTGGGATATCGCCTTCAAGCCCGAGGTTCTGTGTGAATTTTATAACTTTATCAACCCCTATAGCGTCCACGAGTTTTACTGTTACAACATTCCTTGAATACGCAAGCGCCTCCCTAAGCCTTGTAGGCCCGTAATGTTTGTGGTCATAGTTTTCAGGTGTCCAGTCACCCTTTGGCCCGCCTTTATATGTGACAGGCTCGTCATTTATTATGGATGCAGGCGTAAACCCGTTATCCATTGCAGCAGCATATATTATCGGCTTGAAGGCAGAGCCGGGCTGGCGTTTTGCATAGATTGCGCGGTTAAATTCGCTCTTGGTGTAATCATAGCCACCGATAATTGTCCTTATAAACCCTGTCCTCTGTTCAATTGCCACAACTGCGCCTTCCACTTCAGGTTCCTGTTCAAGGGCAAGGCTGACCTCTTTCCCTTTGGTGCCTTTAATCTTTACCTTAACAATGTCACCGGGCCTGAGTATCTTTGTTAAATTAAATCCTTTTATCGTTGTGGTTTTCTTTGTTTTTGAATCCAGAAGATTGCCTGCCCACTGGGCATCGGCTATTGACAGCCTGCCGATAATCCCTCTTGTCTTAATAACAGCCTCAGTTTCGCTCACTTTAAGGACAAGCCCTGATGTTATGTCATCACCGCCTCCGATAGCAGCGCTGTACACATCTCTGCTCTCCATCTCTTTTTTAACATCTATATCCTTATGCTCTACAGGGCCGCGCCACCCTCTTCTCTTGTCAAGCTCTCTAAGTCCTTCCTGAAGCGCTTTTTGCGCGGCAGCCTGCATTCCCCTGTCAAGCGTGGTATAAACCTTCAGCCCTCCCTTATAGACAGTCTCTTCGCCGTATTTTTCCTCCAGATATTTCCTGACATACTCAATAAAATAATTATTTGCCTCTATGCCCCTTCTCAGCGTTGAGAGATAAAGAGACTGCTTTGCCGCCTTCTCCCTTTCAGACCTTTTGATGTATCCTTCTTCTTCCATCCGCAAAAGGACTGTCTCCTGCCTTTCCTTTGATTTTGTGAGGTTGTTATAAGGAGAGTATGTGGAGGGAGCCTTTATAAGCGCAGCTATCATTGCCGCCTCCGGCAGAGTCAGTTCTCCCACTGATTTGCCGAAATATACGCGCGACGCCATTTCAACGCCGTATGCGCCATGGCCAAAATATATCTTGTTCAGATAAAGCTCAAGTATCTCTTTTTTATCAAGATTCTTTTCCATCTTTATTGCAAGCGATACCTCCCTGACCTTTCTTTTAAATGTTTTCTCAGGGGTGAGGAACACAACCTTTGCGAGCTGCTGGGTTATTGTGCTGCCGCCTTCTTTAAGTCCGGCGTGGAGAATATCCTTTAAAACAGCCCTGCCGATTGCAATGTAATCTATGCCTTTATGATTCCAGAACCTTGAATCTTCAACAGCTATAACCGCATCTATAAGCTGTTTTGGGATCCTGTTCAGAGGCACAAAAATGCCTTTCTCGACTTTGAGTTCTCCAATAAGCGTGTCATCATCAGCGTATATCTTGGTGCCTGACGTAGGCTTGTACTGTTTTAGTTCTGCTATGGAAGGAATTCCTTTTGCAAACGCAAAATACCCGCCGACAGATACGCCGGTTATGACTGAAATGATTAGCAGAAAAACAACAGCCCGTGCTTTCATAGTTAAATTGATTATACCCCCGACGTAAAAGCGCTGTCAAAAACCGGAAGACTGAGCAATCCTTATAGCCTCTTTCAAGTCAACTGCTCCGGAATAAATAGCCTTGCCTGTTATCACACCCCAGAGATTCTTAATCTCCTTCAAAGATATTATGTCTTTGATGGAAGACACGCCGCCGGATGCAATTATCGGTATGCTGACGGTTTCAACCATTTCTTTCATGGCTGGGATATTCGGGCCCGCAAGCATGCCGTCTCTTGATATGTCAGTGTATATTATGCCTGCTGCTCCGGCCTTTTCCATTTCCTGCGCAAGGTCTTTTGCATTAGTGCCAGTAATCTCAACCCAGCCTTTTACTGCGGCCCTGCCGTCTTTGGCATCAATGCCCGCAAGAATTCTGCCCGGATATTTAGCACAGGCATCTTTCAGGAGAGAAGGGTTCTCTATCACTGCAGTTCCGAGTATTATTCTGTTAATACCGATGCTGACGAGGCCGTCTATTTTTTTTATGTCTCTTATCCCTCCGCCAACCTCTATATCAATGGATACAGATTGCCTTATCTTTATTATTGCGTCAAGATTTTTCTGGTTGCCTGTGAATGCGCCGTCAAGGTCAACAACATGAAGGAGTTTTGCCCCGGATTCCTCCCATCTCTTTGCTGTTGATGCAGGGTCATCCGAATATATTGTTACAGCATCTTCTTTCCCCTGAAGGAGTCTGACGCATTGTCCGCCTTTTAAATCTATTGCAGGAATAACAAACATAGATTAATATACCATAATGACAAGGGTTCAAGGGTTCAAGGGTTCAAGGGTTCAAATTCCTTCTTTTGTTTTAGTTATTCTTGTCGGGATTTTTATTAATCTGCAAACTGCTGAATCCTTCAACATTCCCGAAAAATTTGAATATGAGCTTACATGGACAGGCGTCAAGGCAGGCACAGCCACTCTTGAGATAACAAGAACAGGCGATGACGTGAAGATCATCTCTACGGCGCAGTCAGCTAAATGGGTTTCTGTTTTTTATACTGTTGACGACAGGGTAGAAAGCATCCTCGCAAAAAAATCCTCATTGATGTTTGTCGGAGAGCCTGTCAATTATAGGCTCAGGATAAGAGAAGGCAGGCATAGAAGAGACAAAGAGGTAATTTTTAACACAGGCAATAAAGTTACATATATAGACCATATCAATAACGAAAAGCATAGTTTTGATGTACCTTCTCTTATATTTGACCCGCTGTCGAGCTTCTATTATCTCAGGACGCTGAAGCTTGTTGTCGGAGAGCCGGTTTACGTAACCATCGTTGACAGCAAGAAGGTCTGGAATGTTGAAGTGCAGGTGCTCAGAAAGGAAAAGGTAACGCTTCCGACAGGCACAGTTGATACAATCTTGATTAAGCCGTTAATGAAATCAGAGGGTATCTTTTATAAAAAAGGCGACATCTATATCTGGCTGACAGACGATGAGAAGCGGATTCCTGTGAAGCTCCAGACAAAAGTCGCCATAGGCTCTATAAATGCCCTGTTGGTAGGAGGAAGGTATTGATCCCCGTATCAATTGTAATCGTAACAAAAAATGAAGAGGCGAATATTGAAACCGCCCTTGATAGCGTAAAGGATGCCGCTGAAATAGTTGTCATTGACTCATTCAGTTCTGACAGGACTGTTGAAATCTGCAGGAAATACACAGCTAAGGTATTACAGAAAGAGTGGAAGGGATATGCAAAGCAAAAACAGGCGGCGGTTGACCTTGCCGAAGTCCAGTGGGTTTTTATCCTTGACGCTGACGAGAGATTTACGCCTGAATTAAAGGCAGAGGTTATAAATGCAATAAAAGAAAACAGCCATGACGGGTTTTATGTCTCGAGGAAAAATTTTTTTATGGGCAGGTGGATAAAACACGGAGGATGGTGGCCTGATTATACATTGAGGCTGTTCAGGAAAAGTGCAGGTAAAGTTGAAGATAGAGAAGTGCACGAGAAGGTAATTGTCAATGGGAGCGTATCGTATCTTAAAAATCCACTTGTCCATTATACGTATAATTCTGTCTCCGATTATTTAAAGCGGATGGACATCTATTCCTCGCTTGCAGCAAAGGAACTTAAAAAAACCGGAGTTGTGCCTAACATGCTGGACTTTCTTGTGCGCCCACCGGTTACATTCATAAAGATGTTTTTTTTCAGATTCGGGTTTCTGGACGGCAGACACGGGTTAGTGCTTGCGGTGCTTTACAGCTATTACACTTTTCTGAAATATGCAAAGACATGGGAAATGAAGCAGAAGAGATGGATATATTGAGAATTAAAAATTAGAGGTTTTCAATTTTTCACTTTTAACTTTAAACTTCTAACTTTTTGTTATACAGTCCTGCCGCCTGCTACAAGAGTTAGTTCAGGAGAATTCACCTTGTACGGCAGCCTCTCTCCTGAATGAGAGAGAATCCCGCGCTTCATCTCAACAACAGATGGATTTTTGCATCGGAACTTTTCAATCAGAAACTGAGCGGCAACTTCGGGCTTAATAATATCGCCGCAGGTAAAAATATCTACAGCCGCATATGATGGTTGCTTTGGCCTTTTTTGCCGCTGAGACCATTGCATTTCTTACCTTGTCGAGGCTTTTGAGAATTTCAGGATCACAATCCTTAAGCTCCACTAATAAATGTTTACCTAAAGCATGCAACCCTCTACCTCCATGTTAGATTTTAATCTAAAGAGCTTTATTGCTCTCTTAAGTTAAATAAATTACAGTAACATGAAATTTTTGTCAAGAATTTTTTGACCTTTAAATGAAAAATTGTTTTCTAAAAATAATCTCAGGAAAATCGCTGCTTCACTTTTATGTCTCATTACGATATATTATACACAATAATTAGACACTGTCATTGCGAGGGGAAGACATGCTTGACGTAAAGATTGTGAGAGAGAATACCGCAAGAGTGGAAGAGTCGCTCAGGAAGAGAAACTATGACCTCTCCATACTTGACAGGTTTCTGAAAATAGAAAATGAAAGGAGAGAACTTCTCAGGCTCATCGAAGAAAAAAGAGAGCAGAGGAATAAAATCTCGCAGGAGATTGCAATATTAAAAAGAGAGAAGAAGGCTGCGGTTTCAATCTTAGCAGAAGCAAAAAACATATCTGACTTCATAACGGAAAAAGAAGAGCGGCTGAAAGTTTTAGAAGAAGAAGCAAGGCATGAGCTTTTGATTATCCCTAACATCCCTCACGAATCAGTCCCTGCTGGCAAAGACGAGGCAGAAAATGTTGAGATACGAAAATGGGGCGCTCCAAAAGAATTAGATTTTCCTCCGTTGAATCACTGGGACATCGCAGAGATGCACGGCATAATTGACTTTGACAGGGCATCAAAGATTGCAGGCGCAAGATTTTCATTGATGAAAGGCATGGGCGCAAAACTTGAAAGGGCGCTGATGAATTTCATGCTTGACCTGAACACATCTAAAGGATACAAGGAGATATTGCCGCCGCTTCTTGTTAACCGCGAATCCATGACAGGCACAGGACAGCTTCCGAAATTCGAGATGGAACTGTTCAGGACAGCAGACCCTGAGTTTTATCTTATTCCTACAGCAGAGGTTCCTGTGACAAATATTCACCGAGATGAAATTCTGAACGAGAGTGATCTGCCGATTTACTATACCGCATACACTCCATGCTTCAGGCGCGAGGCAGGCTCATACGGAAAAGACACAAGGGGATTAATAAGGCAGCACCAGTTCAATAAAGTTGAAATTGTAAAATTCGTGAAGCCTGAAGATTCATACAGCGAGCTTGAGAAGCTCACCAATGATGCAGAGGACATTCTTCAAAGGTTCGGCCTGCCATACAGGGTTATTGCGCTCTGCACAGGCGACCTTGGTTTCTCGGCGGCAAAGACTTATGACATCGAGGTCTGGCTCCCGGGCCAGCAGAGATACAGGGAGATTTCCTCATGCTCTAATTTTGAGGATTTTCAGGCAAGAAGGGCGAATATCAGGTTTAAGCGTGAAGGAAAGAAGGGAACTGAGTTTGTGCATACTCTAAACGGCTCTGCACTTGCAATCGGAAGAACAGTCGTCGCCATCCTTGAAAACTTCCAGCAGAAAGACGGAAGCATTGTGATTCCAGAAGCGCTGAGGGAGCATATGGGGGCGGAGGTAATAAAGTAGAGTTTTGGGACGGTTGTGTTATTTTCTTCCTTCCAGAATCGTTTCAATCTGCTCTATTATCTCTGTTGCTGTTGCACTGTCTTTCAAAACAACATTTTTCTTAGCATTAACGCTTATCTTTGTTGTCTTGTTCGTAATTCTTTCAAGCTCTATATAAATCTTCAATCTATCGGTTGTCGCTGAAATCTCCACGCCGTTTTCTATTTTTTTCTTTCCTGCCTCTTTTATCCCCATCCTTTTCAAAGCTGCATGTACTGCTCCTTCTACCTGTTCAAATGGGAAAGTCGCAGTCTTATATGCGACATTTGTAACTGTATATGCAACACCGCCGCTTGCGCCTGTTAACAAGACGCTCGCACAGCCTGAAGATAAAAGCGCAATACAGAGAAGCAGACAAAACGGAGGTGTCTTAGCCCGCATGGTATTTGTATTATTCCCTTCTTCAGCCAGAAAATTCAAGAGATAACTATAGAAAAGAGCTAAGAATGCCGAAAAATTTGGAGGCGGCGAGCGGATTTGAACCGCTGCATAAAGGTTTTGCAGACCTCCCCCTTAGCCACTTGGGTACGCCGCCATCTTGAAGCTCGGAGTTCAGAGTTAGGAGTTGTGAGTAAAACTCCGGACTCCTAACTAAATATTCCTGACGAATCTGGAGCGGGAAACGGGGCTCGAACCCGCGACCCCAACCTTGGCAAGGTTGTGCTCTACCACTGAGCTATTCCCGCATTCAAGAAGATAAGTTATAACTCTTAACTCCTAATTTCTAACTATTAACTTAGTCTTAGTTAATGAGTTATACTATTAAGAATAATGAAAAAAGGACTTGTTTGTCAATATGCTGTATCCTGATATCAAAGAGTTTAAGTCTCTATGCGGAAAGGGAAATCTCATCCCTGTCTATAGGGAAATCCTTGCTGATATTGACACTCCTGTCTCCGCATTTTTAAAGATTGGCAAAAGCCCTTCCTTCCTGCTTGAGAGTGTTGTCGGAGGAGAGAAATGGGCAAGATATTCCTTCCTCGGAACAAATCCGTCAAAGGTTATAAAGGGCTGGGGAAAGAAGATAGAGATAAGAGAAAGAGGCAGGAAGCCTGTTGTATTTGAGGCAGATGACCCTGTGGATGTGCTTAAAAAAGAGATAGCTCTTTACATGCCTGTTGATGTCCCAGGGCTCCCGAGATTTTCAGGAGGCCTTGTCGGATATATGGGCTATGATATGGTCAGGTTTTTTGAGCGGGTTCCTGACAGCAAAAAAACCGGCATTGATCTGCCTGATATGTTCTTTATGCTTGCTGACACAATGCTCATATTTGACAGCCTTAAGCAGAAAATAAAGGTTGTCTCTAATGTGCATGTAGAGGGGAAGAGCCCTGCAAAGGCATATAAAGAGGCAGTGAAAAAGATAGAAGGCATAGTTGAAAAACTTAAAAGTGCAAGAGTCATAAGTCAGAAGCCAGAAGTCAGGAGTAAAAAAACATTCAGCAAATACACATCAAGTTTTAAGACAAGAGAGGCTTTTGAGGAGGCTGTGCTTAAGTCAAAAGAATATATTGCGGCAGGAGACATATTTCAGGTTGTGCTCTCGCAGAGGTTTGAGAGAAAATCTGATGTTGACCCATTTGATGTTTACAGGGCTTTGCGTATGATTAATCCGTCTCCTTATATGTATTACATTGACACTGGAGACACAGAGATTGTCGGCTCATCTCCTGAAATACTCGTCAGGGTTGAAGATAAAAAAATTGTCCTGAGGCCTATTGCAGGCACAAGGAAAAGAGGAGAAACAGAGGAAGAGGACAAGGTGCTTGAGGAAGAACTCAAGAAAGACCCGAAAGAGATGGCAGAGCATATAATGCTTGTTGACCTCGGAAGGAATGATGTCGGCAGGGTTGCCGAGAAAGGCTCTGTTGAGGTAACAGAATTGATGGCGGTTGAAAGATACAGCCATGTGATGCATATAGTGTCTAATGTTGAGGGAAATCTTGTTAACGGGCTTGATGCGTTTGATGTGCTTCGGGCATGTTTTCCGGCAGGCACTGTTACTGGCGCTCCTAAGGTTCGGGCCATGGAGATTATAGATGAACTTGAGCCGATAAAGAGAGGGCCTTATGCCGGCGCTGTGGGATATTTCAGCTATTCAGGGAACATGGATACATGTATCACTATAAGAACGCTTATAATAAAAGACGGGAAGGTTTATGTTCAGGCAGGCGCAGGGATTGTTGCTGATTCAGTGCCTGAGAGGGAATATACTGAAACAGTGAACAAGGCTATGGGAATGATGAAGGCAGTGGATATGGCAGAGAAGGGATTAAGTTAGAGATGCTATTGATGATTGATAATTATGATTCTTTTACCTACAACCTTGTCCAGCATCTTGGAGAGATTGGAGAGGATATAACGGTGTTCAGGAATGACAGGGTTACGATAAAAGATATTGAAGAGCTAAAACCTGAAAGGATTGTTATCTCTCCGGGACCGTGCACACCTAAAGAGGCAGGGGTTTCTGTTGATGTCATAAAATACTTTGCAGGCAAGATTCCTATCCTCGGCGTGTGTTTAGGGCATCAGGCAATCGGAGCTGCATTCGGCGGAGACATAATAAGGGCGCCGAGGCTCATGCACGGAAAAACATCCATGATATACCACGACGGAAAGACAATATATGAAGGACTGCCGAATCCATTTGAGGCAACAAGATACCACTCGCTTATTGTTAAGAAAGAAACCTTGCCTTACTGTCTTGAGATTACTGCATGGACTGATCAGGATGAGATAATGGGAGTGAGGCATAAGGAGTTTATAGTGGAAGGGGTGCAGTTTCACCCTGAGTCAATACTTACAAAAGTCGGGAAAGCCCTTCTTAAAAACTTCCTGAACCTGCGAATATAGAATCCGGAGGAGAGATGGATATTAAGGCTTATGTTCTAAAAAAAGCAAAGGCAGCCAAAGAAGGCGCAAGGCTGCTTGCAAGGGCGTCCTCTAAAGAAAAGAATAATGCGCTTTTAAAGATGGCTGATGCGCTTAAAAAACGCAAGGCAGAACTTATAAAAGAAAACAAAAAAGACATTGCCTTTGCAGAGAAAAAGGGACTTTCAAAGGCGATGATAGACAGGCTTGCCCTGAATAACCAACGCATAAATGAGATGGCTCAGGGACTGATTGAGGTTGCAGCGCTTCCTGACCCTGTGGGAGAAGTAATAAAGATGTGGCAGAGGCCCAATGGAATGGTTGTCGGAAAGATGCGCGTGCCTATCGGAGTTATCGGAATCATCTATGAATCAAGGCCTAATGTTACGGCAGATGCAACAAGCCTATGCCTTAAGGCAGGAAATGCGGTCATTCTGCGAGGAGGCTCTGAGGCGATAAACTCCAACAAGGCGATTGTAAAGATACTGAGGGATGTGGCAAAGACGGCAGGGCTTGATGAAGACGCAATAACATTCATTGATATACCTGAAAGAGAAGCAGTGATGGAGATGCTTAAACTTGAGGGGATTATTGACCTCATAATCCCGCGCGGGGGCGAAGGGCTGATAAGAACAGTCACGGCAAATTCAAGAATCCCGGTGCTTAAGCATTACAAGGGAGTATGCCATGTATTTGTTGACAGGGACGCTGACCTGAAAATGGCTGAAGATATATGTTTTAATGCAAAAGTCCAGAGACCCGGTACTTGCAATGCAATGGAGACAATGCTCATTGACAAAAAGGTTGCAAAGGCATTTCTCCCATCAATGATTAAGAGGTTTAAAGATGCAAAGGTCAGCCTTAAGGGATGTCCTGCGACAAGGAAGATAGATAAGTCCATCGCTGCCGTGAAAGAAGATGATTTTTATATGGAGTATCTGGACCTCATCCTGAATGTGAAGGTTGTCAAGGATATGGATGAAGCAATAGATCATATCGCAAAATACGGCTCTGCTCATTCTGATTCGATTGTAACGGAGAATTATGAGAAGGCAATGAGATTTCTGCGTGAGGTTGATTCATCCGCTGTTTTCGTTAATGCATCCACGAGATTGAATGACGGTTATCAGTTCGGCCTCGGTGCTGAGATAGGAATATCAACTGACAAGATTCATGCAAGGGGGCCGATGGGGCTTGAAGAACTCACATGCACAAAGTTTATCGTGCTTGGGGATGGACAGATTAGAGAGTAGGTGAAGCTTTTAAAGATAGATTTCAATGAAATTCAGAAGGCAATGGAAGATGTCTCAAGGGATGCATTTGACTACTTTCTTGACCTTGAGACAGGAGAGATTAAAACAATCTCAGTAGATGCGCTTGAAGGAGCAAAGGGCAGTCTTTACAAAGGCGATGAACTGATTGATGAATCCTTGCTCGAAGTGTATGACATGCCTGAGTGGATTGAAGATGAAGTGGAGCTTGCAATAAGAATATTCTCTGAAAAGCAAAGATATGTCAGAATCCCGGAGCGCAAGTCTCAGGAGGCATACAGCCTCATGAAAAGATTTACAGAGGAGATTGATGAACTCAGGCCGCACGATGAACTCTCAGCCGCTCTCAACAGCCACGACTCATTCAGCAGGTTCAAAAAGACGCTTTCCACTTTTCCTGAGCACAGAAAGAAATGGTTTGCGCTGAATGCAGGCGCAATGAAAAAGACAATAACAGAATGGCTTGAATCAATCGGCATAAAACCGGAACAGAGATATTATTGAATATACTGCCATACTGCTAGCAGAGGATGTGCCCAGTGAAAGTTCTAAGTAACTATTGCCTTAATAACTTTTGAAATAAGTTTGACTCTCTCCTTGTCACTCTCTCTAAGCAATTTGATGGCATTATTAATCAATTCCTTTTGACCACTAAGATGTTCAAACTCAAAGAACTCTTTTATTTCTACATTTAAAGCTATAGCTATTTTCTCAAGAGTATTGAGGGACGGATAGCTATTCCCTACTTCTATACGGCTCAGATGTTTTGGGTCTATATCAACTTGTTCAGAGAGCCTGTCCTGAGACAGCTTTCTTGATTTCCTTAATTCCTTAATTCTTTCGCCAAGCAATTTCTTAGTAGTCCTCATAAATCCTCCAGAACAGTTAATAATCGCTTGCCGGAAGGCTTTATTAAAACTACCTCAAATAATGATTTTAATTGACATAGTCTATATTTAATGTAGATAATTCAACATAATATGTTGATACAGGGCAGTCTTTCTACTCCAAAAATAGATAAACAACTGAGGGCGGAGTCAGTTTAATGGAATAACATGGCACGCAAAAAGAAAGAAACAACTAATAAACAAAAACCTATTGAGCAATACGAGCACAAAGACAAACAGCGGCTGAACAACCCACCTGTGGGATTGGTTGACGCTCACACCGACAATGGCGACCTGAAAAAAAAGAAATACGCTTACGACCCGCACCTTGACCCTCAACTGCAATGGGCTGGCAAAGCCGAGCATACCAGCTTTGAAGTTCCTACCGTAAGCCTGCATGTGCATGAGCGCATAGACCCGCGCAGGATTATTGAAAATGTTAGGAAAGAAAAGGAGGCTGACAGCCAGCCTTCATTATTTGAAGCGGATAAGAAACCCCTCCGTGAAGCCATAGAGTTTTATAAGCACAAAGAGAACTGGAGCAACCGTCTTATTGCCGGTGACAGTCTATTGGTGATGAACTCGCTGATAGAAAAAGAAGGCATGGGTGGCAAGGTTCAGATGATCTATTTTGACCCGCCTTATGGGATTAAATACGGCAGCAACTTTCAGCCGTTTGTGAACAAGCGGGATGTAAAAGATGGTAAAGACGAAGACCTGACCGCCGAGCCGGAGATGATTAAAGCATTTCGTGATACTTGGGAATTGGGCATACACAGTTTTTTAAGTTATATAAGAGACCGTCTCATATTATCGAAAGAATTATTAAAAGATAATGGCTGTATTTTTCTACAAATTAGTGATGAAAATATTCATTTAATTAGGAATTTATTAGATGAAGTATTTGGAAAAGAAAATTTCATATCTCAAATCACCTTTCAAAAGATTTATTATCGAGGCTCCTTAAGTGTTGACAATGTAGCTGATTACCTACTTGTCTTTGCCAAGAATAAAGAAAGATTTGAAAAGGAGAAATTTAGACCTTTGTTTCGGGAATTATCGGATATTGAGTTGTTCGAAAAGTACAACTGTATTGAAGATGCAAATGGTGAACTGAAACAAATAAAGTCAATTAAAGAATTTGCTAAAGATAAATGTTTTTTTCATGATAATCTTCTTTCGCCTGGGGGATCTAACGAGGTTGTGGAAATAGAGTTTAACGAAAAAAGTTACAAGCCAGACAACAATTATCATTGGAAAACTGGATATGATGGGTTAGTAAACTTAAGAAAGAGGGATAGATTTATTCAGGTAGGTAATTGGTTGAAGTATAAAAGATATGTCACTGATTTTCCATTCGGACATTATAATAATATTTGGACTGATACTGTACCATCAACTTTTGCTGAGAAAAAAATCTATGCAGTTCAGACGTATTCGAGAGTTATTCAACGCTGTCTTCTCATGGCCACAGACCCCGGCGACCTTGTTATAGATATTACTTGTGGCAGCGGTACTACGGCATTCGCAGCTGAGAACTGGGGCAGAAGATGGATCACTTGCGATACATCGAGAGTATCTATTACGCTTGCAAAACAGCGATTAATGACGGCTGTGTTTGATTATTATGAACTGGCACATCAGCATGAAGGTGTAGGCAGCGGGTTTAAATACAAGACAGTTCCACATATTACCCTCAAAAGTATTGCCAACAATGAGCCTCCAGGACAGGAAACTCTGTATGACCAACCTTTTATTGACAATAAAAGACAACGAGTTACTGGTCCTTTCACTGTTGAAGCTGTTCCCGCGCCAGTGGCAAGATCATTGGAAGAAGAACATACACCTGCCCCCTCTCAAGAGGGGAATATAACTACAAATACATCAGTTGCACGGAGCGGCGAAACATTGCGTCAAAGTGAGTGGAAAGATGAATTGCTCCGCGCAGGCGTGAGAGCCAAAGGCGGCAAGTTGATTGAATTTACACGGGTAGAAACGGCGAGAGGATTAAGATATGTTCAGGCAGAGGCTGAAACAAAAGAAGCGAAGCCTAAAAAAGTATATGTTGTATTTGGCCCAGAACACGCACCGTTAGAGCAAAGAACGGTTGAGTTAGCATGGGAGGAAGTGAAGCCTTACAAGCCCGATATTCTCCTGTTCTGCGCCTTGCAGTTTGACGAAGAGGCCGCAAAAGACATTGACGAGATGAATCCTGAGATCACCAGGACGGTCTTTCTCAAAGCGCAGATGAACGCCGACCTGTTCACCGATGATTTGAAAAAGAAACGGAGCAGCAATGAAAGCTTTTGGCTTATCGGTCAGCCTGATGTATTAATACGTGAATTAAAAAGCAAAGAAAACAAAGGCAAATATCAGGTGGAAGTGCAGGGCTTTGATTACTACAATCCGAAAACAGGAACAGTTGAAAGCGGCGGCAAAGGCGACATTGCCATGTGGATGCTGGATCATGACTATGACGGAAGGAGTTTGTTCCCTTCACAGGTATTCTTTCCAATGGCAGGAGCAAAAGAAGGGTGGTCGACGCTGGCGAAAAATCTTAAAGCGGAAATTGACGAGGACAAGATACAGGTATTCGGCGGCACAACATCACTGCCATTTACACCAGGCAAGGTCGTAGCCGTGAAGATCATTGATGCGCGGGGCATCGAGAGTTTAAAGATTATCCGCTTATAAGGCACATGAAGAAGATAGACAAGCTTATCATTAACTCGCCTTACGAAGAACCTCGGCAGTATTGGGAATATCTCCGTGATACAAGGGAATTTGTTTTGCAGAGTGGCCGTAGACCGGCTGGCTATATTGTCGCTTCTGAGAGTTCAAGGGCTTTTGACGACCCCGGTATTTTCATTGAAATAGAATTGGTCAATACCATCCGCCCGCGCATAGTGAAGTGGAGAGAACAGGGTTATTCTGGCGTTACAGGTATCACCAAGAGATTATTGCAGCATTGGCAAGACCCCGAAGAAAGAAAGGACAAACGCTTTTTCTTTTGCCAGCTGGAAGCGATTGAAACCTTAATATGGCTAACCGAGGCACCGGACGCAGACAGAACAGGAATCCAAATTCCAGGAGATGGCGGAGATTTCAGTCGCTGGTGCAGCAAGATGGCGACGGGTTCAGGCAAGACCATTGTGATGAGTATGCTCATTGCATGGCAAGTGCTTAACAAGGTTACCAACAGCAAAGATATCCGGTTCTCAAAAAATGTGTTGGTTGTTGCTCCTGGCTTAACCGTTCGCAGCCGCTTGTCAGTTCTCAATCCTTTCGACAAAGAAAATTACTACGAAGAATTTAATGTTGTGCCCTCGGGATTGATGGAAACTTTGCGGCAGGGCAAGATAAAAATCATTAACTGGCATACATTAGCTTGGGACACTGAAGAAAAGATAGGGAAGAAAAAAACCGTTGACAAGCGCGGCTCAAAGAGTGACGAAGCTTATGTGCGTGAGGTTTTAAGCGACATGGCATCGGCAACAAACCTTATTGTGATAAATGATGAAGCACACCATGCATGGCGTGTTCCGGCTGAGAGCAAGATAAGAGGCGTAAAAAAAGAGGACATTGAAGAAAGCACTGTTTGGGTAGGCGGTTTAGACAGAGTTCATAGGGCAAGGGGCATCATACGTTGCTTTGATTTATCGGCAACTCCGTTTGCGCCTTCCGGCAAAAAAGCGACTGAAGAAGCCTTGTTTTCATGGATAGTCAGCGATTTCGGCTTGAACGATGCGATTGAGTCAGGATTGGTAAAAACGCCAAGGGTGGTCATCCGTGATGATGGAAACGTGGATAATAACCTGCGTTCTCGTTTGTATCACATTTACATGGATGAGACTGTGAAAGATGACATCAACCGAAAGGCTGAAGACAGCGCCCCGCTTCCCGACCTCATAAAAAATGCCTATCTGCTTTTGGGCAAGGACTGGCAAGCCACTAAAGACGATTGGGAGAAGGCCAGACATAAAATTCCGCCGGTGATGATTACCGTTGCAAACACTACTTATACATCGGGACGGATAAAAACCTCTTTTGATCGAGATTCATTTTTGCTTTCTGTTGCAGGGTTAGGTGATTTGTGCAATCCGCAAAGGACTTTGCAAATTGACAGCAGCATATTAGAAAAGGCCGAAGCAGAAACAGAAGAAGTTGATATTTCTGGAGAAGAAGCAGACGATGAAAATGATGAGCCTAAAGAGAAGAAGCTTACCAAGAAACAACAGGCAGAGTTAATAAGATGCACAGTTAATACGGTTGGGCGGATTGGTGAACCAGGTGAGCAGATTCAGAATGTGATTTCCGTAGGTATGCTTAGCGAAGGATGGGATGCAAAAACTGTTACACACATAATGGGCTTACGGGCTTTCAGCAGCCAGTTGTTATGTGAGCAGGTAGTCGGACGCGGCCTGAGAAGGACAGAATATGATGTCAACAAAGAAACGGGCTTGTTTGAACCGGAGTATGTAAATATTTTCGGAGTGCCATTTACATTCCTGCCGCATGAAGGCGGAACAGACGGCCCTCCGCCTCCGCCGCCGCTACCAAAAACCAAGATTGAACCAGTTAAAGAAAAAGTAGAACATGAAATTTCGTTCCCAAACATTCTGCGAATTGATCATGTTTATAAACCACAGCTTACGATCAACCTATCGAATGTAAAACCGCTTGATATTAACCCATACGACTCAATAACAGAAGCTGAGTTGGCCGCCATCATTGCCGGGAAACCGAATCCAGCTGCATTGACGGAGATTGATTTAAAAGAGATTGGAGAGAAATTTCGCTTGCAGTCAATCATCTTCAGAATAGCATCAACGATTTACAATTCAGAGAAAAAACCTGACTGGAAAGGCAGTAAGGAAACATTTCTCATCCAGTTAATCGGTATCATTGAGCAGTTTATTTACTCGGAGAAAATCCAGATTAAGAATCCATTGTTCAATCAGGATGAAGTCCGCAAGCGGATACTCATTATGCTGAATATGAACAAGGTCATTCAGCACATCTGGAATGAAATTCGTGCAGACAACACAACGCAACTCACTCCGGTATTTGACAAGGAACACCCCATTCGTTCAACTAGTGACGTTAGAACATGGTGGACAAGCAAGCCCTGTGAGAGTTTTGGAAATTCACACATCAACTTCACCGTTGTTGACAGCAAATGGGAATATCTCGAAGCAAAAACAATCAGCGAAAATGCGGCGGTTGAATCATTCGTCAAGAATGACCATTTAGGGTTTACTGTTCTTTACAACTATCAAGGGGTAATCAGAAGATATTTCCCCGATTTCATCATAAAGTTAAAGAATGGCGAACATCTCATTCTTGAAACCAAAGGGCAGGATAGCGAACAGGACAAAACCAAAAGAGTATTTTTAGATGAATGGTGCAGGGCTGTAAATCAGCACGGCGGTTTCGGCGAATGGAGCCTTGCAGTTTCATTTGATCCCAATGACCTTGAGATGATTTTGCAAAAGGCTTCCTAAATAAAAAGCAGCCTATCCTCTCAATCTTATAAAGTTCAATAGTCCCATAGCGCGGAAGGTGGGGAAGCGCACTTTACCCTAAAAAACTTCTGGAGCAGGAAGGGTATTTAAAGGCTGAGAGAATCAACAATTTCTTGACAATACACTCCCGCACATAATAATGTAACTGAAAATCTTATTTCGGAGCAGAATCAAGATATGAAACTCGGCATATTCGGCGGGACCTTTAACCCAATCCACTACGGGCATCTCACAGCCGCAGAAGAGGTGAAGGAAAAACTCGGACTCAATAAGATTATCTTTGTGCCGTCAGGCAATCCTCCGCTCAAGGACACAGAGCTTGCAGACGCAAAACACAGGTACAGGATGGTGCGGCTTGGCATATCTAAAAACCGCTCCTTTGCTGTTTCTGATATTGAATACAAAAAGAAGGATAAATCTTATTCCGTAGACACTCTTGAAAAACTGCGCCGCATTTATCCCGGGGCAAGGCTTTATTTTATAGCCGGCATTGATGCTTTTATTGACATCCCTAACTGGTGGCAGCCCGATAAGCTCGTCAGCCTTGCAGATTTTATAGTGGTCTCAAGGCCGGCTTTTAAATTCACAGGACTTGCCTCTTCACCATATCTGAAGATAAACAAAAATATCCTTAAAAAGCTTGATAATGCAAAGCTTCAAACCTATAAAACAAGGCTAAAGAACGGCAGGGATATAATAATGATGCATATCACGCCTGTTGAGATATCAGCAACCGGCATCAGAAAGCTGATAAAGCGCAGAAAAAGTATAAAATACCTATTGCCAGAAGAAGTTGAATCCTATATAATTACTCATAAGATTTATAAAGTTAAAAGTTGAAAGTTAAGGATTTCAGATTTAGAACTTCTAACTTTCCACTTCTAACCTTAATTGTGAAAGGAGGATAATCCTTTAATAAAAAGTAAAGCCAAAGCCCTTGCAGCAGCGAAGATAGCAATGGATAAGAAAGCCGTGGGTGTGCTTGTCCTCGAGCTGAAAGGCTTATCTGTGATTGCAGATTTTTTCATTATCTGCTCAGGAGAAAGCACAACACATGTCAGGGCAATTGCTGAGGCAATAGAAGAGAACTTTTCAAAAAAAGGCATTCGTCCTGTCGGAATTGAAGGGCTGAATTACAGCCACTGGGTGTTAATGGACTACGGAGATATCATTATTCATGTGTTTGAAGAAGAAACAAGGGCATACTATCAACTTGAAAAACTCTGGCTTGATGCGCCGAGGATACCTGTAGAAGGAAAGGGTCATAACTGACAATGGGGAAGATCGCAATATTTATATTCATTCTTTTTCTTGCAGGGCTTGGGGGTTTTGCATATGTCAATCAGGAAATAACAACAATCAAAATACCTTTTGGTGACGCATATGAGACTCCTAAGATAGCCCTGATACTCTTTTCATGTGTCGCAGGAGCGCTTGCGATGCTCGTTGTCTTTACTATAAGAGACACAAAACGCTTTATAGATAATCTTCAGTATCAGCGCAGGCAGAAAAAAGAGGCAAGGGTTCAGGAGATGTATTCAAAGGCGCTGAATGCGCTTCTTGCTCATAATGAGGATGAAGCAAAGGAATCGCTTGAAAGCATCCTTGCAGAAGAGCCGAAACATCTTGACGCGCTGCTCAGGCTCGGCGACATCGCATCTTCGGAAGAAGACTATCAGAAGGCAATGAACTTCTATAACAAGGCATTTGCTTCCAACCAGCAGAACCCCGAGGTGCTGTTCTCGCTTGAAACCCTGATGGAAAAAACAGGAAGGTGGGCAGAGGCGCTGAATTACATAGAGAAAATCCTTGACATAGATACTGACAACCTAAGCGCTCTCTACAAAAAGAGGGCTATTCTCGAAAGGGATGAAAAATGGGACGAGCTTGTTGATGTGCAGAAGACGATACTGAAACATGAGCATACAGAAAAGGACCGGCAGAGGGAGCAGATGAACCTCCTTGGGTATAAGTATGAATACGGCCGTTATAGTCTTGAACGCGGGGATATTGAAAAGGCAAAGAAACTGTTTAGGACACTGCTCAGGCTGGATGTAGATTTTGTGCCGGCATACATCGGACTTGCCGAGGTAATGCTCAGGGAAGGCGAGTCAGAAGATGCCGTTGACTTTCTTGAAAAGAGCTATGATCAGACATCGTCCTTGATAATTCTTGCAAGGCTTGAAGATTTGCTTATAAACATCGGAGAACCTGCAAGGCTCATAAGGCTTTATGGAAACAGCCTGTCAAAGAAGCCCCAGAACCATGCGCTGAGATTTCTGCTTGGGAAGCTGTATTACAGGCTTGAGATGATAGATGATGCATTTGAAACATTTTCTTACGTTGATGCAAGCGGGATGGCGTCCCCTGAACTTTACCAGATAATGGGTGACCTCTATCTCAGGCGCAATCAATGCGACAAGGCAGCGGTGGAATTCAAAAAAGCTGTGGACATGAAAATAGCATTCCGGCTTCCTTACTGGTGTTCAGCCTGCGGCTATTTATCACAGGACTGGTCCGGCAGGTGCCCGAGCTGCAATAACTGGAATACATATACGTTCAAACTTCATGGGGCAGGCAAAATTTAAAAAGAGTGCTGTAGTTTTAGATACAAGCCTTTTTGTAAATCCGGAGGTTCGCGAGAGCCTTGGCAGGACACCTACAGAGGCGCTTGAAAGCTTCCTGTTCTTAGCAGCGCAGATTCCTCACCTTGAGTTCTATATGCCGCCATCCATATTTGAGGAACTCCTTAATTTCATAGAACCTGAAAAAATATCAGGAGACCTGCTCATTGTCCTTCAGCAAAAACCTCCCAAGAAACATGAGCTTACATGCCCTGCATTTCTGCTCTATGAATTGATAGAAGACATGAGAGAGAGGATTAATAAGGGGCTCAGGGTGGCAGAGAAGGCTGTGAGGGGTGTTTCAAAAGCAGGCGAAGAAGAGATTGTTAAGGACATGAGGAGAAAATACAGAGAGGCTTTGAGAGAAGGGATTATTGACAGCAAGGAGGATGTTGACCTCATTCTGCTTGCACGGGAGCTTGATGCGTTGCTTGTAACAGCAGACCAGGGGATAATAAAATGGGCTGAGAAATTAGGGATTAAATGGCTGGTGTCTTCCAAGTTCAAAGAATACCTTCAAAGTTCCATCAAAAAAGCTGAGATGTCGGCAGCGGTGAAAAGTTAATTCTTCCTTTTACTTTCCAATGCAGAAATCGCTGAATATCCTGTTGAGGATATCATCTGTTGTTACAGCGCCTACAATCTCTCCGAGCCTGTCAAGCGCATCTCTGAATTCAATTGCAATTATCTCAAGCGGCTTGTCAGTTTCAATTGCCTTAATCGCATCCTTGAGAGAATCATAAGCGGCCTGAATTGCAATCTTATGCCTTAGGTTCGTAACGATAACACCTTCCTTCTGCTCTTCCCAATTTTTAACCGAAGACCGGAATATGCTTTCTTTCAGTTTCTCCAGTCCGTCTCCGCGTGTTGCAGACACCTCTAATATTGTGGAGGTATAGGTCGCAAGCTGTGAAGCAGTCTTTCCATGTACCAGCAGGTCAGATTTATTAATAACTATTATTGTGTTTTTGCCTCTTGTCTTTCCGAGCACCTCAATGTCTTCATCTTTCAGAGGCTCACTGCCGTCAATAACAGCTATGACTAAATCCGCATCTTCCATTGCCCTGATGCTTCTTTTAATTCCTTCTTTCTCTGCCATGTCATGCGATTCTCTTATCCCTGCTGTATCAATTATGCGAAGAGGCAAGCCGTTGATATTCAGATATTCTTCAATTGTGTCCCTTGTTGTGCCGGGGGTATCTGTGACAATCGCCCTGTCTTTCTGAAGAAGCGCATTTAGGAGAGAAGATTTTCCGACATTAGGCTTTCCAACGATTGCCGCTGCAAGCCCTTCTCTGAAAAATCTGCCTTCATCGTAACTTTTTAGAAGGGACGCAAGCTCTTTCAGGATTGTCTCTGCTGATTCAATGATTTCCTTCTTCGATGCAAGCTCTATGTCCTCTTCCGGAAAATCTATGCAAGCCTCGATGAAGACGCATATCTTTGTAAGCTGCTCTCTGAGATTTAGAATTTTTTCAGAGAGCCTGCCTCTGAGCTGTTCAAGGGCGATTCTTCGCGACTCATCTGTCTTTGCCCTTATGAGGTCAAGCACGGCCTCTGCCTCACTCAGGTCAATCCTTCCGTTTAAAAAGGCCCTTTTTGTGAACTCTCCGGGTTCAGCAAGCCGTGCGCCATGTTTAACCGCAAGTTCAAGTACATTTCTCAGAGGGGACATCCCGCCGTGGCAGTTTATCTCAACAATATCCTCTCTGGTGTAGGTATTAGGCGAGCGCATTATTGAGACCAGCACCTCATCCACTGTTTCGCCTGTGGATGAGTCTTTTATAAAGCCATAGATTATTCTGTGCGAAGCTGAATCAAAGAGGGTTTTGCCTTTTGAAGAATTAAATAGCCTGTCTGCTATTTTTATTGCGTCTTTTCCTGTGAGCCTGACAATGCCGATTCCGCCTTCGCCGGGAGGAGTTGAGACGGCGGCTATGGTGTCGTCAAGAATCATGATTAATAGTATAACTTAGAAGATGATGAATCCGGGATTTTGGAATAATTTCAGGATGGATACTTTTTCTTGCCTATCCCGTCTTTGATTTCTATAATCTACAATAATATGGGAAAACTGGGGACACATCCCATATTTCTTAAAAATAGCTGCATCGGAAGATTTCTTTAAAGATGGAGAGAAACTTTAGCGAGTATTTGTGTTAAACTTTTTATGGAAAACAACGAAGAAATCAGAGAAGAAAAATATGGGATGTGTCCCTAATAATTTAAATAGTGAAACTACCCCATAATTGATTTTATACAACTTTTTCTCTTTAGAAAATCTGTAAGGTATGCTATATTCTAATCAGTTTTCAGAAAATACGACGGTTCCTATAGTAATTGTTAGAAGGAGAGAATATGATTAGGAGAATCTCGTTGTGCTTCATCATAATCTTTGCAGCCCATTCAGTATGTTTTGCGGGTGATCCAGATTCTGGCTACGGCACAAACATAGCCATAGAATTCAAAATAGATAACAAATCTTACAAACCCCCGATCATTGGTCACTTGGAATATACTGGCACGTCACTCGATATCGTTAGTATTTTTGAAGGCATAGCAGGTATAGGAATACTGACTCAAGCCCAAGTTTATCTTGTCGTTGAAAAACAGATTGTTTCTAAGGGCGTGCATCAAATCAAAGGGAAAAATCAGTATGGAACAACGGCTTCTGGCACCATCGATTTTCGCGATCAGGTTAAGCCCAAAATTACCCTTGTAACGGAAGGGGGCGTAGTCATTACAAATATATCCAATGAAGGCAAAGAGTGGCAAAAGAAAAACATACCAAACATGATTCTAGGACAATAATGAAACCTTCTAACCATCGGCTGCAGTGGATCGCCGAAAAAGCCGGCTCCCACTGAACCTCCACGTTGTACGAATATAAAAAAATAATGAACAAAAAGACGGCATTGTCGTCTATCAGCAAGTTGTATGCTGTAAGAGCAAGGGAGGAATTTTAAGATGACATTTCGTAATCCTATAAATGACTATAGAGTTGAAACAAGCCATCCGGCACTGTGGACTTTTCTATTCGGACCTCTTTATTTTGCAAAACATGGCGCATGGAAGCATTTTATAATTTCTCTGGTTCTTGCTGCAATTACATTTGGAATATCATGGCTTATTTACCCATTTTTTGCTGAAAACGCCATTGAGGATTCCTATTTGAGCAAAGGCTGGGAATTGCTTTCAGCATGGTAAACATGCAACTGGGGAAATAGGGCCAGCAACCATTAAAACATAAATAAGACAGTGTACAACAATAAAATCGAGGCGACAGGGAATAACGCTTGTTAGTTTTCAGTTTCAGGTCTGTGCCCTGCGCTTCATTTCGGTCGTTGTGTGTAAATTATAATGAAGAAAATTAAGAAATCGAAAGCCGAGAGCTTTGACTTTTTACTCTAAAATATTAAAAAATATACATATATGCTTTAATAAAAAAATGCGAGGTGAAAGTATATGGTATTACAACTCGACCAAATGACAACAAGGGATAAAATTCGGGCTATGGAATTACTGTGGGATGATTTATGTAAACATGCAAATGCAGTCGCTTCACCATCATGGCATAAAGATATTTTATCTCAGCGCGAAAAATCTGTGGCCAAGGGCAAAGAAAAATTTAATGCTTGGGATGGAGAAAAAGAAAGAATTAGAAAATCCTGCAAATGAAAATTCGTATTCTTGAATCCGCGTCACAAGACTTGATCGATGGATTTTATTTTTATGATAAACAATCAGTCGGCCTCGGGAATTATTTTATAGACTCTCTATTTTCTGACATTGATTCCTTGCAAGTTTACGCCGGAATCCATCCCGTATACTTCGGTTATCACCGCATGCTTTCAAAACGTTTTCCGTTTGCCATTTATTATAAATTATCTGATGCTGAAACATTGGTTTATGCGATTCTTGATTGCCGTAGAAATCCTGCCTGGATAAAAAAACAATTAAAATAATTTTAACAAAACGCTGCGCTGGACGGCGAGTACGCTGCCAGTGAGCTTTAGCGATTACGCTTTTTCTTTCGCAAGTTTTCTGTTCACATGAAACTGCTGAGCAATTGAAAGCAGGTTATTTACCAGCCAGTAAAGTACGAGTCCTGACGCAAAGTTAAGGAACATGAATGTAAATATAATCGGCATGAGCATCATCATCTTCTGCTGGGCAGGGTCGGCTGATGAAGGTGTCATTTTCTGCTGGATGACCATTGTAATCCCCATGGCAATCGGTAGTGGACCGACAGCGAAACCGCCAATCAAAGGGAACCATGAAGGGATGTGCCCGAAAAGCGTGTCCGGGCCTGAGAGGTCTGTTATCCAGAGCAGGAACGGTGCGCCTCTCAATTCAATAGCGATTGATAATATCTTATATAACGCAAAGAATACAGGAATCTGCAGCAGCATAGGAAGGCAGCCCCCAAGGGGGTTTACCTTGTGTTTTTTGTAAAGCTCCATTGTTTCCTTCTGCATCCTCTGCGGGTCCTTCTTATATTTTTCTTTTATCTCAGCCATTTTGGGCTGGATTTCCTGCATCTTTTTCATTGATGCCTGACTTTTGTTTAGAAGCGGGATAAATGGAATTCGTGTTACTATTGTCAAAAGCACTATGGCCCATCCGTAATTCCCCATGAAGTTATGAAAGAATTTCATAAGCCAGAACAGCGGTCTTGATATGATAGAGAAAAAGCCGAAATCAATGATGTGCTCAAGCCCGACATTTAATTTTTTTAGGGTGTCGTGTTCTTTCGGCCCGGCATAAACGATAAAATTATTAATGCCGGATTTTCCCTTGAACGCGATAACTGACGCATCCTGAACTTTCCATGCCTTTGCCTCATCCATCTGAGTTACAGGCACAATAGCTGAAAAGAAATATTTATCCTCCTGAGCAATCCATTTCAGCCTGCCCTGATAGCTTTTAGTCTCGCTCAGTTTTTTTGCGTCAAACTCTATTTTCTCTGCATCTTTAAGTAGTACAGGGCCGAGATGCGCTGACTTGTCTTTTTTGTCATAAATACCGAAGTCAGTGCCGGGCGTTATCCAGTATTCAGGCAACCCCGCAACTTCATCCTTAAGGTCAATCTTGTAGCTGTCATTATAAAAAGTGTAAGTTCTTCTTATGGAAGATTCGGAGGTTGCATATTCAAAAACAATGGCGCCTGTGTTTGTGTTTTCATCAAGGTTCAGGTCTCTGCCTGAGATTCTAAAACTTACCTTTGCAAGATTAAAATTATTCTGGGACCCCATGCTTAGAGGTTGATAAACGCTCTGTCCCTGCTGAAGGACCACAGACAGCCCTTCTTTATCTTTATACTTTTTTAATTCCCATTTTTTTATCGTTCCGCCTATTGACGAAAAAGTTGCAGAATAAAGGCCTGTTTCAATCCTGACTTCTTTTTCTTCTGTTGGGGATACTGTTGGTTTTGAAGCAGGAACGGAAACAGGCTTGACAGTCTCCTGCACTTTATTTTCTTTCTTTTCTTCTTTTGCCTGTTCGGTTGCCGGTTGCTTCTGCGGCTGAGGAGGAAATAAAAACTGATACCCAAGAAGGATGATTATTGAAAGGACTATAGCTATTAATGTTCTTTTTTCTGTTCCCATTATTCTGTTTACCTTACATGGTCATAGCCGCCGCTATGAAACGGATGGCATTTTAGTATTCTCTTCAATGAGAGGTAGCTGCCCTTTACAGCGCCGTATTTTTCTATTGCCTCTGCCGAATATTCAGAACAGGTAGGCACAAACCGGCAACTGTCAGGCAATAATGGCGAGATTGCATATTTATAGAGCTTTATAGCCCCTAATAAAATAATTTTAATTATATCTCCCGCCATGCACTCTCCACTGTATGCATCAGAGCCGCTCACATTATTAATAAGGTTCATAGGTGTAAAGCCCCGACTGCGATAAGGAATCAAAGATTAAACGGCCAGTTTCTTCCGGCCCTTTGCCCTTCTTCTTTGAATGACCTTGCGTCCTCCCTTTGAACTCATGCGCTCAAGGAAGCCGTGTGTCCGTTTCCTTTTAATCTTGTGAGGATGGTATGTAGTATATGTTCCCATTATTTTTCTCCAGAGGAGAAAGTATATCTTTTTAGTAGGAATAAAGTCAAGATAATGAGGGCAGGATATAAAAATTGACTGCAATCACCTTAAGGGGTTATCATAAATCCCATGCTTACACCTGAGAAACAACTTGAGATAATCAAAAGAGGGGCTGTTGAAGTAATCAGCGAAAAAGAGCTCCTTGCCAAATTTGAGAAGTCTGTAAAAAAGAACACTCCTTTAAAGATAAAGGCAGGGTTTGACCCAACTGCTCCTGATATCCATCTCGGCCATACAGTGCTGCTTGAAAAGATGAGACAGTTTCAGGAACTGGGGCATGAGATATTATTTATTATCGGTGATTTCACAGGAATGATTGGAGATCCTACCGGCAGGTCAGAGGTGAGAAAACCGCTGACAAAGGAAGATGTTTTAAAAAACGCCAGGACATACAGAGAGCAGATATTTAAGATATTGGATCCTAAAAAAACAAAGGTGCTATTTAACAGCGAGTGGCTCACAAAGATGAGCGTTATGGATATTGTCGGACTTGGCTCAATGCAGACAGTTGCAAGGATGCTTGAAAGAGAGGATTTCAAGAAAAGATTTGAAAGCCAGCAGGACATAACAATACTTGAATTCTATTATCCTCTGTTTCAGGGATACGACTCTGTACATCTGAAAGCAGATGTTGAACTTGGAGGCACAGATCAGAAGTTCAATATACTTATGGGAAGAACTTTGCAGAGGAAAATGGGGGTTGAAGAGCAGGCTGTTGTTCTCATGCCTTTGCTTGAGGGACTGGACGGCGTGAACAAGATGTCAAAGAGCCTTGGAAATTACATCGGGATTACGGAACAGCCAAAGGATATGTTCGGAAAGGTAATGTCAATAAACGATACCCTCATGCTCAGGTACTATGAACTTCTGAGCCATATATCAATTGATGAACTCAGCGCACTGAAGAAGGGAATAGAAAAAGGCGCTATCCATCCTAAAACCGCCAAAGAAAATCTTGCACTGGAGATTGTAGAAAGATACTGGGGAAAAGATGATGCCTTGAAAGCCAAAGAAGAATTCGGGCATATTTTTAAGGATAAGGGAATGCCTGATGAGATACCTGTTTTTGAGCTTAAATGGGAAGACGATGAGATGTGGGTTCCGAAGATAATGAAACTCTCAGGTCTCTGCTCAAGCACAGGCGAGGCAATGAGGCTTATAAAGCAGGGCGGTGTTACAATTGATGACAAAAAATGCGACAATCCTGACGCAAAACTCAAGTCCGGGACTTACCTTTTCAAGGCAGGGAAGAGGAAGTTTTTGAAGATTGAGGGGAAATAGTTCAGCTTGCTATTTCACCGTTAACAGGGCTGATGTTCTTGCCGTAAACCTCATCAAGAATCTCTTTTGCTCCTTTTGAAAGTAAATCTTCCGCGAGTTTGAGACCGAGGGATTCGGCATTTTGGGGATTTCCTTCTACATGGCTCTTAATAATCCTGTCGCCTGTTACGCTACCGACTAATCCATCCATTGACAACTTGGCGTTGTTAAGTGTCGCATGTGCTGCAATCGGAACCTGACAGCCGCCTTCAAGTTTTTTAAGACATGCCCTTTCAGCGCGGACACAGATGGATGTCTCACTGTGATTAAGCGGAGCAATAAGCTTATTGATAAAATCATCGTCAATCCTGCATTCAATCCCGATTGCGCCCTGTCCAATCGCAGGAAGGCTTATATCAGGCTCAAGTATCTCTGTTATTCTCTCTGCCCAACCGAGCCTCTTAACCCCTGCTGCTGCAAGGATGATAGCGTCAAAATGTCCTTCATCAAGCTTTCTCAGCCTTGTGTCAAGATTTCCCCTTAGTTGTTCTATCTTCAAATCAGGCCTTATGCTCAGGAGCTGGCATGAACGCCTCAGACTGCTTGTGCCAACGGTCGCACCTTTTGGCAGGTCTTTAAATCTTTTAATTTTCCTTTCACTAACCCCTGCTGTAATAAACGCATCCCTTGGGTCTTCCCTCTTGCATATAACAGCGAGATGAAGTCCTTTCGGAAAGTCAGTAGGCACATCCTTCATGCTGTGGACAGCAAGGTCTGCCTCACCGTTGAGAAGCGCTTCTTCTATCTCTTTTACG
>JAPLLK010000072.1 GCA_026387575.1 Nitrospirota bacterium | reverse complement strand
GACAGCCACAGTGTCAGACAATCTAAAGTAATCACACTATAGTTGTCCCCTATTTTTTCTATCACTCCTGAAATCTTTATTGGTTCCTCAAACGTATCCCAATCGTTTCCTCTAACGCTTTTATGTTTTTCAATTCTCTCTCTCATTTCATCATCGAGTGCTTGTGCTGTTGCAATATACGCCTTCTTGGGCGTGGAGGAGATTTCGTCTCCCCCACGAACCCCCTCTTTAGCTGAGGTGCAATTGTTAGCGAGATTCAGGGCAAACGAACTTTTTCCGCTTCTTGCCCCGCCTATGATGAATGTTATCAATTCACTCCCCCTAAAATAAAAAATCCTCTCGCCAGTCCCGAGCAGCTCGGGACTGGCGAGAGGATTGCACCCTGATTTACTTCATCCCCACCTTCCTCCACGGAAAGGCTTTTAGGGATTAGGGATTGGGGCTTGGGGATTATTTTTTCACTAACCCCTAAACCCTACTCCCTAAACCCTATTCGTTCACAGGCAGGTCTTCTGACTCTCCCTACCTTTGCCAGCCTTCCCATTCGCATTGAACAGTGGCATATTACCGGCAAAGGCTTTTATTCCAATCAAACAATCGGAATCGGGATTACAGCGGCGGGACCGCTCCTGAATTTAACAGGATTCCCTATTAAGCCTTTTGGCACCCGAACTATTTATAGTGTTACAGCAAACGAATCAAAAAAGCAAGGGGTTATGTTCTGGATGTCTTTCAGTTCTCTATGCTAAACTTGTAAAACTGATTGCCAAGAGGGGGAAATTGGAACTTTATAGGCTTAGCATTTCTGAAGCAAAGGAACTGCTTGATAAAAGAAAAATCACTGCAAAGGAACTTCTGAATTCCATATATCAGAGGATCGAATCTGTTGATAGTAAAGTAAAGGCATTTGTCACCTTGTCAAAAGAGAAGGCTTATGAGATGGCTGATGCCTCTCAAAAGCAAATAGATGAAGGCAGGTCTTTGCCTCTCCATGGGATTCCGGTTGCAATTAAGGACAACATGTGCACAAAAGGCATACGCACTACCTGTTCATCAAAAATCCTTGCTGACTTTATCCCGCCTTATGAAAGCGCTGTAACATCAAGGCTGAACGAAAACGGGTATGTACTCATCGGGAAGACAAACCTCGATGAATTTGCAATGGGTTCGTCGACTGAGAATTCAGGTTTCTTCACAACAAGAAATCCATGGGATATTGAAAGAATTCCGGGCGGTTCAAGCGGAGGCTCTGCAGCAGCGGTTGCAGCCGATGAATGTATTGCTGCGCTTGGCTCCGACACAGGCGGCTCAATCAGGCAGCCAGCGGCATTGTGCGGCGTGGTAGGGTTAAAGCCTACTTACGGAAGGGTTTCAAGGTACGGACTTGTTGCATTTGCATCATCATTAGACCAGATAGGCCCCATAACAAAAAATGTAAAAGACTCCGCAATACTGCTAAATATAATTTCAGGAAAAGACCCTTTTGATTCCACATCAGCGCCTGTTGCTGTCCCTGATTTTACAAAAGTACTGGGAAACGAAATTGAAGGGTTAAAGATAGGTATTCCAAAGGAATATTTTATTAAGGGAATGGACAGGGAAATAGAGGAATCCGTTAAAACTGCTATAAAGAAGCTCGAATCCCTCGGCGCAATCCCTGTTGAGATATCACTGCCGCACACAGAATACGCAGTTGCAACATACTATGTGCTTGCAACCTCAGAGGCATCCTCCAATCTTGCGAGATATGACGGAGTTAAATACGGCTTCAGGGCAGCGGGCAAAGACCTGATGGAGATGTATATGAACACAAGGGCGCAGGGGTTCGGGGCTGAGGTGAAAAGAAGGATAATACTTGGAACTTATGCGCTTTCCTCTGGTTATTACGATGCTTATTACAAAAAGGCGCAGCAGGCAAGGACATTGATAAAAACAGACTTTGAAAAAGCGTTTAATAGCGTTGATATGATTGTCACACCCACATCTCCGACAGCGGCGTTTAAATCAGGAGAAAAGACAGAAGACCCGCTGCAGATGTATCTCTCTGACATATTCACAATCTCTATAAACCTTGCAGGCATACCTGCAATCTCACTGCCATGCGGTTTCACATCAAACAATCTTCCAATTGGATTGCAGATTATCGGAAAGCACTTTGACGAGGAGAGCATTCTGAAAGCAGCATACGCTTATGAACAATCAACAGACTGGCATAAGAGGAAACCGAATTTATGAAATATGAGGCGGTGATAGGCCTTGAAGTCCATGCGCAGATGCTGACGGACAGCAAGATATTCTGCGGGTGCTCTACAAAATTCGGCTCTGAACCGAACACCCAGACATGCCCTGTATGCATAGGCATGCCGGGAGCGCTTCCTGTCTTAAATAAAAGGGCACTTGAGTTTGCGATAAGGACAGGACTTGCTACAAACTGTAAAATCTCAAATTACAGCAGGTTTGCACGAAAAAATTATTTCTATCCCGACCTCCCAAAAGGCTATCAGATAAGCCAGTATGAACTTCCGATATGCGAGCATGGTTATATTGAGATTGTTGTTGATTCTGAGATTAAAAAAATCGGCATAACAAGGATTCACATGGAAGAGGATGCAGGTAAGAATATACACGAAGGTGCAGGGAACTACAGCTTTGTTGACCTCAACAGGGCAGGTGTTCCGCTCATGGAGATCGTTTCGGAACCTGATATAAGGACGCCGAAAGAGGCAGCGGAATACATGAAAAAACTGAGGGCAATCCTGAGGTGCCTCGGAGTATGCGATGGGAACATGGAGCAGGGCTCATTAAGATGTGATGCAAATGTATCCATCAGGCCTGTTGGACAAAAAGAATACAGCATAAGGGCAGAGGTCAAAAACATCAATTCATTTAAATTTGTTGAAAAGGCGCTTGAATATGAAATAAAACGACAGATTAAAGTTGTTGAAGAAGGCAGGAAGGTCATTCAGGAGACAAGGCTCTGGGATTCAGATAAAGGAGTTACAGAATCCATGCGCAGCAAGGAAGAGGCGCATGATTACCGTTATTTCCCTGAACCGGACCTTGTGCCGATAACAGTTGAGCAGGAATGGATTGATGAGATTAACGCATCTTTGCCTGAGCTTCCTGATGCCAAAAGCAAAAGATTTGTATCTGAATACGGATTGCCTGAATACGATGCGGATTTGTTGACATCCGAGAAAACTCTTGCTGAGTGGTTTGAAGCTGCAGTTGAGGCAGGTGGGCAGCCAAAGGCAGTGGCAAACTGGATTATGGGTGAGTTGACGAAACTACTGAATGAAGAGAATAAATCCATAGAAGAATGCCAGTTAAAACCAAAACAGCTTGCTGAGATGCTCAAGCTTATGGATAAAGGCACGATAAGCGGAAAGATTGCAAAGGCTGTGTTTGAGGAAATGTACAGGACCGGCAAAGATGCAGAAACTATTGTCAAAGAAAAGGGGCTTGTACAGATAAGCGATGAATTAGCAATAGAGAAAGCTATTGACGAGGTGATTTCAAAGAATCCCAAAGAGGTTGAGAGGTTTAAGGCAGGTGACGAAAAACTCTTGGGCTTCTTTGTAGGGCAGATTATGAAGCTGACTAAAGGCAAGGCAAATCCGCAGATTGTGAATGAGATGCTGAGGAAAAAATTATTGTAATAGAGATTTCTTGATAGAAGGGCCCAGCGCGTAACCAAAGAGTCTGTAGTCAAAAGGCTTTCTCACTGCAAAGTTGTAAGGCTCAAGCCGTTCCATCCCGACAAATACAAGTCGTCATATTTCAGAGCAAAGACAAAATGAAAAAAGGGCTCGTCCCGATAATATCGGGACGAGCCCTTTTGAACTGATTAGTTTCCTTTTTTTAGAAGAAGAGTTTCTGGTTGATCAGAATACCCAACGCCACGAGCAGCGCATAGATTGCCAGAGACTCTATCATCGCAAGACCGATGATCAGAAGGATCTGAATCTTTGCGGTTGCACCAGGATTTCTGGCTGCGCCTTCACATGCCTTGCTTAAACCGATACCCTGCCCAATGCCTGTGCCTAATGCTGCAATGCCTATTGCAAGCCCGGCGGCAAGAACTGCCATCGCCTTAACAGAAGAATCGCCAGAAGTTGCAGGCACAGCCCCTGCCTCTTGAGCAAAAACAAACGGAGCAAGCAGACAGACAAGAGTAAGTGTCATTAAAATTACTGAGATTATTTTTCTCATCACCTTTCCCTCCTTTCTTTCAAACTCGTATTTTAATGTCCTTCTTCTACAGCGCCGGCAAGATATAGAGTGGTAAGAAGGACAAAGACAAATGCCTGTATCAGACTGACTAACGTCCCAAGTCCGAGTATAAGAATCGGAATAAACAGCGGTGCAAGCGTTGCAAGCACACCGAGCATTATATGCTTTGCCGCCATGTTCCCGAAAAGCCTCACCGAAAGAGTAACAGGCCTTACAAGATGGCCGATAAATTCAATTATAAACATGAGCGCCATTAAGGGCAGCGCAAAAACAGAACGAATTGGGCCAAGGAAATGATTTAGGTATTTTATGCCGTGGACCTTAACCCCGTAATAATGTGTTACCAGAAATACAGGAATAGCCATTGCCGCATTTGTGTTTATATCGCTTGTGGGAGATGCAAACCCTGGAATAAGTCCCATGAAATTGCAAAGAAGGATGAACATGAACAATGTGCCGATCAAAGGGAAAAGGGTCCTGCCCCAGTGATGACCTATGTTTTCCTCTGAGAGTTTCAGAAATGTCTCAACAACAGCCTCAATAAAATTTTGAAATCCTGTCGGCACCATCCTGAGAGAACGCCTGATGACAAGCGCAGATGTTATAAGAATGACAGACGCAAGGACTGCGTAAGTAACATTATGGGGAATCTTGTTGGGATCAATAATCGCATCCATTAAAAGCACTTCGTGCATGCCAGCTGCCATAAAAGAGCCTCCTCTATATTACGGGGGAAATCGTTGCTATCTTAATTAAAATTCCAATTCAAAGTCAAGGAGTTAGCAATCTATAATGCGCGTACTGCAACAATCCTCTCTATGCCTGCATAGTCTTTAATCGCAGAGATATTACAGAAACCGTTCTGCATGGCAATAACTGTCACTTCCTCTGCCTGTCCTTCTCCGATTTCAAGAAAGATAACTCCGCTGAGCATCAGGTATCTGCGTGCCTCTGAAAGTATCGTTCTGTAATAGCTGAGCCCGTCCTCGCCTCCATCAAGCGCATTCCTCGGCTCCCACTTGTTTATTTCAGGCTGAAGATTCGGCATGTCACCGCTTCTGATATAAGGAGGATTTGAGACAATCACATCAAAAGTTAAAAGTGAAGAGTTATGAGTTAAAAGTTGACTGAGCGGTTCGAATAATGAGCCCTTAAGAAACACAGCATTCCTGATCCCATTCAGCTCTGCATTCTCCTTCGCATACCTTATTGCATCTTTTGATATGTCAAGCCCGTACACTTCGGCATCCGGAAAGTGTTTTGCTATTGCAAGCGCAAGGCACCCGCTTCCTGTGCAGAGGTCAAGGATAGTGAGCGGTGAACGGTGCACAGTGAACAGTTTTACAACCTCTTCTGCCAGCAATTCTGTCTCAGGCCTGGGGATAAGGACGCCCTGCCCAACCTTTATCTTCAAGCCGTGAAACTCTACAAAGCCAAGGATATACTGAAGCGGCTCTCTCACAGCCCTGCGCCTTAAAATCTCTCCGATATCTTTTATATTTTCCCCTGTGACGCCAGGGTTGTCTCTGTAAAGAACTGTCCTGTCTATCTTTAGCGCATGAGCCATGATTATTTCTGATTCCTTATGCGCATCCTCAATGCCGCAGCTTCTAAGAAATTCTGTTATTTCTTTTATCTTATCAAGTACAGTCATTACTTATTCAGCAGACTCCTTACGCCGAGAATATTCTTTGTAGCCACATGGGTATAGATCATTGTAGTCTGCTTCTATGCCCAAGGAGTTCCTGAATTGTACTCACATCCTATGATTCTCTTTCCCCTTTTACCCGCATTTTGTAAATCCGCAGTTGTGGCAGACTGCACAGCCGCTTTCGTGCTCAACTGCGCCGCCGCATTCAGGGCATGCGCCTATCAGCATAATGTCTGAAGAATCTTTGTGTCCGTTGCCGTTTCCTTTCTTGCCGTCTGTTCTGTGTTTTTCGATAGCCATTGCAATTGCATCAGCACATGAGAGGATCTGCCCTCCGCTGTGCCATGCCGGTTGGTGGCAGCGCACACCTTTAAGTTGACTTGTTATTACTTCAGGCTCGATATTGGACCTCAAAGCAAGTGAAATGAGCCTTCCGATTGCCTCTGCCTGGCTTGCAGCGCATCCTCCAGCCTTTCCCATAGAGGTAAAGAGGTCAAAGAGATCTCCTTTTTCATCTTCAGTGGTAGTAACATAGATGTTGCCACAGCCAGTCTTAATGAGACGGTTCTTGGCATTCAAAACCTCCGGTCTTTTTCTGGGTATTATCTTTTGCTGCTGACTGCTGACTGCTGACTGCTGACTGCTTTCTTTTGATTTCCCTGTTGTAAGAACCTGCTCTTCCCTTGAGCCGTCGCGATAAACAGTGACTCCTTTGCAGCCGAGTTTGTATGCAAGCAGATATACATCCTCAACATCCTTTGTCGTTGCCTCATGCGTGAAGTTGACTGTCTTTGATACTGCGTTGTCAACATATTTCTGGAAGGCAGCCTGCATCATTATATGCTCTTCAGGCGTTATGTCATGCGCTGTGACAAACACAGCCTTAACATCATCAGGGATTTCGTTAAAATCTTTTATCGTCCCCTTTTCAGCGATTTTCTCCATTAACTCCCTGTTCCAGAAGCCCCGCTCTTTGGCGACTTTTTCAAAATGCGGATTTACCTCTATAAGTTTTGTGCCTTCCATAACAGTCCTTACATATGAGACTGCGAATAGCGGTTCTATGCCTGATGAACATCCTGAAATTATTGACAATGTACCTGTCGGTGCAATAGTTGTCACTGTTGCATTTCTTACCCGGAGTTTTCCATCATAGATACTTCCTTCGTAATTTTCGAAAACTCCCCTTTCTTCCGCCAGCGCTGATGATGCCTTTTTACCCTCTGCCTGTATAAATCCCATAACCTCCTCGGCAAGCTCTACTGCACGCGCAGAGTTGTAGGGTATGTTCATCTGAATTAGCATGTCTGCCCATCCCATAATGCCAAGCCCTATCTTTCTGTTTGCCTTTGTCATCTCCTCTATTTTTTTCAATGGATATTTGTTTACATCTATTACATTGTCAAGGAAATGAACTGCTTTCCATGCGGTGTCTTTTAGTTTCTGCCAGTCAACCTGTGCTTCACTGTCACTTGTAATGTGGCTTGCGAGGTTGATAGAGCCGAGATTGCATGATTCAAATGGAAGCAAGGGCTGTTCTCCGCATGGATTTGTTGATTCTATCGAACCTATTTGCGGAGTGGGGTTTGATTCATTTACCCTGTCAAGGAATACAATGCCCGGTTCTCCATTTTTCCATGCATGGTTCACTATCAGGTCAAACACTTCTTTTGCCTTGAGCCTCTGTATAACCTTCTGCGTCCGTGGATTTAGGATGTCATACGGACTGTCTTCTGACAGGGCATTCATGAATTCTTCCGTGAGCCCGACCGAGATATTAAAATTATTCAGCTTTGTATTTTCATCTTTGCATGTGACGAAGTTTATAATGTCAGGATGGTCAACTCTCAAAAGGCCCATATTCGCGCCTCTTCTTGTCCCGCCCTGTTTTACTGCCTCTGTTGCTGTATCAAACACTGTCATGAATGATATCGGGCCTGATGATACGCCTTTGGTTGAGCCTACGACATCTCCGTTGGGCCTGAGCCTTGAAAAGCTGAATCCTGTCCCTCCGCCTGATTTATGTATTATTGCAGCGTTCTTTACCGCATCAAATATGGATTCCATTGAATCATCGACAGGGAGAACAAAACATGCAGAGAGCTGTCCAAGCCTTCTTCCCGCATTCATCAGTGTGGGACTGTTGGGGAGGAAATCCAGAGAGGTTATCATCTCATAAAAAGATGACTCTATCGCATTGACTCCCGCCTCTGTCTTTCCATAGTGAATGTCGGCAGCTGCAACACTCCGCGCAACTCTTTTGAAAAGCTCATGAGGCGTCTCTACAATCTTCCCTTCCTCATTCTTTTTGAGATACCTTTTCTCAAGGACTTTCATTGCATTTGGTGTAAGGCTGAGACCGTTTAAGACCTTCATAAATTCCTCCTGTTAAAATTGTATGATTTGTATGATTTCTTTTTCACTTCAGCGAATCAGCTGAGGCTGAAAATTCCGTCCGTCTGTTATAGCTTTTACGCAAATTCATCCGCTGTCTCAGCTCTTATAAAACAGGCTTTTGTACAGATATCAGGGCATTTCAAGCAGGCAACCCAATCTTCAAGGCCCTTGCAAATCTCCACGAATCGGAGTCTCCTTATATTCCAATAAGTTGTGTTGGCAAATAAAGTTTTACTAATTAAACCACAATATCTTGTGCATGTCAAGCGGAAAGTTATTTTTTTGTAACTACATGATTTACAAGGATTTTATCGGTGAAATCAGTGTTGAGAGTTTGTTAGTGAATTTTCATGGAATATTTAATGGAGAGAGCTTACGCTTATTTGTGTTAAAATTATCTGTTTATGAACGAGAAAAAAGGCAGAGTTTATCTTGTTGGTGCAGGCCCCGGCGATATCGGACTGCTCACAGTCAAAGGCATGAAATGCCTCCAGAGAGCAGATGCGGTGGTTTATGATTTCCATTTAAATGCTCAGGTTTTGAATTACATAAAACATGATGCTGAATTCATATACGCCGGCAAGAGAGGCGGACACCATACAATGACGCAGGATGAAATAAACAAAATCCTCGTTGAAAAGGCAAAGGAAGGAAAGGTTGTATGCAGGCTTAAAGGCGGTGATCCCTTTGTATTCGGCAGGGGCGGAGAAGAGGCAGAGGCGCTTTATGAAAACAATATTGATTTTGAAGTTGTGCCCGGCGTAAGTTCTGCTGTGGCAGCGCCTGCATACGCAGGCATACCTATCACACACAGGGGATATTCATCTTCATTTGCGGTAATTCCCGGTTATGAGGACATGACAAAAGAAGAGTCTGCGATAGACTGGGCAAAACTTGCAACAGGAGCCGGCACCCTGATTTTTTTAATGGCTGTGAAAAATATGGATGTCCTCGTAAAAAAACTTATGGAAAACGGCAGAAACCCGGACACGCCTGTTGCCGTGATAAGATGGGGCACAAGGCCTGACCAGAAGACCATAACAGGCACTCTAAGAGACATTGCTGGCATTGTGAAAGAAAAGGACATAAAACCACCTGCTGTTATGGTGATCGGCGAAGTGGTGAAATTAAGAAAGAAACTCATGTGGTATGAGAAGAAACCGATGTTCGGACACAGAGTGCTTGTGACAAGAGAGCATGCCGGAGGATTTGAACCTCTTGAAGATTTGGGAGCAGAGATGATTGAGTTTCCGACCATAGAGATAGCGCCGCCGGGAAATTATAATGAGCTTGACAGCGCGATAAATAAGATTGAGGCGTATAACTGGATAATTTTTACAAGCGGCAATGGCGTGAAATATTTCCTTAAAAGGCTGATGGAAAAAGATAAAGACATCAGGGATTTGAAAGGCATAAGGATATGTGCGATTGGAACAAAGACAGCAGCGGAAATAAAAAGATACGGAATTAAGGTTGACTTAATGCCTGAGGAGTTTAATGCAGAGGGACTCATTGAAGCGTTTCTGAAAGACTGCAGGATGCAGGATACGGGATACAAGATGCAGGATAAAAAAAATCATGCATCATGCATCGTGCATCATGAATCTTATCTGCAGACTCCGAACTCTGAACTCTTTAAAGGCATGAAATTCTTACTGCCGAGGGCTGAGAAGGCAAGAGAGGTTTTTCCTGAGAAGGTGAGAGAATTAGGCGGAGAGATTGATATCCCTGTAACTTACCGCACAGTCAAACCAGAGATGCACGGCAAAAGGCTGAAGAGGTTTTTAAAAGAGGGACGCATATCAGTTGCGACATTTACAAGCGCGTCAACATTCGATAACTTCATGGAGATTATCGGAGAAGATGCGGATGAGCTTCTCAGGGATGTTGCAATCGCTGTTATAGGGCCGGTAACTGCCCGGGCAGTTGAAAAGGCAGGACTCAAAGTTCAGATTATGCCTGAGACTGCGACAATTGAGGCGATGGTTGAGGAGATTATAAAATGGGCGACAGAGAGGTAAACTGCCGTATAAATGTTCACGTCGCAGCTGGACGGTCTGTTTTATGAAATGGTATCATAACAACCATAGTTTCTTTCTCTTGTAATTTTTAACTTTTCACTTTTGATTTTGAACTTTTGTTGACAGCCCCCTTAGCTCAGTAGGATAGAGCACAGGTTTCCTAAACCTGGGGTCGCAAGTTCGATTCTTGCAGGGGGCACTTTAACAAGAAATGATTAAAAATACCATATCCAGCCTTTTGATATAAAGCACGAATGAAAAAACAAGTCAAATATCTTCAAAATTTATTTTATGACATGATGAATGACTACGGCAGGGTTTTTGTCGTAGTCAAGCAGTCTGAACGCACTGTGATAGGCAGCAGGGGGTTTACTGACGAAGAGAAAGAAAACGGGCTTGTGCTGGCCTTTAACAGCAAAAACTATAAAACCCTTCAATGGACTGAAGACGGGAGCATAGTAACAACGCTCGGATTCGGCTCTAACAATAAAGTGGAGAACTGTTTTCTGCACTCCGATGATATAATCTCTGTGTATTCTCCTGATGCGAAGATAAAATTTGACAGATGGGATATGCTGGAGACGAAAGATTCTTTGTCAGAGTCTCAAAAAATTCAGAACGATAAAAAAGATGCTGTGACTAAAGGTAAGATAGTCTCGCTGGACAGTTTCAGGAAAACAAAGCCCTGAAAGTTTGCATCATTACTTTGACTGATGCTATAAGTATAAATGTGTGCTTTTCAGAAGAATTCTTCTTTCATACATTGTTATAGCCACTTATGCATGGCATTAAATAAACCGTATGTCCAGAGTCTGTTTGAACTTGGAGAGTACTGCAGGGCTGAGAGCTACAGAAAGTGCCCGCTCTGTTTGCCATGGGATGATCAAAATAAGAAGTACATAGCCTATTTCACTTAGGCAATAACCTTTCTTGAAAAAGTAACATCCCCGTAATATTGCTGTAACAGTATATTGTTAGACTTTATTAATGTTGATTGTTTTATTAAGCCCAATGCTTGGGTTTTTTATGCTGCAGAAAAGAGATATTCCGATGCAAAGGATGTGAAGCAGTAAAATGCAGATGATGTTAAATATGCGTAAGGATGTCGGTTATCTGCCGCTCTTTAGATTGATAAGCTGTTAAGAGCACTACATCAATCTTAAGGATAGCTATGAAGTTGAGGCCGATTATACTAATGAGACCTTGCGAAAAGTTGAAACTGATTTACGTCAGCTTAGGAAGCTGTGTTTGAATAACTAAATAGTTTAGGGAGGAAAGAAAAATGAAAAAATTAATTTTTACAATAGGACTAGGATTCCTATTGCTTGGTTTAACAAATTCGAGTTTTGCTGTTACTACTCAAGTCGATTCCCTGATTGAAAAATTGGTAGAAAAGGGGATTCTTGATCGTAAGGAGGCAACAAAACTGAAAAGTGAAATCGCTGAAGACGAAAAAATAGCAAGGGAAGAAGGGTTAAAGAAAAGCTTGCCAAGCTGGGTCAGGGAAACGAAGCTTAAAGGCGATTTACGTTTAAGGTATCAGTATCTTCATGAAAGTGCACCCCCGGAAGATGCAAATATTGTCCGTATCCGTGTGCGCCTTGGGTTAGAAAGTAAGGTAAATGACAAGCTTAATGTGGGAATAGGTATAGCTACCGGCAGTGGAGACCCCCGTTCCACAACTATTACTTTTGACGGATACAATGTCAAAAAGGACATTGTGCTTGATTATGCTTATGCAAAATATAGCCCATTGCCTTGGCTAAATCTTGTAGGCGGAAAGATGCTTTTACATGACCTGCTTTGGGAGCCGACTGATTTAATCTGGGATACGGATATAACACCGGAAGGCGCGGTAATCCAGTTTGACAAGAAACTAGGGACTAACACAGCAGTTTTCATTAGGGCTGGGGCCTTTATTGTTAATGCAGATACAAATACATATACTGAAGTTCCTATGGCGTATCTTATTCAGCCGGTGATTAGCTATAAATTTAATGATGATTTCTCATTAAAAGGCGCTTTTTCCTTTCAGTCCTTTGATAGTGTTCGAAATCGTGCTGTTTCTACTTATTCGAAGGGACAGAATTCTAAGACAGGCTCAAACTACAAATATGATTACCAAATGATCAATCCTGCATTAGAGCTTAGTGTTAGGGGGCCTTTTAGGGCCATTGGGTTAAATGTTGAGAAATTACAATTATTCGGTGAATATGTGAAGAACCTTGACGTTTCAGATGGAGGAAGTGGTTTTTCTTTAGGGTTTCAAGTCGGTGATGACAAGGTTGAGAAATGGGGCGATTGGCAGTTTAAATACATATATGCCATGCTTGGCAAAGATGCTGTGCTTGATATATTGCCTGATTCTGACCGTCTTAGCGGGAAAACAGGCATGAGAAGCCATAAAGGTGTTTTTAGTTTTGGTTTAGCTAAGAATACCTTTTTAGGTGTGAATGTATTCCGCTCATGGAGTTTGGTTGGGGCAAAAGCTCCTGAAACCCTGGGTCAGGCAGATTGGAATATGAAGTTCTAACGTAAAGTCTAAAAAGGATGAAAGATGTGCGTCCTGAATGGCCTGATGCCCCTTTAAAGCTTTTCGGGTCCAGCGCTTATAAACGTCCTTTTTTCACTCTTAACGCATATTTAATCTCCTTGTAACATTCCTGTAGCAATTCTTTGTGATAATAGTTGAACTTAATCCCCTAGCGTATTAGAAGTTCGAGTCTGGATCTGGATATAGTGTTTTCGCTCATTCTCGGGCTAAAGCCCTCCAAGGCTTTTATCTCTTTATTTTTGTATAATACCTCTATGAATATCGGCAAAAGAAACCGCTTAAATACTATATCCAGACTGTTTTAATAAAATGACCATATCTGACGAAAACAAGCGCCTTGAAGGTTTGGATAAGAAATATCTCTGGCATCCGTTCACCCAGATGAAGGACTGGCTTGGAGAAAATCCAATTATCATCACAGAGGGCAGGGATTGCTTCATTAAAGACATCAGCGGCAGGTGGTATCTGGACGGTGTCTCCTCCATATGGGTAAACATACACGGTCACAGAAAAAAAGAGCTAGATGAGGCTATAAAAGAACAGATCGACAGGATTTCACATTCAACGCTCCTCGGCTCAAGCAATGTGCCGGCGATTAAGCTGGCGGAAAAGCTTGTGCAACTTGTGAACTCGTCCTTCGTTTCTCGTTCCTCGTCACTAACCAAGGTTTTCTACTCTGACAACGGCTCAACTTCTGTTGAGGTTGCGCTCAAGATGGCATTCCAGTACTGGATACACACGGGAGTGAATGGAAAGCATAGCTTTCTCTCGCTGAAAAATGCATATCATGGGGATACACTCGGAGCTGTAAGCGTTGGAGGCATTGAGACATTTCATGAAGTCTTCAGCCCGCTTTTATTCAAAACTTATAATGCGCCTTCGCCATACTGTTACAGGTGCGAATCAGGACTCAGTTATGCTGGCTGCAAAACAGCATGTCTTGAAAAAATGGAGGAGATTCTCAAAGCGCATTCTTCTGAGATTGCAGCAGTTATTGTTGAGCCATTGGTTCAGGCAGCAGGCGGGATGATTGTATTGCCTGCCGGTTATCTTAAAGGTGTAAGGGATTTATGCACAAGATACAATGTCCTGATGATTGCTGATGAGGTTGCAACAGGATTCGGAAGAACAGGAAAGATGTTTGCCTGCGAACATGAAGGAGTTGTTCCTGATATCCTCTGTCTTTCAAAAGGCATTACAGGAGGTTACCTGCCATTAGCAGCTACAATCACGACAGATGAGATTTACAATGCATTCTCAGGTGAATTCAGGGAGCTTAAGACATTCTTTCACGGCCATTCATACACAGGAAATCCATTGGCATGCGCAGCAGCGCTTGCATGCCTTGAT
>JAPLLK010000090.1 GCA_026387575.1 Nitrospirota bacterium | reverse complement strand
TCAATCTCTGAAAGCCCTGAATCTGTCATCTCAAACACGCCTATCTCATTTGTTGAACCGAAGCGGTTTTTAACAGTCCTTAAAATCCTGTAAGAATGTCCTCTGTCTCCTTCAAAGTAAAGCACAGTGTCGACGATATGTTCAAGAACCCTCGGCCCTGCAATTGCGCCTTCTTTAGTCACATGCCCGACAAGAAAGGCAGGGATTGCTGATTTTTTTGCAAAGAACATCAACCTTGCCGCGCATTCCCTCACCTGACTTACAGACCCTGGGGCTGACAATATTTCCTCTGTGTACATTGTCTGGATGGAATCAATTACTATTGCGCCAGGTTTTAGTTTTGAGGCTGTGTCAATTATATTCTCAAGCGATGTCTCTGCAAGAAGTAGTATCTTGCCGGAATCTACAGAAAGCCTTTCCGCTCTCAGTTTTATCTGTTCAGGAGATTCCTCTCCGGATACATAAAGTACGCTTTCATATTTTTTTGAGAGGCCTGACAGCGCCTGAATAAGGACAGTTGATTTTCCGATTCCGGGGTCTCCGCCGACAAGGATTACAGAACCTGCAACAACCCCGCCTCCCAGAACCCTGTCAAATTCCTTTATCCCTGTTGTTGTGCGCTTTTCTTTTCCGCTGACGATTGTGTTCAGGGGCTGGGCTTCCCGAGCCGCTCGGGATGATTTTCTTCCCTGCCTTGCCTCTTTTTTTTCTTCAGCAAGGGTATTCCATTCCCCGCAGTCAGGGCATTTCCCCAGCCATTTTGGACTCACATATCCGCACGCCTGACATTGAAAGAAAGTTTTAACCTTTGCCATGCTGTATTATAGTCTTGCATAGGACTGATTGACAAGGGATGATTCGCCTTGCAAAAGAGGGAGAAGAAGCTGAAGTTGTAGAAATATCCCAGGGCGTGAATATGGAACTTGACAGCAATGGCAACCTTATAGGCGTTGAACTATTCAAGGCCTCTCGTATTTTTAAAAGTGTTCTTAAACCAATGGAGAAGAAACTTCAGGTTGCATAACGCCTTCACTTTACAATCTCTGTCCCGATTCCTTCTTTTGTAAATATCTCAAGCAAGAGGCAATGTGATATGCGTCCGTCAATAATATGAGTTTTGGCAACCCCGTCCTCAAGTGCTTTCATGCATGCCTGAGTCTTCGGCAGCATGCCGCCTGATATTGTGCTTTCAGAGACAAGTTTTTTTATCTGTTTTTGAGAAAGCGTTGAGATTGTATTCCCTTTTTTATCCTTAATGCCGGGCACGTCTGTGAGGAGTATAAGTTTCTCTGCCTTTAATTTTGCTGATATAGAAGATGCAACATAGTCCGCATTAATATTAAATGTCTCGCCGTGTTCTCCTATGCCTATCGGAGAGATGACAGGGATGAACCCTTCCTTTTCAAGGCTTTTAAGCACCTGTGAGTTTATGTCTGTTACCTCGCCTACAAGTCCGAGGTCAATCAGCTCTTCAACCCCTGATTTTTGCGAGGTCTTTTTCATAAGTTTTTTCTTTGCCTTGATAAGCCCTCCGTCTTTTCCGCTCAGGCCTATGGCTTTGCCTCCGTGCTTGGTTATAAGAGAGACTATCTCTTTGTTGACAAGCCCGCCGAGAACCATCTCAACGATGTCCATTGTCTCTTTGTCTGTAACGCGCTGGCCCTGAATAAATTTAGGTTTCTTGCCCATCTTCTCCATCGTGGAGCTTATCTTTGCCCCCCCGCCGTGAACAATCACAGGATGGATTCCGATGAAACTTAAGAGCGCTATATCCTGAGCGAATGAATCTTTTAAATGCTCTTCTGTCTGGGCAGCGCCGCCGTATTTGATTACAAACGTCTTCCCTGAAAAATTCCTGATATACGGCAAAGCCTCAATGAGTATGTTTGCCTTGTCAATAAGTTTTTTCATGATTGCTCCTCATAATCACCTACGGAAAATATTAAACCAGTTCTACCTCTCAAAGCAAGGAATGCACACCGTTTTCCCATTCTTCACCCTCAGCCTCGGCTCCATTGTCTTCTCTTTGCATGTCTCGCATCTGATGCTCGGATATATCTTTGCCTTATCAGGCAATGGCATCTTTCCGTGTTTTATTTTAAACAAAGCCTTATCAGATATCTTTAAGATGGATTCTATCTTCTTTGTTTTTCTCAGGTGGACTTCTTTTAGAACTTCTTTTGAATGGTTGCCTTTCATGTATTTTTGCCACATCTCTTTTTGTTTTTCTGTTTCAGTCGGAGGCGTCCAGTCAATTGATATTCTGACTGCCTTTCCTGAAGGCCTTTTTATAAAAGTGTAAACCTGTTTGCCGTAATCTTTGAAAATTAAATTGCCTTTTCCGAATGTGCAGCCCGTCATAACCTGAACAGCATCAACAGCGCATGAGTTGTTCTCCACTATCGCAACTATCTCCTCATCTTTTGACCTCTTGTCAAGATTTTTCAGTGCAAACGCGGATACCCTGTATCCGAGAACAAGCCCGGGGCAGATGTGTCCGTGAAATTTTACAATCTCATCAATTTTTTTCATGCCGGATTTTATATCCTCTCCTCATAAGGTGCAATCAGTGTGTTATATCCCTCATCCGCGAGGGCCTTTGCGAGGGTGTATGCATCGTCTTTTGAATTGAACTTGCCGACCCTGACTCTGTAGTATTTACTCCCGCTAATCTCCGCTTCTGTTATATAGACCTTGCTGTATTTAAATTCCAGCGATGCCTTCATGCGGGTGGCATTTGACAGGTCTTTGTAGGAGCCTATCTGTATTGTAAAGGGTCCGCTGCCGCCAGTTGGCGAATATTTTATGTATTTTATGTACCGCATATCCCTGCCGAGATATTCAGTTATTACCTTCCCGGTTCCGGGACCTATTAACTCAATCTCTTTGGCACAGGCGTAGGAGAGGTCCAAGTCCCTTCCAGGAATAAACGGCCCTCTGTCATTCACAGTGCACTCTACATTTTTGTTATTTGCTATGTTTGTCACCTTCAACTTTGTCCCGAAAGGATATTCCTTATGCGCGCATGTATTTGCATGCATATTGTAAGGCTCGCCTGATGATGTCAGCTTTCCATGGAAATCAGGCCCATACCATGAGGCAACTATATGTTTTGCCTCCGATGGCGACTGTGTCTCTTTAGTGCTTTCCTTTGGATGGGTTTCGTATTTGGAATCTTCGTAGTATCCATATCTCGGAGCAGCACAGGAAGTGAGAAAAGCCATGATTAAAAAAAGAACGATGCAAGATGCAGTATGCAAGATACAGGATAAAATTATCATGCATCGTGAATCGTGTATCGTGAATCCTGTGTCCTGCATCTTGTTTTAAAGTATATACCTGCTCAGGTCCTCATCCTTTACAATATCAGCGAGTTTAGCTCTCACATATTCCCTGTCTATCGGAAGTTTGCCGTTCTTTTTTTCAGGCGCCTCAAATGATATATCCTCAAGGAGCTTTTCAAGCACCGTGTGGAGCCTTCTTGCGCCTATATTTTCTGTCTTCTCATTTACGGTTGCCGCAATGCCTGCTATCTCCTCTACGGCATCTTTCCTGAAATTTATCTCTACATTTTCTGTTGCAAGCAGTGCTGTATATTGTTTTGTGAGCGCATTATAGGGTTCTGTAAGAATTCTCACAAATTCATCTTTTCCCAATGGGTCAAGCTCAACCCTTATGGGAAACCTCCCCTGAAGTTCAGGGATGAGGTCTGAGGGTTTTGACATATGGAATGCGCCTGCTGCTATGAAGAGTATATGCTCTGTTTTTACAGGGCCGTGCTTTGTTGTCACAGTTGTGCCTTCAACAACAGGAAGCAGGTCTCTCTGAACGCCTTCCCTTGATACGTCAGGGCCGTGGGCATGTCCCCTGCTTGCAACCTTATCAATCTCGTCTATGAAGATAATCCCTGTCTGCTGGACTCTCTCAATAGCCTCTTTTGTTACCTTGTCCATATCAATCAGTTTGTTTGCCTCTTCCTGTACGAGTAGTCTTAATGCCTCCGGCACTTTGGCTTTTTTCCTCTTTGCCTTGTCAGGGATTAACCCTCCGAGCATCTCTTTCAGGTTTATCTCAAGCTCTTCAAGCCCTACATTTGAGATTACGCCGAATGGCATTACCTTTTCTCTTACCTCTACCTCCACATATCTGTTTTCGAGCTTGCCTTCTTTAAGCTGCTGCCTGAGCCGCTCTCTCGTCTCTTTATGCTTTTCTTTCTCCTCATCTTCAATGCTTACGCCCCGTGTCTGCCTTGGGGAAGGAAGCAGAAGGTCAAGGAGCCTTTCTTCTGCAAGGGATTCTGCTTTCTCCTGAATCTTTTCTATATGCTCTGACTTAACCATGTTCAGTGAGATTTCCATAAGATCCCTGATCATTGATTCAACGTCCCTTCCTACATAGCCTACCTCTGTAAACTTGGAGGCTTCAATCTTTAAAAAAGGCGCATGTGCAAGCCTTGCGAGGCGTCTTGCAATCTCTGTTTTTCCGACGCCTGTCGGCCCAATCATGATTATATTTTTGGGAAGCACCTCGTCTTTCAGTTCAGGGGAAAGCTGCAGCCTCCGCCACCTGTTTCTTAAGGCGATTGCAACTGCCTTTTTTGCCCTGTGCTGGCCTATGATATACTTATCCAGTTCTTCTACTATTTTTCTTGGCGTAAGATTTTCCATCGCAACTCCTATTTGTATTTTAAACTCTCAGTAATATGCATAATTTCTATTCTACAGCTCCTCTATTGTCAGATTCTCATTTGTGTATATGCATATTTTAGAGGCAATCTTCATTGCTTTTTCAACTATCTCTCTTGCGGAGAGATCTGTATTTTCAAAGAGCCCCTTTGCCGCTGCCTGCGCATAGGGGCCTCCTGAACCGATTGCAGCGACCCCGTCCTCAGGCTCAATAACATCTCCGGTGCCTGAGATTATAAATGTATGCTCTTTATCGGCAATGATTAAAAGCGCCTCAAGCCTCCGTAAAATCTTATCTGTCCTCCAATCTTTTGCAAGCTCTACAGCAGCCCTTTTGATATTGCCCCGGTATGATTCTATCTTTGCCTCAAACCTTTCAAACAATGTGAACGCATCTGCTGTTGCGCCTGAAAAGCCTGCAATGAGTTTATTGTCGTACATTGTCCTTACCTTTTTTGCATTGTGTTTCAAGACAGTATTGCCCATTGTCACCTGGCCGTCTCCGGCAATGGCAACCTTTCCGTCACGCCTCACGCATAATATCGTTGTCCCCTTAAACATTTTTTACTCCTTTTTTTAAACTGATACATGATGCACGATTCATGATAAAACCTTATTCATTCCAACTTGTATCATGCATCCTGCATCTTCCCGTCTGCTATTTATTTTTTTGCAAGAGGATGCGCCTTGTCATAAGTATCCATTAGATGCGTTATATCCAGATGCGTATATTTCTGTGTTGTTGACAAAGATGAATGTCCTAAAAGCTCCTGAATCACTCTCAGATCTGCACCGCCCTGAAGAAGATGGCTTGCAAAGGTATGCCTGAGAGTATGCGGCCCTATACGGCTGTTAACGCCGATTGCCTTTGCATATTTGATTACTATACGTCTTACACTCCTGTCTGTCAATCTCGCGCCGTTTCTGTTAAGGAAAAAAGCTCCGTCTTTCTTTTTAAGCAAAACCCTTTCAATGAAGTATGTCTTCATCGCCTCTAATGCCTTTCTGCCCACTGGGACTATCCGCTCTTTTTTCCCCTTGCCTTTAACCTTAACGAGCCCCTCTCTTGTATTTATGTCATCTGCATTCAGTCCTGAAAGTTCGCTTACGCGAAGGCCGCTTGAATACAGGAGTTCAAGGATTGCCCTGTCCCTTGCAGGAAGGAAACCTATTCCTTCCGGTTTTTCCACGAGAGAAAAGACATCATCTACAGAGAGAAATTTTGGCAGCATCTTCGGCAGTTTTGGCGTAGGGACAAGTTTTGCGGGGTTTGATTTTACATAGCCTTCACGATAAAGAAATTTAAGGAATGACCTTACTGTAGCGAGCCTTCTGCCTGCGGTGGTCTTTTTGTGCCCTGAATTTATCTCCTCGGCAACAAACCCTCTTATATCATTCAGCCCTATGTTTTCTACCTTTGACTTGACGTGATTGGAGAATGCCTTAAGGTCTTTTCTGTATGCCCTGAGTGTGTGAGGGGACACGCTTTTTTCTATTTCAAGATAGCGCAGGAATTTCTGTATATGGGAGTTCATAGAGTATTTTAAGTTTCATTGCGTGATTATTTCAACTTAAATAGGCTTAAGGAGGCTGCGGCTGTCTTTCGGCAATATTAAACTACCTTTGTAATGGTGTGGACGTTAGTACGATATATCAGGTTATTCCAAGCCGTTATGCGGGGCTATCCGCTCCACTTCGCAGAGACTTCAGCCCCTATTCTGACAGACCCGTGAATCTTGCCTTAATACAGAGCCCCAGCTTCCTTTGTGTCTTATAAATGGTTAGACAGTATTTCGGGTTATAATAAACAATGTTGATGTCATCAATAGATGTTGGTTCAAATACAATCAGACTGCTTATTGGCAGAGTGGAAAACAGGCGGATTATCCGCCTCAGGACAGGGATGGTAATTACCCGTCTTGCCGCAGGCATTGGCGAGACAAGATTGCTGAATCCTGACAACATGGAAAAATCAGTATCTGTCCTGAAGGTTTTTTCCGATATTATTTCGGCTTACGGTATTTCGCATATAAGAGCCGTCGGTACAAGCGCATTAAGAGAGACGGAAAATTCAGAAGAATTCAGGCGGAGGGTTTTATCGGAAACAGGAATAAATATAGAGGTAATTTCAGGTGAAGAGGAGGCGGAACTTACAGCGCGGGGTGTTATATTTGACCTGCCGGAGACGGATTCGTCGCTTATTGTTGACATCGGCGGCGGAAGCGCTGAATGGATTTTCTGCCGGAATTCATCTCCTGTTGAAATGGGGACAATTCCGACAGGCGTTGTAAAGCTCTTTGACAATCATATAAAATCAGACCCTCCTTCAAAATCTGATATTGCCTCACTTAAAAAAGAATTAGATACTGTCTTAAGCGGACTTAAAGCTAAGATAGGACATCTCATAAACAGCAGTGCGGTTTTTATCGGAACAGCTGGAACTATTACAACGCTTGCATCTATTGATATCGGGCTTGAGAGTTACGACCATGAAAAAATCCACATGCATAATATCTCTTTAGAAAAACTCTATGATATTTCAGGGAGACTTATAAGTATTCCTCTCAGTGAGAGAAAAAATATGATTGGACTTGAGCCGGAAAGGGCAGACTTGATTATCCCCGGCATACTCTTTACAATTAATATCATGGAATTATTTGGAGTTGATAATATTCTTGTGAGCGACAACGGACTGCTTGAGGGTGTACTAATAAAACTTTCT
>JAPLLK010000007.1 GCA_026387575.1 Nitrospirota bacterium | reverse complement strand
TACCTGTAGTCTGAGTCCATCCTCTGCCGGTAAGGCGGAGAACCTTAGTTATACAACTGTAAGGGTCTTTCACGATGGGATGCCTGCATGGAAGAAGGCAGGCAATATGGTGTTCACCGCAGCGCCGTATCTGAAAGAGACCATAGATAAAGATATCCCAACTGTTCTTATTGATGTAAGGCCAACTAAAGATGCGAAGAAAGAACACATTAAAGGCGCAGTATCAATACCTCTCAGGGATATAAAAAAGACAGAGAATAAGTTCCCTGCGGATAAAAAGGCTCCAATTATTATCTACTGCGATAACGGAAAGGCATCAGCTAAGGCGTTTAAGGTTGTAAGGGGATGGGGATATGAGAACACCTCAGTGCTCGAAGGCGGGATTGGAGCATGGAAAAATGCAGGAAATCCTCTTGAGCGTGGTAAGCTGAGCACTCAGATCGTCTATGTCCCAAAGCCAATGCCGGGGACGATCTCTATCGAGGAATTCAAGACTATAGCAGAGACAAAGCCTGTTGATAAGCTAATACTTGATGTAAGGGAGGTTAACGAGACGGCCAAAGGGATGCTTATAGGCGCAATGAACATTCCTGCAAGTGAAATATTCTCAAGGCTTTCAGATATACCCAAAGACAAGGAAGTAATTACTCACTGTGCGACAGGTGTCAGGGCTGAGATGGCATATCACATGCTTAAGGATGCTGGGTATAAAGTGCGTTTCCTTAAAGCTACTATCAAGATTGATAAAGACGGAAAATACGAGATAACCCAAGACTAGACATTTACAAAAGAGGCAGATAACCTTATCTGCCTCTTTTGTTTCTTTTATTTCTCTTCGGCCTTTTCTTTCTTCTGCGCAGTCTTGTCAGCTATTATCTTCTGTGCCTGGTGTGAAGGCACTTCTTCGTAATGCGAGAATTCCATTGAATAGAGCCCTCTTCCTGATGTAAGGCTGTGGAGCTGGTTTGCGTATGTCAGCATCTCAGACATGGGGACTAACGATGTTATTTTCTGGTTTCTCGCCTGTGATTCAACTCCCTGAACCTTGCCCCTCTTTGAATTGATGTCGCCTATAACAGCGCCGAGGGTCTCATCAGGGATTGTAATCTCTACTTTCATTACGGGTTCAAGGAGTATTGGCTTTGCATTTTCAACAGCCTTTTTTATACCCAATGAGCCTGCAATCTTAAACGCCATTTCTGATGAATCCACTGTATGATAAGAGCCGTCATAAAGTGTAACCCTTACATCCACCATGGGATAACCGGCAATTATCCCTTCGTGCATTGCCTCTACAATTCCTTTTTCTACAGCAGGTATATATTGCCGAGGTATTGCTCCTCCGACTATATTATCAACAAACTCAAAACCCTTGCCTCTCGGCAAAGGCTCTATCTTTATCCGGCAGTCTCCGTACTGTCCTCTTCCGCCTGACTGTTTTTTATACCTTCCCTGCGCATCGGATGAAGCCCGGATTGTTTCCCTGTATGGAATCTTTGGAGTTTTCATAATAACCTCAACTCCGAACTTTCTCTTCAATCTTTCAAGCGCAACTTCAAGATGCACCTGTCCCATGCCTGAGAGTATCATCTCTTTTGTCTCTTCATGCCTGTGAAATTTAATGGTCGGGTCTTCTTCAAGCATCCTGTGAATGCCTGTGCTGACTTTTTCTTCATCTCCTTTGCTTTTCGGGGCTATAGCATAGGAGATTATCGGTTCTGCAAACTTCACCTTCTCAAATACAATGGGATGAGCCTCATCAGAGAGCGTGTCTCCGGTGTTTGTCTCTTTGAGTTTTGACACAACTCCGATCTCTCCGGGCCCTAAACTGTTTGCCGGTATCTGCTTTTTGCCGAGGAGATAAAATATCTGGCCTATCCTTTCTTTCGCTCCTGTTGTTGCATTCAACACAGTTGAATCAGCCTTCAGAGTGCCTGAATAGACTCTGAATACAGAAAGCTTTCCCGCATAAGGGTCTGCTATAGTTTTAAAGACGTATGCGGAGAACGGCTCTTTTTCATCAGGCTTTCTCTGCACGTCTTTTGAGTCTTTCGGATTTTTGCCTTTAATGGGGAAAATTCTTACGAGGTCATGGGGAGAAGGCAGGCAGAGTATGATTGCATCCAGAAGCTGAGGGATGCCTATATTTTTTGTTGCTGAGCCGCATACAACTGGAATAAACCTTCTTGACAGAGACCCTTCTTTAATCACTCTTATAATCTCTTCCTGTATCAGTTCGCCGCCTTCAAGATATTTTTCAAGAAGTGCGTCTTCTGATTCAGCAATCTTTTCTACAAGCTTTTTCCTGTATTCCTGAGCTTCGGAGAGCATATCAGGGGGTATGTCTGATTCCACTGCCTTGCCGCCTGAAAACTTATACGCCTTCATGTTAATGAGATTGATTATTCCGCTGAAAGTTTCTCCGGAACCTATTGGTATCTGTAATGGAACGCCTTCTGTGCCGAAAGATTGGACAAGTTCATCAAGAGCGCCTGGGAAGTTGGCTGATTCTTTATCCATCTTGTTTATAAAGACTATTCTCGGGATTTCATATTCACAGGCGTATTTCCAGACCTTCTCTGTTTCTGCTTTAACGCCTGATATGGCGCTGACTATAACGACAGCTCCGTCAACAGCCTTGAGGCTTCCTCTGGTATCTTCTACAAAATTTATGAATCCCGGTGTGTCAATCAGGTTTATGCGGTGGCTGTCCCAGTTGCAGAAGCCGAAAGCTGATGTAATGGTTATCTTTCTTGATATTTCTTCAGGTTCGCAGTCAGTTGTTGTATTGCCTTCTTCAATTCTGCCGAGCCTGTCAACAGAACCTGAATTAAAAAGCATTGCCTCGGTCAGGGATGTTTTCCCAGCGCCTCCATGTGCAATTACAGCGACATTTCTGATTTTGTTGACATCAAGATTAGCCATGAAACCTCCTTAATTTAAGTGAACAGTAAATAATGGACAATAAACAGTTTTTACTGACAGCTATCCACTAAATACTGTTCACTTTTTATTCAAGTATTTCTTCTATAACAGGTTTTGTTTCTGTTTTTTTCTCTGCTGTCAGGCTCCATATCTTGATGCCTAAAAAGGCAATCAAGAATAAACCGAAACCGAATATTGCTGACAGTATATCGGGGTCTGTATTTTTAAACTCATG
>JAPLLK010000069.1 GCA_026387575.1 Nitrospirota bacterium | reverse complement strand
AGCAGCAACAATGCCCTCAGCCGGAGCTTCGGGCTCTTTCTCAACAGCAGGAGCAACAACATTCACAATAATTTCATCAGGCGTGGTAATAACCTCTATCCCCTCTCCCACATGGATGTCTTTAACATGAATGGACTGGCCTATCTCAAGCTTTGATATGTCAGCCTCAAGATGCCCCGGTATCTTATCAGGCAGGCACTTTATTTCTATTTCCCTGAGCACATGCTGCAGGATGCCGCCGTCCCGCTTCACGCCTATCGGCTCTCCACGAGTCACAATACGGACATTCACAGTCACCTTTTCCATAAGAGATATCTCAAAAAAATCCGTATGCAGGATATCTCCCCTTAAGGGGTCTGTCTGATATTCCTTAAGAATAGCCAGTTTTCTGTCGCCGTCTGAAAACTTAAGATTAACAACTGTATGTTCGCCTGCCGTAGAGTCAATAAATTCAGCCATAGCCTTTTTTGATATTGCTATTGGCAGTGAACCGCCTCCCCTGTAGATAATTGCAGGTATCATGCCCTGTCTTCTCAGCGCCCTCGCAATACCTTTCCCTGCTTTATCCCTTTTTTCCACATTTAGTGTAGCCCTTTCCATCTTATTCTGTTCCTCCTTTATGAGTCCGACGCCCGCTATACAAAAAGCGAACTTATTGAAGATTCTTCATGAATCCTTTTTATAGCCTCGGCAAGCAGAGGCGCTATGCTCAGGACTGTGAGCTTTTTGCATTTCTCCTGCTTACTGTCAAGCCGTATTGTATTTGTTACAATCAGTTCCTCTATAACTGAGTTATTAAGCCTGTCTATCGCGGGACCTGAAAGGACAGCGTGCGTGCATGCTGCAAGCACCTTTTTTGCCCCCTTCTCTGTGAGCGCAGATGCAGCCTGAGCGATCGTGCCTGCTGTATCTATCATATCATCAAGTATAATTATGTTCTTTCCCTTCACATCACCTATTACATTCATTACCTGAGACTCATTTGCCCTCTCGCGCCTCTTGTCTATAATCGCAAGCGATGCGCTTAGCCTCTTTGCAAAAGCCCTTGCTCTCTCCACGCCTCCTGCATCAGGTGAAACTATAATAATGTCCTTAATATTGCATTTTTTAATGTAATCAAGGATAACCGGCGAAGCATAAAGATGGTCAACAGGTATATTGAAGAATCCCTGTATCTGACCTGCATGGAGGTCAACTGTCAGCACCCTGTTAGCGCCTGCCACTGTTATAAGGTCAGCCACCAGCTTTGAGGATATAGGCACCCTCGGTTGAACCTTTCTGTCCTGCCTTGCATATCCATAGTAAGGGATAACCGCGGTTATTCTTCCTGCCGAAGCCCTTTTCAATGCGTCAATGAGAAGCAGGAGTTCTACAATATTATCATTTACAGGGGTGCATGTTGACTGAAGCACAAATATATCAGAGCCTCTTACATTCTCGTTTATCTGAACCATGATCTCACCGTCGCTGAAGGTGGTTATCAGCGTATCACAGACAGGAATCCCGAGATATTCCGCGACCTCATTTGCGAGCTTCCTGTTAGAATTCCCTGTCAAAAGCTTTATGCCGTTTGGCATTGTTCCTCCATAGCCTATTAGGTTAGAGCTGAGAAGTGGGAAGTTAGAACTTCTTACTTCTTATTCCCCAGTTCCTACTTTTCACTTTTTACTTCTCACTTATATTGGCTGGGGCGGGAGGATTCGAACCTCCATATGGGAGATCCAAAATCTCCTGACTTGCCGTTTGTCGACGCCCCAACATGAGAAGTGAGAAGTTTAAATTTCTCACTTCTCACTTCTCACTTCTATTAGCGTCTCAACAACCCTGCTCCAGCAAGGCTTCATCGACCTCTCAGCATCCTCAGCTTTTTCTCTGCTGTTGAATACACCGAAGACAGTCGGCCCGCTTCCGCTCATAAGAGAAGCCTTTGCGCCCATGGTAAGCAGCCTGTCCTTAATTTCCCCTATAACCTGAAACTCCCTTATCACAGGAAGCTCAAGGTCATTTTTCATCATTAAGGCTATAGATTCAAAGTCCTGCATCTCAAGGGCTTGACAGAAAAGTTTAATATTATTATCTCTCTTTGTCAACTCTGGAAGTAACCTGCTCATTTCTGAATAGGCCCATTTTGTTGATATGCCAAGGGCAGGTTTCACAATAACAATAATATGTCTGCTGCCGGCTTCAAGTGCCGTGACTATCTCACCTCTGCCTCTAACCACAGCGATGGGGGCTTTAAAAAAGAAGGGGATATCAGAGCCCAGCATTCCGCCGAATTTTATCAATTCTTCATTTTTCAACCTGAGTTCCCATAACCTGTCCAGCCCTGAAAGGGCGCACGCTGCATCGCTGCTTCCTCCGCCCAGTCCTGCAGATAACGGGATATCTTTCTTTAATGTTATGACTGCCCCTTTATTGACCGACAACTTTTCCTTAAGGAGAACTGCGGCCCTATAAACGAGATTTTCCTCTATGGGTATGTCGGCCTCTGTTATTACCTCAACCCTGTCAGAATGTTCAAAGGTCAGATGGTCATAGAGTGAAATGCTCTGCATGAGGCTTAATATCTCATGATAGCCATCCTCTCTTTTCCCCAGAACAGACAGAAACCAGTTTATCTTTGCAGGTGTTTTAAGCGTAAACATTTTAAATGAAAGATTTAAAGTTAAAAATGAGAAAATATGGAATTCATCAATTTTTAATCTTCAACTTTAAATTCTTAATTTTTTCTTCTACCCTTTGTTTAAGCCCCTCTTCTTTTTCGTGAAATTTAAGCGCGTTTTCCCATGCATCCAGCGCATCTTTATTCAGACCCTGAGAGATGTAGACATCTCCAAGGTGTTCATAGATTACAGGGTCATTGTTTACAATGCCCATTGCTTTCTGCAATGTCTTTACAGCATCTTCATGCCGCCCCATCTTGAAATAAACCCAGCCAAGGCTGTCAATTATATATCCGTCGTCAGGTTTTAACTTAAGTGCATTCTGTACGAGAGAAAGGGCTTCCTCAAGGTTTATGCCTTTATCAGCGTAACTGTATCCAAGGTAATTCAGGGCATCGGCGTGTTCGGGATTTATCTCAACAGTGCGCTTAAGATATTTCACCATCTCTTCAAATCTGCCTGTTTTTTCATGTATCACTGCCATATTGAAATTGAGTTCAGCGTCATTCGGGAAAAGCCCCAGCCCCTCCAAGAATATTCCCTCTGCTTTTTTGTAATCTTTTAACTGCATATAACTAACACCGAGATATACGTACACTTCAGGCTTGCCTTTCTCAAAGCTCAGTATCTCTTCATACATCTTTACCGCATTTGTGTGCTGCCCTTCTTTTGAATAGATAAAGCCGAGATGCAGGAATGCCCCTATGTTTTTTGGGTCCACGGCAATAACCCTTTTCAGTTCCTCTGCCGCCTCTTTATATCTGTCTGCTTCTTCAAGGGCAACAGCTAGATAGTATCTGATCTGTACATCCGCCGGCTTGGCTCTAAGGACAATACTGAATTCTTCTATGGCCCTGTCATACTGCTTGCTTTCTATATAGAGAAATCCGAGTCTTCTGTGTATATCAAGATTTGCCGGCTCCTGAATGCTCATGCTCCTGAGCTGCTCTATGGCCTTGTCAACGGTTTTATCTTTCAAATAAATCTGCGTAAGCCGTTCCTGTGCAAGCGTGTTATGCGGATTAAGCTCCACACTCTTCTTATAATGCTTTTCCGCTTGTTTCAAGTCGCCTTTAAGTTCGCTTATCACTCCAAGGTTAAGGTATGCGGCATCAAAATTTGGACTTATCTCTGTAACCTTGCTGAAATATTCGGCTGCCTTATCGTAATCTTTCAAGTCCATATTTATAAGGCCGAGATAATACATGCCCATAACATTGTCGGGGTCTGTTTTAAGAAAAGACTCAAGAATTTCCTTTGCGTCGGGATACCGCCTTTCCTCAGCATACAAAATCCCCAGAAAAAGATACGCACCTGCCTGTGTGGCATCCAGTTTAAGCGCCTTCTCAAAAAACCGTATTGCCTTGTCTGTATTTTTCTGGCTGTTGTAAAGTTCACCAAGTAGCATAAGCGCAGGCACATAATCAGGATTTGCCTTCACAGTCTCTTCTGTCATCGCGATAGCATCAGGAATCTTGCCTGTCCTCAGAAGCACATAACTTATCTGGGTTCTGAGGTAAGGAGATGAAGGATCTATCTTAAGCGCCTCTGAATAGTTATGCAGCGCGTTTTCCCATTTGCCTAAAAGTTCTGCCTCATAGCCAAGGACATAGTGATAATAAGCCTCTTTTGGAATAGCAGGAGATTCCGAAGATTTTGTATGTAAACTCGGTGCACATGAAAAAACAAAGAGCAGCTGTATTAACAGGATTTTTTTACACATAATATTATTATGACACATAAGCTATAGGTGGTCAACGTTCTGTAATTAATTTGATTCTTGTTGAAACTCGCTGATTCATGATATATTCATTTGCATGCGAAAAAATATGCCATATCACTTTTTTATAGCATTCCGTTATCTTAAATCAAAAAAAAGACATAAGGGTATTTCTCTTAATACTGTAATTTCTGTTGGCGGTGTGGCAGTCGGTGTCATGGCGCTCCTTGTTGTCCTCTCAGTTATGAGCGGCTTTCATGAGGACCTGCAGAGAAAAATACTTGGGGTAAATGCGCATATTATAGTGCTCAGCTACGGAGGGGCTATGACTGACTACAAAGAAGTATTAGAGAAAGTCATCGGAGAAAAAGATGTTATCTCTGCATCACCCTTTGTTCTCGGGCAGGTCATGTCTTCATCAGGCAAAAGGGCGCATGGTGTATTCTTAAGAGGGATAGACCCTTCTCTTGAGGCAAATACCACGGAGATAGCTAAATACATCAAAGACGGAAAACTTGATGACCTAAAATCCAAAGACAGTATTCCTGGCATTGTAATAGGGAAAGAGCTTGCAAGCAGTCTCGGTGTTCTCAGGAATGACATAATAAATATCATCTCTCCTGTCGGAGAAATCGGGCCTATGGGAATGCTGCCGAAAGTTAAACAATTCAGAGTGGCTGCGATATTTGAAGTGGGGATGTTTGAATATGATTCAAACCTTGTCTTTACAGAGCTTTCTCATGCGCAGGATTTTTTCGGGCTGGGCAATAGCATAACAGGCATAGAACTCAAGGTTAAGGATGTGTACATGGCAGAGGATGTAAGGGAACGGGTTCAGAAAACACTTGCATTCCCGTATTACGGGAGGGACTGGATGCAGATGCACAAGAATCTTTTTTCAGCACTGAAACTTGAAAAACTTGCGATGTTTGTCATACTTGTTCTAATAATTCTTGTTGCCTCATTCAATATAGTCGGCACACTTATAATGAACGTGATAGAAAAAAGCCGTGAGATTGCAATCCTCAAGGCAATGGGAGCCACAAAAAAAGGCATTATGGCCATTTTTATGCTGCAGGGTCTTGTCATAGGACTTGCAGGCACATTGATCGGGATTGCTGGCGGATACATACTCGGCTATATGTTTAACAATGTAATCAGATTGCCTGCAGATGTATATTATCTCAGCCACCTGCCTATAAAAATGAAGCTCATTGATTTCATAGCTGTATCTCTATCTGCATTGACAATAAGTTTTCTTGCAACAATCTATCCTGCATGGCAGGCGGCAAAACTGAACCCTGTAGAACCGCTGCGGTATGAATAAAAACAGAACAAAGAAATGATTGAAGTAAAGGATTTAAAAAAGTCTTTTTTCCTGCCTGCAGGCGAAGTTACGGTTCTGCGCGGCATTGACCTTTCTATAAGTCGGGGAGAGATGGCCGCAATAGTCGGCGCATCAGGCGCGGGGAAAAGCACTCTTCTGCACATCATGGGCACGCTGGATAAACCAACATCAGGCAGCGTCCTATATGAAAAGAAGGACGTATTTTCTCTGGATGATTATTCACTTGCCGGTTTCAGGAATAAATCAATAGGCTTCGTTTTCCAGTTTCATCATCTTCTGTCTGAATTTACAGCATACGAGAATGTATTAATGCCGGGGCTGATAAACATGTCTGGTTACGAAGAAATTAAAGAGAGAGCGGAAATGCTTTTGGGCGAACTGGGGCTATCTGAACGAAAGAACCATCGTCCTGGAGAACTTTCAGGCGGCGAACAGCAGCGCGTTGCCGTTGCACGGGCATTGATAAATGAACCGAAAGTAGTATTCGCAGACGAACCTACAGGGAATCTTGATACACATACAGGCGAAGAACTTTTCAAGCTTCTGCTGCATCTCAACGAAAAGAAAGGAATCACTTTCGTAATAGTCACGCATAACGAATCTCTGTCAAGACAGTGCCACAGGGTTCTTGAAATGGTTGACGGAAAGTTCAAGTAGAATTTTATTGAGAAAAACTTGTTGACAATATGTATTATGTCTGGTAGGATTTTGATAGCTAAGAATTGGTGTATTAATAGCATCAGTAAGATGCTAAGAATTATAGAAGGAGGTAAGGTATGGCTAAGAAAAAGGCAGCAACGAAGAAAGTAGTAAAGAAGGCTGTAAAGAAGGTCGCAAAGAAAAAGGTTGTAAAGAAGGCTAAGACAAAGAGGAAACCTAATGCTGCGTTCATGAAGCCCATGAAGATCAGCAGCGCCCTCGCACCAGTTGTAGGAGACAAACCTATTCCGAGAACAGAGGTTACCAAGAAACTCTGGCAGTACATCAAGAAGAACGGGCTCCAGGATAAAGTCAACAGAAGGATGATAAATGCCGATGCAAATCTGAAAGCAGTATTTGGAGGCAAGGGTAAAGTTTCAATGTTTGAGATGACCAAGCTGGTCAACAAACATCTGAGCTAAAAATCGAATTAACGGTTTTTGTTAGTTTAAGTTAGAGGCAGACAAACAAATCACCTTCACTGAGACGAAAGGTGATTTGTTTGTCTGCCTTTTTATTCTTCATGCTTCCACTTTAATTTTTACTATTGGAATATATCCTGATTGCCTTGTTTCACTCAGAAATGGTAAAATGTATAAAATTTTTTTAGAGGCAAGAGATGATAGAACAGAAAATACCGGTAGGTTTAACATTTGATGATGTGCTTCTTATTCCTGCGAAATCAGATATTCTTCCAAGCGATGCTGACATATCTACTAGCCTTACAAAGAAGATAAAAATAAATATCCCCCTGCTCAGCGCCGCAATGGATACAGTCACAGAATCAGATCTTGCAATATCAATAGCGCGCGAAGGCGGAATCGGAATAATCCACAGGGCAATGTCTGCGCAGAGGCAGGCATCCGAAATTGACAAGGTAAAGAAATCAGAGAGCGGCATGATAATAGACCCTGTGACAATCTCGCCTGATGAGCCAATCTCAGAGGCTATGGCTCTGATGGAAAAATACAAGATATCAGGTGTGCCTGTCACAGTAAAAGGAAAACTAGTAGGGATACTCACAAATAGGGATCTGAAGTTTGAGACAGGGTTGAGCAGAAAGGTCTCAGATGTTATGACAAGGAAAAAGTTGATAACAGCATCTGTGGGAACAGACCTTGAAAGAGCAAAGGCGATTCTTCACAAATATAAAATTGAAAAACTTCCAATCGTGGACAAAGACTTCAACCTGAAAGGCCTTATAACAATCAAAGACATAGAGAAGAGAAGAAAGTATCCTCATGCATGCAAGGATAAGGTAGGAAGATTAAGGGTTGGCGGAGCAATCGGCGTAGGAGAGGATGCCATTTTCAGGGCAAGTCTCCTTGTAAAGGCAGGCGTAGATGTGATTGCAATAGATACAGCTCACGGCCATACAAAGTCGGTCATAGAGGTCTTAAAGAAGATTAAGAAAAAATTCAATATAGAAGTCATTGCCGGAAATGTTGGAACTCAGGAAGGGACACTGGATTTAATAAAAGCAGGCGCTGATGCAGTCAAGGTTGGAATAGGTCCCGGCTCTATCTGCACAACAAGGATTGTTGCAGGCGCAGGAGTTCCGCAGATTACAGCGATAATTAACTGCTATTCGGTAGCAAAAAAATATGGAGTCCCTATCATTGCTGACGGAGGCGTAAAATATTCAGGAGATATAACAAAGGCTCTTGCTGCAGGAGCGCACTCTGTTATGATAGGCGGGCTTTTCGCAGGAACAGATGAATCACCTGGCGAAACAATCCTCTATCAGGGAAGAAGCTATAAAGTTTACAGGGGAATGGGTTCTCTGGGCGCAATGGAGCAGGGCTCAAAGGACAGATACCAGCAGGCAGGCGTTGAAAGTAAAAAACTCGTCCCTGAAGGAGTTGAAGGAAGAGTCCCCAATAAAGGCCCTCTCTCCCAGAGCGTGCATCAGTTAATGGGCGGACTCCGTTCGGGAATGGGCTATTGCGGATGCAAAAATCTAAATGAATTACGGCAAAAGGCAAAGTTCCTCAGGATTACAAACGCAGGGCTAAGAGAAAGCCACGTCCACGACGTCATCATCACAAGAGAAGCACCGAATTACAGGACAGAGTGGTAATCACACATTAAATCTGAAATTGATTATATCCCCGTCTTTTACTTCGTAAGTTTTACCTTCAAGCCTCAGCAGTCCTTTTTCACGCGTGGCAGACATACTGCCGTGTGATATGAAATCATCGAATGATACAACCTCTGCCCTTATGAATCCGCGCTCAATGTCAGAATGAATTTTTCCTGCTGCCTTCTGAGCGTCTGTGCCTTTCTTTATTGTCCATGCCCTAACCTCATCCTCTCCTACGGTAAGAAATGATATAAGGCCGAGGAGGTCATACGAGACATGTATTAATCTGTTCAAGGCAGGCTCATGGATACCAAGGTCATTAAGAAATGCCTCTGCCTCTTCCGGAGACAACTGCGCAATCTCCATCTCAATCTTGCCGCAGAGGTTTAATACTTTCACCTGTTTGCCTTTGAAGAATTTCTGAAGTTCGGAAGTTGTTCCGGCAGTTTTTCCAGAGTTTAAATCTTTTTCCAAAACATTTAAAACAATAACCACAGGCTTTATTGACATGAACTGGAGATTTCTCATGGTCTTTTGCTCTTCCTCTGAGAATTCAATATCCCTAAGAGGCGTCTCCCTCTCAAGAACATCCTTACACTTAACAAGAACTTTCTTTTCTGCTTCATCAGGCTTCTTGCCTCTCTTTTGCCCCTGCTCCATCCTCTCAAGCCTTTTTTCAACAAGTTCAATATCTCCGAAAATCATCTCGAGCTCTACAGTCTCAGCATCACGGACAGGGTTTACATTTGCCATTGGATGAACTATTGATTCATCCTCAAAACCTCTGACAACATGAACCACAGCATCAACGTCCTTTATGAGGTCAGATACCTTTTTGTTCTGCTCAATATCGCCTTTTGTAATACCTATATAATCAACATATTCTACTGTTGCATATGTTGTCTTCTTCGGCTTATAAATCTCCGCCAGGTTTCCAATCCTTGAATCAGGGACTTTTACAACACCGAGATGAGGCTCTGCCGTAAGCGTGGGATATATTGTCGTCTCAAGGTTTAAGCCTGTCAGGGCATTAAAGATTGTTGTCTTTCCTGAATTCGCAAGTCCAGTAATAGCTATTTTCATTATTTCAGAACAGCCCCTTAGGTATATTTATCCCGAGATGCTGATATGCATGCTTTGTGGCAAATCTGCCTCGCGGCGTCCTTTCAAGAAAACCTTCCTGAAGTAGATAAGGCTCATAGACATCCTCTATCGTCTCTTTGTCCTCTCTCAATGCCGCTGAAAGAGTATCCACGCCAACAGGCCCGCCGCTGAATTTCTCTATAATTGTAGAGAGGAGTTTCCTGTCTATATCATCAAGGCCCTTTTCATCAACATCAAGGGCAAGAAGAGAGTCCTTTGTTATCTTCATATCAATTGCGCCGTCTCCTTTCACCTGCGCAAAATCCCTTATCCTTCTTAAAAGCCTGTTTGCAATCCTCGGCGTCCCACGCGAACGGAGTGCAATCTCAAGTGCGGCATCATCCTTAATCTCTATGCCGATTTGCGCCTATTAAGGTAAATTTAGGCAGGCTTAATTTCAGCGTCCTTGCATTAGGCCCCTGCCCGATGATTATATCAAGCTGGTAATCCTCCATTGCTGGATAAAGAACCTCTTCCACTATCCTCGGCAGACGGTGTATCTCGTCTATGAAGAGAATGTCAAAGTCTGACAGGTTTGTAAGTATCGCGGCAAGGTCTCCCTGCCTTTCAAGCACAGGGCCTGATGTTGACCTTATATTGACCTTGAGCTCGTTTGCGATTATTGTCGCAAGCGTTGTCTTGCCAAGCCCCGGAGGCCCGCAGAAAAGAACATGGTCCAAAGGCTCATTTCTCTGCCTTGCGGCAGTGATGAATACTCCGAGATTTTCTTTTATCTTTTCCTGCCCGACAAAGTCATTGAATGTTTTTGGCCGCAGATTTAGTTCATAGGTTAAGTCTTCCTCTTTTATGACAGGATTTAATGTCCTTTCAGGATTGTCTCGACTTGTCGGGGCTCGCTGAGGTGAGTCGTCTTTACGAATCATTTGCATTACCCGTAAGATATTTTAAAGATTCTTTCAATAGACTTTCTATATCTTTATGCCCTTTTTTGTAAGCCATCTCAAGCGAATCTATCGCTTCTGCTTTTTTATATCCTAGATTAACAAGCGCTGAAAGCGTGTCTTCAAAAACCCTGTCTCTGGCTTTACTCAAACGGGGGAGTTTTTCTCTTAGTTCAAGTATTAACCTGTGCGCTGTCTTCTTGCCAAGCCCGGGTATCCGGCACAGTAGGGCAACATCCTCTTTTTCAATTGCGCGCATAAAATCATCATGCGATATTCCAGAAAGTATATTTAACGCCATCTTCGGGCCTATGCCTGTTACGCCGAGAAGGGTTGTGAATATCCTTTTTTCATCCTCGGTTGCAAATCCGTATAACTGCAGCGCATCTTCACGGACATGAGTATAGATATTCAGAAAAACCGCATTGCCTTCTTCGGGAAGATTCGAGAGTATGCTTAAAGGGACATTTACCTGATACCCCACGCCGCCGGCCTCCACGATGACATTATCAGGCCTTCTTGAAATAAGCTTTCCTCTTAATGAACCAATCATTATGCCTCTGCAAGCTGCATTGAGATGACCTTTGATACTCCCGGCTCTTCCATTGTTATCCCATAAATGTAGTCAGATGCCTCCATCGTCACCCTGTTATGAGTTATCACTATGAACTGGATGTCTGTTGAAAGTTCTCTCAGCATCCTGCTGAATCTTCCGGTATTGGAGTCGTCCAGAGGCGCATCCGCCTCATCAAGAATACAGAGCGGAGTCGGCTTTATGAGGAAGCTTGCAAACAGAAGAGACAGCGCTGTCAACGCTTTTTCTCCGCCTGAAAGAAGGGTTATATTCTGCAATTTTTTGCCGGGAGGCTGTGCAATTATATCTATGCCTGTTTCAAGTATATTACTTTCATCTGTAAGGATGAGTTCTGCCCTTCCGCCCCCGAAGAGCGATAGAAAAACCTCCGAGAATTTTACCTTCAGCGCATCAAATGCCTCTCTGAGTTTTTTCCTTGTTGTGCTGTTTATCTTTGTTATCGCCTCTTCAAGTTCGGCAATTGACCTGTTGAGATCTTCCTGCTGTTTTGATAGAAACTCATACCTTGTGGTTAATTCTTCATATTCTTCAAGTGTGCCGAGGTTTACAGGCCCGAGTTCCTGTATCTTTGCCCTGAGTTCAGCCAGCCGCTCTTCATCTTCAGGCAAAAGCGGTTCTGTTTCAAGCGAATCTATTTCTGTCCCGTAATTCTGCCTTATATTTTCAGTAAGGTTTTCAATCTTTAGCCTGTGCTCTGCTCTTTCTACATCAAGCCTTGAGACTTTAGATGTGAGAGCATCTATCTCATGCCTGAGCGCCTTGACCGCCTGCTCATATGAGAGCATCTGCTGGCTTTCCTGTTCAAGCGCCTCTTTCCTTACAGATATGTCCTCCCTAAGCCTGTCTGCATTTAAAACCATATCTTTGACCTTTTCTTCATTTCCGCCTGATTCTGCCTCTCTCTGTGAGATGCGGCCTTCAACAGACTTCATCTCTTCGGTTAGTAAATTGTCCTTCTGCAACAGTTCTTCAATAGCATTGCCTGTTGTTTCTGTCTCTTTCTGTACCGCCTCTATCTTTTCTTTGTGAGCGGTGATTGACAACCTGAGGTCTGTTATATGCGAGCGATCTTCTTCATACCTCATCTTCTTCTGGATTATCTCTTCCAAGAGGCCTGCCATATCCTTTTCTATGACGCTCTTTTCTGATTCTCCGTCGCTTATTGCTTTTTCCTTTTCGCTTATCATGCTTTTGAGTGATTCTTTTTCCCTGACAATCTCCTCGGCTTCTATTGAAAGATAGGCAAGTTTTCTGTCTGTCCTCTCTTTTTCTTCCTGATAGTTTGCAGAGGTAAGCTTTGAAAGCGACATCTCTTTTTCTGCATTAACCACCGCAGTCTCAATATCTCTTATGCCGGATTCCTTCTCTGAAAGTTCCTGCTGAAGCCTGTTGATGTCTTCTTGCAGCTTTGATACCGAATCTGTTTTCCGCCCTATTAACTCTTCAATCTCCCTTAACTCTCTCTTCCTCTTTAAAACGCCTCTGCCTTCTCCGCCTATGACCGCTCCCGAATGCTCAACAATCTCACCGTCAAGGGTTACAAAAACTGTTGACTGTTGAATGTTGAATGTTGAATAAAGTTCAATGGCTGTCCTCAGGTCTTTTACAATGAAAATGTTTTTCAGAAGATTTTTTGCTATGCCTGCAAACTCTGCATCAACCCTCACAAAATCTAATGCCCTTCCGATTATACCGTCGGGGACATCAGGTAATTCATCAGATGTTCTGGAATCAAGCGGGATAAAAGACATCCTGCCGCTGCCCTTTGTCTTTAATGTGGAAATAGCAAGCTCAATATCAGCGAGGGATTTGAGTATGAACGAATTTATTTTTTCTGAAAGGGCGTTTTCAACCGCCTTTTCATATTCTGAGTCAACATTGAGTATATCCGACAGCGAAGAGACAATGTGGAGATTAGTCCCGTCCTGGAGTATTTCACGGGTAGGCGCATCAAGGACGAGTTCCTTCAAGGATCCCATGCGGGATATGTTTGATGCAAGGTCTTCTTTTGTCTTTGACAGCTCATTCCTGAGATGTTCAATCTTCTCCCTAAGAGAAGCAGCCTCTGATGTATAGACGCTCTTCTTTTCACTGAGCAGAAGGGCCTCGGAGTTTTTGTCCCTGAGCGAACCCTCCACATCCCTGATTGATAAATCAATCTCGCCTAAAACTTTCTTTGAATCATCAACGTCTTTTATCAGCGAGGCTTCTTTACGCTCCAGCGCCTCAAGAGACACCTGCATCCTGCCTGTCTCGTTTCTGAGAGCGCTCAGTTCCTCTGACGCACTGAATACATTTCTACGCTTTGAATCTACAGCGCTTTCTTTTTCCGAGAGTTCGTTTTCCACCGACTCAATAAGCTCATTTTTCAGCCTGAGTTCTTCTTTAAGTCCTTCTATATCAGTAGAAAGTCTTGCCTCTGTTCCGTTCAGCTCGCCAAGTTTTTCCGACAACTCATTTCTCTTGGTTTCAAACTCTTCTCTCTGAGTAAAGAGTTTTGCCAGATATTCTTTCAGGTTGTCCCTGTCCGTATTAAGCACAGCGATTAATCTTTCGGTTTCCGCTATCCCCTTCTCCGCATCTCTGAATTCCTGCTGTATTATTTCAAGGGACTTTTCTTTTTCAAAGATGCCAAGGCGGTTTGTTTCTGAAATGTTTTCAATCTTTGTGAGTTCAGCCTTCTTCATGGTCTCGTTCTCTTTAAGGGCAGCGTAGTCTGCAAGTATATTTTCCAGAGACTCCCTCAGCGCATGATAATCTCTCTTTGCAAGCTTGAGCTCTATTGTCCTCATTTCTGCCGAGAGCTTCTTATACCTCTCAGCCTTTTTTGCCTGACGGTCAAGCGCATTTATCTGTCTTTTTACCTCGGAGACTATATCGTTTATCCTCTGCAGGTTTAATCTTGACGCCTCAAGTTTATTCTGAGCCTCTGATTTTCTAACTTTGTATTTCATCACGCCAGCTACTTCCTCTATGATGAACCTTCTGTCCTGCGGCTTGGAATTGAGTATGGCTGCTATCCTGTCCTGTTCAAGTATTGAATAGCTCTTCACCTCAAGCCCTGTGTCAAGGAACAGGTCTTTTATGTCCTTAAGCCTGCATACGGATTTGTTTGCCATATACTCGCTCTCGCCGGATCTGTAGAGCCGTCTTGTAACAGATGTGAAGTTCTGCGGGTCGTTGCCATTGTCCTGCGTGGGGTTTCCCATGCCTGATACAACAAGCGTTACCTCTGCCATCCCTTTTGGTTTTTTTGTTGAAGAGCCGTTGAATATTACTTCTTCCATCTTTTCACCCCTCAGGCTCTTTGCGCTCTGCTCGCCCAAAGCCCATCGGAATGCATCCACCACATTGCTTTTTCCGCAGCCGTTTGGTCCGACTATGCACGTAATCCCGGGATGGAGATTAAACGCAGTTCTTTCTGAAAAAGACTTAAACCCTATAAGTTCGATTTTTTCTATACGCATAAGAAAAATTAGCAGCGAATTTTATGTAGTATAACCTAAGAATATGTTCCTGACAAGTCTATTATTTGAGCCGCAAATGTAAAATCAGGCTGTCATTTCTGAATATGTTTGCTGCCTGTTTTTGACCAACAGGCAGCAAACACAACGCTCATAATTTCTAACTATTACTGCTCAGGGGTTGACTCTTCCTGCGGCATGTCTTCAATCATGCCTGTCTTTTCCGCTCCCCTTGAGAATGCGAGTATGCCGTAAAGCACAAGGTCAGCAGTCGGTATAAGTATTAAGAGCCCTAACCATTTGCTTTTTCCGCAATTCTCCGATATACACATCCAGAGGTAAATGTATATGAAAATATTTGCAAGCGGAATAAACAGAATGAGCATCCACCACCATGGTTTCCCTGCACAGGTAACGATGGTCCAAAGGTTGACAATTGGTAGCCATGCTGTCCACGGCGCAGGTATGCCAAGTTTTTTAGCTATAAGGAACAGGCAGAGCAGGTAATAGACTACCCAGATTGCTACAACTGCAATGATGATAATTCCAAAGCTGGCAAATATAGCAGTCAACATCTGAGGAGAAACTCCGGGCATCTCCTTCCCGGGTTTAGGGAATGTTGGAAATCCCGCAGGAGGCTGCATTGGTTTTAACAGCTCGGTTTTTTGCGGCTCAACTTTCTTTGGCTCATGTGCAGATGGTTTCTTTTCAGTAGGAACAGTCGCCGGTTTTCCCTTTGCAGCTTTTACATCTTCAGGTTTTTGAGGCTTGGCTTCTTTTGAAGTCTCCTTCGCAGGAACAGGTTCTTTTTTAACCTCGGGCTGTTTTTCTGCATCAGGAACTTTTTTAACAGGCAGTTTTTCTGATTCTTCAGGTTTAGCCTCAGGTGTTTTCTTTATCAGCCCGGCTTTTTCAAGCGAAAACTCAGGGTCAAGGAGATATGCCTCTTTAAAATATTCGTTTGCCTCTTCAAATTTCCCTAGTTTATAAAGCGCATAGCCCAGCAGGTAATAGTCCACTGCGTTTGGATTTTTTTTCACATGTTCTTCTAAAACCTCAACAGCCTCTTTGTATTTTTTGCTGTTGTAATATTTAAG
>JAPLLK010000016.1 GCA_026387575.1 Nitrospirota bacterium | reverse complement strand
TTCTTCCACAGAAGTAATTCCATCTTTTATTTTTGCCAAACCGCTCATCCTTAATGTTTCCATGCCAAGTTTTACGGCAGTCCGTCTTATCTCATCCGCCGACGCCCCTTCCAGCGTAAGTTCCTTTAGTTCATCTTTCATTGGCATTACTTCATAAATGCCTATCCTTCCTTTATACCCTGTATTGCCGCACGCAGGGCAGCCCCTTCCTATGTAGCATTTTACAGAATTTGCTTCCTCCTCTGAAAACCCTAATCTTACCAATGCCGGCATTGGAATTTTCTCATCCTCTTTGCACTGGAGGCATATCTTTCTGACAAGCCTCTGAGATGCAATGAGGATAAGTGAAGCTGCTACGAGAAAAGGCTCAATTCCCATATTCAACAATCTGCTGATAGTGCCCGGAGCATCATTTGTATGAAGGGTGCTGAGAACAAGATGCCCTGTCAAAGCTGCCTTGATTGCAATCTCAGCTGTCTCAAAATCACGCACCTCACCAACCATGATAATGTCAGGGTCCTGCCTTAAAAAAGACCGCAAGGCAGCGGCAAATGTAAGTCCGATATCCTCTTTCACCGCTACCTGATTTATGCCCATAAAGTTATATTCAACAGGGTCTTCAGCAGTTGATATGTTCACATCTATCTTGTTCAGATAGTTCAACGCAGAATAAAGGGTTGTTGTCTTTCCGCAGCCTGTAGGCCCTGTTACAAGGATCATGCCATTAGGCTTATCAAGGGCTGCCATAAGATCATTCAACGCATTGCCTCCTATTCCAAGTTTTGTAAGGTCGGCCTGGAGATTTGCTTTATCAAGAATCCTCAGGACAGTCCTTTCGCCGAAAAGGCATGGAACAGTGGAGACGCGGAAATCCACTTCCCTTTTCTTCCCGAGCTTTAATTTAATCCTGCCGTCCTGCGGAAGCCTTTTTTCTGAGATGTCAAGGCGCGCCATTATCTTGAGCCTTGATGTAAGGGCAGCTTTTATCTTTGCAGGTAGGTTCATGACTACACGGCACTCACCGTCAACCCTGTATCTGACCCTTACAGAGTTTTCATAGGGCTCCACATGAATATCGCTTGCGCCGGCCTTTACTGCGTTTAAGAGAATTCCGTTGGCAAGCTTTATAATGGGCGCCGCAAACTCTCTTACAACTTCCGCATCACCTTTATCTTCTATAACCTCCACATCGCCAAGCGCATTGCCGACAACCTGATCAAACTCATCAACATCAACCGTAGGCCCTTCATCTGCGCCAAAGGCCTCCTCAATGCCTCCATCCTCTGATAGTGTATAGTCCTTTGCCTGAAGTATCTCTGCGGCAGTGGCTGATGTTACCTGCACAGGCGCCTGTGTTTGCCCGCCTGAGGCGGGTGCCTTTGCTGCAACAATGGCTTCGCCCTTGCCTCCGTAATATGTGGTTATGGCATTTATCAGCGCAGATTCCGTTGCTATAACAACCTCAACGTTATACCGTGTCATAAACTTTATGTCATACAACGCAAACAAATTTTAAGGGTCTGGCATCGAGACCGTCAATGTCGCACCTATGGTAGTTAGTTGCATTATCATATTGTTCTTTGCCATTGCAGCAGGTATAAGCTTTAAGACAGCAGTATCTATCTTGTATTCAGCCAGATCTATCGCTGGCATCCCGTACTGCTTGCTCAGAAACGTAACCAGCTTG
>JAPLLK010000030.1 GCA_026387575.1 Nitrospirota bacterium | reverse complement strand
AATATCAGTAAGAACAATATTTTTGCCGCCTTCCTGCACCAATCCCATCGCGATGCCTGCAACTGGAGCCTTTATCTGAACGCCTGCATCCATAAGCGCGAGCGTGCCGCCGCATACTGTCGCCATTGAAGACGAGCCGTTTGATTCAAGGATGTCTGAAACGATTCTTATTGTATAAGGAAATACTTCCTTTGGAGGGATTACAGGTCTGAGCGCCCTTTCTGCGAGAACTCCATGTCCTATCTCACGCCTTCCCGGTGAACGTAGCGGTTTTACCTCTCCAACGCTGAAAGGAGGAAAATTATAATGGAGCATAAATGTCTTATAGCTCTCTCCCTCAAGTGAGTCAATCTTCTGTTCATCATCAGCAGTGCCGAGCGTTGCCACAACAAGCGCCTGTGTCTCTCCCCTCACAAAGAGTGCAGAGCCGTGAGCCCTCGGAAGCAGTCCCACACTTGAACTTATATGCCTTATCTCATCGGGTTTTCTTCCGTCGGACCGTATCCCCTTTTCTATAATCATCCTTCTTACAAGGTCTTTTTCAAGTTCAAAAAATGCATCGGCTATACCTTTGCTCATATTTTTTTCTGGAGTATTGAAATGTTTTATAGTCTCATCCAGAATCAGGTCAAGTGTATCCTGCCTCCTCTGCTTGCCTGGTATCTTTACCGCTTCTTTCATCCTTTCAATCACATATTCCTTTACCTTAGCCCTCAGCTCTTCATCAACCACAGGAGGAATTACCACCCGTTTTTCTTTGCCAACTGCATTCCTGAGGTCTTTCTGCACTGCAGCTATAAGCTTAATCTCTGCATGAGCATAATCTATCGCCTTAAGAAGCGCTTCCTCTGAAACCTCAGATGTTGCTCCCTCAACCATCAGAACAGAATCTTTGGTTCCAGCGACAACAAGGTTCATATCAAGTTTCTCTAATTCCGATAAATCAGGATTTATAATGAAATCTCCGTTAATCCTCCCGACTCTAACAGCAGCGACAGGCCCGTCAAACGGGATATCGGAAATCATCAGCGCAGCAGACATGCCAGTTATTCCGAAGACATCGGATACATTCTCATCGCCGTATGAAAGAACAGAAACAATCCCCTGAGTTTCACAAGAAAACCCTTTAGGGAACAATGGACGTATAGGACGGTCTATAAGACGGGAGGTAAGAACTTCCTTTTCGCTCGGCCTGCCTTCCCTCTTAAAAAATCCTCCGGGAATCTTTCCTGCAGAATAAGCCTTCTCTTGATAATCTATAGTAAGGGGGAAAAAATCAAGTCCTTCTCTTGCGTTTTTTGCTGCGACTGCCGTCGCAAGCACTACCGTATCACCATACCTTAAAACAACCGATCCATCCGACTGCTTTGCAATCTCACCTGTTTCAATAATAAGCTTCTTTCCTTTAATCTCAATCTCTACTTTAGTCATCAATCCTCTCTTTTCTATTTTCTAAGCCCTAACCGCTCAATCACCTTCGCGTATCGTTCCTTGCTTGAGGCTTTCAGATAATCAAGCAGCTTTCTCCTCTGTCCGACAAGTGTAAGAAGCCCCCTGCGTGAATGGTGGTCGCTTTTGTGGGTTCTGAAATGTTCTGTAAGATAATTTATCCTCTCACTCAGAATAGCCAGCTGAACTTCCGGAGAGCCGGTATCCTTTTCGTGAACTTTGTACTGTTCCATAATCGTCTGTTTCTTTTCTTTATTGAGAGGCATTAAATCACCACCTTTCTGTTTTCAGGTAAGTTAAAGGATAACATAACGTCTTTAATTCTGTAAACCCTTCGTAAAACTCAGCGCTCTACCTTGTCGCCTTATAACAAAAACACTTGACACATTATCGTTAAAACTTTATTCTTACAATGTATAAATGAAATAACAATATTTGCCGTCATTGCGAGCGAAGGCGAAGCAATCTCAAGGTTTAGAGCCCTCGCTGCACTCGGGATGACAAATAGAGGTATTATGAAAAAACCGTGGGCAGGAAGGTTTACTGAAAAAACATCAAAGACCGTCGAGTATTTCACAGAATCAATATCATTTGACCGGAGGCTGTGGAAATATGACATCGAGGGAAGCATTGCCCATGCAAAGATGCTTGGCAAACAGAAAATCATCTCTCAGAAAGACTCATCAGCAATAATCAACGGATTGAAGAATATCGCAGGAGAGATTGAAATAGGCAGATTTAGATTTGCAGTTGAACTTGAAGATATTCACATGAATATTGAAGCGGCGCTTATAAAAAATATCGGAGACGCCGGGAAAAAACTCCACACAGCTCGTTCAAGAAACGACCAGGTTGCCCTTGATCTGAGACTCTACCTTAGGGCTGAGACAAAAAAAACAATTGCGCTCATTAAAAACCTGCAAAAAACACTGCTAAATGCCGCGGAAAATAACATCGGCATCATCATGCCGGGCTACACGCATCTGCAGAGGGCGCAGCCTGTTCTCCTGTCGCATCATCTCCTTGCCTATATTGAGATGCTCCGGAGGGACCGGGAACGCTTTGAAGACTCTCTTAAGAGGACAGATGTTTTCCCCCTCGGCTCATGCGCTCTGGCAGGCACATCGCTGCCGGTTGACAGGGCTTATGTCGCAAAGCTGCTTGGATTTAAAGCCATTGCCGAAAACAGCATTGATGCAGTCTCGGACAGGGACTTCGCAGTAGAGTTTTTAACAGACGCAGGTATACTCATGATGCACCTGTCACGTTTAGCAGAAGAACTCATTCTCTGGTCAACAGAGGAGTTCTCGTTTATTGAACTGCCTGACGCATTTACAACAGGCTCAAGCATAATGCCCCAGAAGAAAAACCCTGACGTTGCTGAATTAATAAGAGGCAAAAGCGGAAGAATATATGGAAATATGATAGCGCTTATGACAGTGATGAAGGGCCTGCCCCTTGCATACAACAGGGACATGCAGGAAGACAAGATGCCTGTTTTTGACACTGTTGACAGCATCAAGTCATGCCTGACAGTTCTTGCACAGATGATGCCGCAAGTAAAATTTATGCGGGAGAGAATGCATGAGGCTGCAGGAAAGGCATATTCCACCGCAACAGACATAGCCGAATATCTCGTAAGAAAAGGCATTCCGTTCAGACAGGCGCATGAGATAACAGGAAAGATCGTCCGTTACTGCATTAAGAATAAAAAACAGCTTGGAGAAATTTCTCTCGCCGAATTTAGGAATTTTTCCAATGTTATCTCAAAAGACATCTACTTGCATCTCAGCGCTGAAAATTCCGTAAAGGCAAAGAACTCAAGAGGCGGGACCTCTCCATCGGAAGTTAAAAAACAGATTAAGAGACTGAAACGGCTGATAAAATGAAAGCGGTCAGCACTCAGCTCTCAGCGTTCAGCAGCAAAAAGTGAAAATTCTGTTCACTGTTCACTGTTCACTATTCGCTGATTGCTGTCTACTGTCTACTGTTCACCGTCTGCTGCCTTACAACCTCCTGCGGCAAAAAAACACCGCCTACACTCAAAGCATATGAAAAACCATCTGCACCCGCGGCTGTTAAGGCAATACACAGAGAAGACAGAATCATCCTCTCATGGTCGTACACTTCAAAAAAAGAAAATCTGAAAGAATTTCATATTCTCAGGGCAGAAGACAGCAGCTTTCAGAAAATAGCGTCTGTACCAAAAGACGAAAGTTCCTACACAGATGTTAACTTTAAGACAGGTACTCTTTATAAATACAAAATAGTTGCCAGAAGCCTGAAAAAAATCCTCAGCGAGGATTCAGACATAATTGCAATAAAGCCTGAAGTCATCCCTCCTGCTCCGAAGAATATATCATTCAAGGTTGGCAATGATATCCTGCACATCTCATGGGATAGCGCAGGCGAAAATATTCTTTATAATGTTTACAGAAGCGCCGAAAAAGGCAAATACAGTATCAACCCCATAAATAAAGAGCCGCTAACAGCACCAAAATATTCTGACAATCTGGAAACAGGCAAGCATGTTTACTATACAATCCGCAGTCTCCTGAACAAAGAATTCCGGAGCGAAGGGCATGCATCAGGGGAAATAATGGTTGACCCTTTAACCTTTATCCCCTCAAAGCCTGAAGGATTTCAAACAGTTGTCGCAGATGATAAAGTCGTTATTTCATGGAAAGAAAATCCTGAACTGTGGATAACAAAATACAGGATTTACGAGAAAGTGAATGAAAAAGACGGATTTAAACCCGCAAAAGAATCTGTGACCCCTGTGTTCACTTTAAGAGAGAAAACAGTGATGAAGCACATATACAGGGTAACTGCCGTCGGACCGCTTAAAGAGAGCGAACCTTCAGAGGTGATTGCAGTTGATTTTTAAAGGAGGGCATTCATGCCGAAGATAACCATTCAGGACTTTTCAAAGAAAAAGTCAGAGAAGAAAAAAATCACAATGCTGACAGCATATGACTATCCGTTTGCACAGATAGTTGATGAGGCAGGCATTGATGCAATACTTGTTGGAGACTCTCTTGGAATGGTAGTTCAGGGGCTTGAGAACACACTTCCTGTCACGATGGATGAAATGATATATCACACAAAAATGGTCTCAAGAGCGGTTAAAAATGCAATGGTCATAGGAGACATGCCGTTCATGTCCTATCAGGCAAGCGTAGAAGATGCTGTAATGAATGCAGGAAGGTTTCTGAAAGAGGCAGGCGCATCAGCAATAAAGATTGAAGGCGGAGCTGAAGTGGCAGAGCATATTAAGGCAATGACAAAATCAGACATCCCTGTTATGTCGCATATAGGCCTTACTCCTCAGTCAATACACAGAATGGGAGGATACAAGGTTCAGGGAAAGACAGAGGAAGCGCAGAAAAAACTGATTAAAGAGGCGCACATCGCAGAGGATGCAGGAGCATTCTCACTTTTGCTTGAAGCAATTCCGATGAACCTTGCAAGAAAAATAACAGAAGAGCTTTCCATTCCTACAATCGGCATAGGCGCAGGCCCGTTCTGTGACGGACAGGTGCTTGTTCTTCATGATGTCATCGGGTTATTTGAAAGATTCGTTCCAAAATTCGTAAAGAGATACGCTAATCTCAAAGAAGAGGCGCTGAAAGCAATAAAGGATTACAAAGAAGACATAGAAAAAGGCGCATTCCCGTCTGAAGATCAGAGTTTTAAGTGAAATAAACTTTATGATACTCAAGCGCGATTAAAAATCCTGCCCGACCTTTCCTACACCACTTTTCTTCGCTTCTGCACCTGCCATTTAAAAATACCATCAGACTTTCATATTTTATTCATAATTTACATTCACGCATTAAACTGCTACACTATATTACTATGACAAAAAGAATAATAATTGGATTATTTACTGGCTTGGCTATGTTAATACAGTCAGATTTATCAGCAGGGACAAAGCTTGAAAAGGCGACCTTTGCCGGAGGCTGTTTCTGGTGCACACAGTATTCCTTTGATAAGGTAAAGGGCGTAGTGTCTACAACCGTAGGATATACCGGAGGCCACAAAGAAAATCCAACATATGAAGAGGTGTCACGCGGCTCCACAGGACATGCAGAAGCCATTGAGATACTTTATGATCCATCTGTTGTCTCATATTCTGAACTTATAGATATCTTCTGGAGAAATGTTGACCCTACTACAACAAACAGGCAATTCTTTGATTCAGGGACACAATACAGAACCGCTATTTTTTATTATACCGAAGAGCAGAAGCGTTTAGCAAAGACTTCAAAAGAAAAACTGCAAAAGTCGGGCAGATATAATAAACCAATTGTTACGGAAATCACTAAGGCATCCAAATTCTATAAGGCGGAAGAATACCATCAGAAATATTATAAGAAGAATGCCTCAAAGTATGAATCATATAAGAACAATTCAGGGAGAGAGCAATTCTTAAAAAAGATATGGGGAGACTTAAGATTAACAAAAAATCCGGATAATGCAGGAAAAGAGTTTAAAAAACCATCAAGGGAAGAGCTTAAAAAACGGCTAACTCCTATTCAGTATAAGGTCACACAGGAAGAAGGCACGGAACAGGCATTTGACAATGAATACTGGGATAACAAAAGAGACGGGATATACGTAGATATCGTATCAGGAGAACCAATTTTCAGTTCCATTGATAAATATGATTCAGGGACAGGATGGCCAAGCTTTAAGAAGCCGCTCGAACCAAAAAATATTATGGAAAAGGAAGGCGGAAAACTCTTTATGAAAAGGGTAGAGGTTAGGAGCAAACAGGCTGATTCACACCTCGGACATGTTTTTCCTGACGGTCCTGCGCCTATAGGACTTCGCTATTGTATAAACTCAGCAGCCCTCCGCTTTATCCCCAAGGAAAATCTTGAAAAAGAAGGTTACGCTGAATACCTGAAGCTGTTTAAAAAATAGCCGCCGCTTTGTGGTTGCGAATTATTTTGTTGCTAATGATCCACAGACGTGTTATCATTATTGTAGAGTTTCAGAAGTTTTTAGACCATTAAAGGCCGCAAAGACTTTTAGCTTTGCAGCCTTTTTTTATTTGTGCCCTTCTGAAAGTTCAATTCACAAATAAGGAGGTACGCAAAATGACAGAAGGAACAGTAAAGTGGTTCAATGAGTCCAAAGGTTTTGGCTTTATCACAAGCGAAGACGGCAGTGATGTATTTGTTCACTATTCTTCTATCCAGAACAATGGATTCAAATCCCTTGTCGAGGGTGATAGAGTCAGCTTTGACACCGAAAAAGGCCCTAAGGGTCCCAAGGCAATCAACGTTGTAAAACAATAAGGAACCGAAGAGAGCCCTTTGCGCTAAGCAGGGGGCTCTGCTTTTTGAGAGGAAATAATATGAACAGTAAGCTAAAGAATTCTGAACGTCTGCAAATAAAGCAGCAGAAAGCTGATTCAGGCCTGATGTCTGAACGCTATCCGAACGTTGCATCTGTAATTGTCGCCATGAACTACTATAATGGAAGCAGCGGCCAGGTGATTATGCAGCGTACAGTCAATTTCTTTCCTAACAGCAATACATATTTTAAGATGGAATGCATGAAACGTGATTGCATAGACGGAGGCTTTAACCTGGAGACTGTTATTGCTAAAATGATGAAAGGCCGCCTTAAATCAGGCAAAGGCGAACTCGTCTGCGCTGGGAAAGATTCCTCAGGCCACGCCAGGATAGACTACAAGATTTCCATTAAGTATAAAGATACTTCTCGTTAGCATAAAAAGTGTTGGTTTAATTTGAACTCAAATCTCAGACTAATCTAATTCCGAATTTCTTCAGGGTTACCGCGAGATCAAACAACGGAAGCCCGACTACATTCAGGTAATCTCCCTCTATCTTCTTTACAATCACAGATCCACGCCCTTGTATCGCATATGCGCCTGCCTTGTCAAGCGGCTCCTTTGTCACAATATACGCGTCAATCTCCTCAGAAGACATTTTCTTAAACCAGACCTTTGTCTCCACTGAACGGGTGATTTTTTGCCCGGCTCCTGTGTCCAGAATCGTATAGCCTGTGATGACCGAATGTGATTTGCCGTTGAGCATGGTAAGCATATTCCGAGCCTCTTTAGATGTATGCGGCTTCCCTAATAGTTTTCCTTTGAAAACTATAAACGTATCTGCAGCTATTATCAGCGCATCCTTGTATTTGCCGGCAACAGCACGTGCCTTTTCAAGCGACAGGCGCTTCGCAAGATTATGGGGATTAACGGTATGAACAAGCGTTTCTTCATAACGTGACGTATCAACTCTGAACCGCAGGCCGGTGAGTTCAAGTATCTCTCTTCTTCTCGGTGAAGCTGAGGCAAGAACGATTTCTTTCATGGATCTCCTTTTATCATACATACTGTCCTGCTGTCCAGCCTGAAGCCCACGCCCAGTGAAGATTGTATCCTCCCAAATGTCCTGTTACGTCAATAACCTCGCCAATAAAATAGAGACCGGCGACTTTCTTTGCCTCCATTGTCTTGGATGACAATTCGTCTGTATCAACCCCTCCTCGTGTGACCTCGGCTGTCCCGTACCCTTCTGTTCCTGCCGGCTTTATAATCCACCTCTGGAGGAAATGGGAAGCATCAATCAGTTCTTTATCATTATATTGACAGAGCGGTCTTGAGGGAAAATAGAATTCACACCATATGTGTGCAAATCTCCTTGGCAGATATCGGCTAAGCATATTTTTCATTTCTATCCTGCTTTGGCGATTGGACAGAAAGATGCTGTGGGCATCAACGCCGGGCAGAAGATTGACAAGGATTTCTTCACCATGCTCCCAGTACGAAGATGCCTGAAGAATAGCAGGGCCGCTGAGCCCCTTGTGGGTAAAGAGCACTTCTCCGCAGAATTCATGTCCTCTGCAATTTACCACAGCCTCAAGCGATATCCCGCTTAGCTCTCCAAACTTTTCGCGATCACCCCGTGAGAAGGTGAATGGAACGAGAGCCGGTTTCGGTGGAATAATGCGCAGCCCGAACTGTGCGGCAACACGATGGCCAAGATCCGTTGCTCCAAGATTCGGATATGAGAGTCCCCCTGTTGCTACAACAAGGGATTCTGATTCAATCACTCCTGAATTTGTTTTTACGATGAACCTTCTGTTCTTTGTAATCTCTTGAATTTTGCAGTTCAAACGCATTTTAACACCAACAGAGTTACACTCATCTCGGAGCATATCAACAATCTGCCGTGAACTTCCGTTGCAGAAAATACATCCGTTTTCTTTTTCTTGATAACTGATGAGGTGTTTTCTTACCATGGCAATAAAATCCTGCGAGGTAAATCTGGCAAGAGCGGATTTGCAGAAATGGGGATTTGCAGAGAGATAGTTCTCCGCCTGAATATTTAGATTCGTAAAATTACAGCGGCCTCCGCCGGAGACAAGAATCTTTTGGCCAATCTTTGAGGCATGGTCAAGAATGATAACCGGCCTGCCACGCTTTCCCGAATTAATGGCGCACATTAGACCGGCAGCGCCAGCACCTATAATAATCACATTACTGTTCATTCACCTATAGTACAATAAAAAATAAATGGAATCAGGCTTGGAATAGTTCAAAAGAATAGAAGTAGCAGAGCGTCAAAGTTTCAGAGTATCAGAGCAAACAACAACCTGCCCTACTCTTTCCTGATTTTCGGTCTTTTATTCACATCGAGCACTTTTTTACGTAATCTTATAGATTGCGGCGTGACCTCAACAAGCTCATCCTCTTTAATGAACTCAATCGCCTGCTCCAGACTCATGAGGTGCGGCGGAATGAGTTGTAATGCCTCATCAGCATTCGAGGCCCTGATATTGGTGAGTTTCTTTTCCTTGATAACATTTACGTCAAGGTCATTATCACGCGAGTTCTCGCCAATAATCATGCCTTCATAAACAAGCGTGTTCTCCCTGATAAATAGGACTCCGCGCGGCTGGAGATGAAATAGCGCGTAGATAGTAGATTTTCCTGCTCTGTCTGAGACGAGAGCGCCTGTCTGTCTCTTTGTGATCACGCCCTGCCAAGGCTCGTAGCCGTCGAAAAGGTGATTTAGCAAGCCTGTCCCCCTTGTATCTGTGAGGAACTGAGACCTGAAGCCTATTAGCCCGCGTGACGGTATCCTGAACTCAAGCCTTACCCTGCCGTAACCGTTGTTCTGCATCTTCTGCATCTTTCCACGCCTCATGCCAACCTGCTGTGTCACTACCCCGACATATTCTTCAGGCACGTCTATGACAAGGACTTCCATCGGCTCATGGATAACCCCATTAATCGTTTTTGTGATTGTCTCAGGCATAGAGACTGCGAGCTCATATCCCTCTCTTCTCATCATCTCGATAATGATAGCGAGCTGGAGTTCTCCCCTTCCCATGACTGTAAAGGAATCGGTTCCTGAGAAATCAACTCTTATGGCAACGTTGTATAGAAGCTCTTTTTCTAGCCGCTCACGAAGATTCCTTGATGTAACATAATCGCCTTCCTTTCCTGCGAAAGGAGAGGTATTGACCTGAAATACTATAGAGATGGTAGGCTCATCAACAGTAATACGAGGCAACGGCATTGGTGTTTCAGCGCTTGTGATCGTATCGCCAATGGTTATTCCCTCTATACCCGAAAGCGCTACGATGTCTCCTGCACGGGCTTCTTTTGCTACAATACGTTCGAGTCCCTGAAAGGTGTAGAGGGACGTGACCTTTGTTTTTGTTGTCTCATCGTCTCCCTTCACCATGGCAACTGTTTCGCCTACTTTCACTGTACCTGAGAATATTCTGCCGATTGCGAGCCTGCCTACATAATCGTCGTAAGCGATGTTAGTAACAAGAAGCTGCAGGATATTGCTCCCGTTGTCCTCTGGCACCGGAATTGTCTTTAATATTGTTTCGAATAGAGGCTGAAGGTCTGCCGTCCCATCCGCCTTGTCGGACAAATCGGACATATCTGTTTTTGCAGTGCCTTTCTTGGCATTTGTATACAGAACAGGGAATTCAAGCTGTTCTTCAGTTGCATCAAGATCAATGAAGAGATCATAGACCTCGTTCATTACCTCCTGAATCCGGGCATCTGTCCTGTCTATCTTGTTGATGACAAGAATCGGAGGAAGTCCGAGTTCAAGCGCCTTTTTAAGAACAAAGCGTGTCTGTGGAAGCGGCCCCTCGGATGCATCGACAAGGAGCAGCACGCCGTCAACCATCTTTAGTGTCCGCTCAACCTCTCCGCCGAAATCAGCATGGCCAGGAGTATCGACAATGTTTATCTTCACACCGTTATATTCGACCGCAGTATTCTTTGCCATGATTGTGATTCCGCGTTCGCGCTCGAGGTCTATAGAGTCCATTATACGCTCCTGCATTTTTTCAGGTGTGCGAAAGATTCCTGCCTGTTTAAGCATCCCGTCAAGAAGAGTGGTCTTCCCGTGGTCAACATGGGCGATAATCGCTATATTCCTGATATCCTCACGTTTCATATGCTTTTAATTCTCCATTTTGATATTCTTTGGTTGCTGCAGGGAAATGGCCTCCGGCAATACAACGCAGAGTTTTATTATAACCGAATCACTGTAATAAAAGATAGTTGAGGAGACGCCCGAGCAAAAGCACAAAAGTATAGTAGTGCAAAAGTTCAATAGCACAGTAGCGCAAGAGGGCAGAAGTTTAGAAAAAGATTGCAGCAGAATACAGGAATCTAAAAAATCACATCATCCCTTTCCACATCGGCCTGAAGAGGGGGTCTCTTAATTCAATAACCCTGTCATCTTTCAAAAATTTAATCTTCCTTGCAGCAAGGTAGAAATTTCCGTCTCTGCCGTAAAACTTTGAGCCTGTGACTTCAACTTCTGCACTGCTCTGGAACTCAATATTGTTCCTGATGAGATACCCTCTCGGCGCTGTAAGAACTCTCAGGGGCTTATTTTTATAGTTAACAATCAGCATTACAGGACCTCTCATTGTTAAAACTACTTCGCTTACGCTGCCTTTTATGATAATCTCAGTGTTTTCATCGTATCCTTCAAAATCATCCGCAGCCTTTGCTATGACAGGGATAAAGAAGAAAAGGAGGAGCGATATAAAAGTTATGCTGTAAATCAAATTTTTCTTCATATCATACTCCTCCTTCACATTCAAGTCTGCCTTTAGAATCCTCTGAATGGGCTGCCCATCATTCCACCCATCATTCTGCCAGCGCCATATCCGTATCCAAACTGGCCTGTAACTCCTTCCTCGTGAGCCTTCTTCTGTATCTGGGTCGTAAGCTCTACTATCTCTTTGCGTTTCTGCTCAATAGCCTTCCAGTCAGGATTAGACTGGGTTCTGAGGATCGTGAGTTCTGCGCGCTTCTTAATAATCTGTTCTCTTAATCCCTGAACCTCGGCATCGGCAGTGAACTTCTCAATCTTGGCTTTCTGCTCTGGTGTCAGATTCCCATAGTTTACCGCGGACCCAGGTCCCCCTATTCCAGGGCCAAAGGGGCCAATCGCATAAACAGAAGAAACTGTTACTGCAACGAGAACCACCACCATTAAGACCTTAATTGCTCTTTTCATCTTGTTTCACCTCCTTTTCTCTCTGACATGCCATAATAGATGCACAACTCATGCCAGGTAGAAAAGGCTTTATTTTTCAAGCAGTTTTAACTTCTCTTTATAATTCCAGAGCGCAATGTTTGCACTGAAATGCAATATTTGCACTGCATGATGTTTTGTCAATTTGATGAGAATACTGGATATGGTCAAAAATAATACCTCGCCCTTAATTCCGCTCTGTAATCGTTCTGCTTTTCTCCGTATTCACTCAGCCGTTCTCCTGCTATGAATGCGACTTTAAGCCTTAATTCAAGGTTTGTTATGCCTGTGTATAAAAGTTCGGGAGAGAAAGAAAAGCTTTTGTCATTCAGATTAGCCATCAATGTGACTGAAGGAGTGAAATAGAGTATATCAAAGGGCTCTTTCTGGCTCACGCGGAGATAGAGGTAATCCCTCATCGAGTTCAATTTTCCATAATTGCCTTCGGTGACAGTTGATGCCTTTTTAAGAAGCGCATTGCTGCCTGTAGATACATATGAATCATAGCCTTTATTGATGAATCCGAAATAATCCCTCATCTCGCCGGATGTAAAGCCTGCGCCGTTACGGTAATATTCAAGGATATACGTTGCGTCTTTTTCGGTAAGATAACGTATGCCAATGAGATAATTTTTTGCATCGTACTCTTTTTCAAAATTCGTTCCGTTGCTGTCGATGAATTTCTTTTTATAATCGTTTATAAAAGCGAATTCTCCGTGTATCTCGAAATTGGTGGTGATATTCCTCGAAAAATCTACACCGTATCTCGTTGTCTTGCTTCCGCCTGGGAGAACTACTAAATCAATGTCAGTGTCGTAAAATAGAAAGTAGAGCTTTCCAGCGAAATTGAGCTTGTCTATAGCTCCGAAGGTATTATTCACATGATTATAGACAGGTATTAACACAGGCGTAAACGAAACAGTCTTTAACGGGCCTTGAAAGCTTTTTATATAGTCGGCTGATGCAACAATAAAGCCCTCAAGGCTCAATTCAGGGTCGTCAGGGTCTTTGGGCCTGTCTATAAAGGCCACGGGGTTCCACGCATAGCCCGTGCCCCATCTCAGGGTCTTTTTGCCGATGTCAATTGACAGGGAAGACGAAGGCTTTATAGAGAGAAATCCCTCATAAACTGTTGTCTGCTGGTCTTCACCAAGATAAGATTTTTTGTAGTCGGTGTTCGTCTTTACAGAGAATTTTGCGATGCCCTTTTCAAGACTGCCTTCCAGTTGCAGTTTGGCATCGTATTCTTCGATAGCGCTTCCTTCATCACGGTTGTAGAATTTAAGCTTATAAAGAGACGTATTCTTATCCAGACCGAAAAGAATGGGCTTGAATTCCAGATTGCCTCCGATATGATACGGCTTTTTTTCTGTCTCGGAAATGTTAAATGTATACTCTTCTGCAAAAGCAGGAGACAAACAATAAAACAGAGATAACAGCATACAGACCAAACAAATGAAATTCTGATATCTGTATGCTGTTTGTGTCATCTCAGCGACTCTATATTAGACATGAAAGTAAGGGTGAAGGCCTCATCCTTAAAATCCTTTGCCTTAAGCTTTGCAAATATCATTACTGATTTGTATCCTTTGTAAAGCGGGCTGTCGGTCTCTGTAACCGCAGGACGCACGATGCCGCCGCCGAAATCCTTAACATCCTTGAAATAGAGAGTCTTGATAAGCATGTTCGCCTCTGTGAGACATTCAATCTTTGTCGGGAGTTTTTTGCTTTTGTCAGCCCATATCTTCAGCCGGTCATACGCCACTGTTTTTGTCTTTGCCTTCAAATAAAGCAGGTATTCGCTTCCCTTTTCCTCAACCTTTTCAACATTGTATTCCGCGGCATAATCAAGTTGAAGTATGTCGGAATTGTTGAATACGCCGCCGACAACTGACTGGAGGCTTGTTATCCTTACAGGCTTGCCCACGTTCGGTATGTACAGCCACATATTGTCACCGAGACGCAGAGTGCTTCTGCCCTTTTCGCTTGCCGGAGCGAGGAACAGGGATACAACCTTATCAACTCCTTTTTTGACAGTGAATAAAGTGAACTCTTTCTTGCTGCCGTCAGGCTCTATGTTTATGAGCTTTCTGTATGACTCGTACGACTCGGGATTAAGGTTCCTGTCCACCTGTTTCAAGAGCGCTGTGCCGTCTATTGCATAAACAGGAAGGGCAATAAGCAGTGATAAAAATACAATGATAATTTTCAGCATTCAAGCCTCCTATACATGTCTCAGCGCCTTTATTGGCTCCATACGTGAAGCCTTGAAAGCAGGCTGGAGACTGGCGATTACAGAGACGATTATTACAGTTACCGATATAACAACAAGGTCATACGGGTTTACACTTGCCTGAAGTATTATTCCCTTCTGCTGGCCGAAATTATAGGTTAGTTTCAGTATGTTGAGCATAAAGATTAAGGCAATCCCTACAATATTACCGATAACTGCGCCGGCAATGCCGAGACAAAATCCCTCAATCACAAACATGTTCAAAATTTTTCCCGGCAGTGTGCCTATGGCGGCAATTGTGCCGATTTCCCTTATCCTTTCATACACAGCCATTATCATCACATTCATTATGCTGATAAGTACTATTGCTATGAGCATAAGCTTTATAAAGAATGTCATAACATCTATCATCCGGGCTATAGTGAAGAACGGAGAAAGCTTTTCCCATGTGTGAAGCTCAAAGATGGGTTTGCCCTGTTGGTTAAGCTCCTTTGAAAGCAAGGCGTCCAGTTTTTTACTGAAGGCATTGAGGCTTCCGAAGTCCTTCAACCGGATGGCAACCTCGCTTATTTCCATCCCTGCCATCCCTTCCATCCTGAGGACCTCTATGGCATCTTCTATGTGGATATAGCCGTCCCTGCCTCCGGGTCCCGTTGCGCTTTCAAGCACGCCCGCCACAACAAACTGTTTTCCATTGACAGAGCCGTCCTTATTGGTGGCAACGACCACTATCGTATCGCCGAGCTTTACTTTCATGCCTTTAGCCAGAAGTTCGGGTATCCAGATTCCTCCCTTATCGAGGATCTTTTTGCCCTCTATCACCCTTGAGGCAAGGAGCGGGACGCTCTTTAATTCCTTATCAGGATAGACGCCGTTCAGCCTTATGTTAGTAGTCTCCACAAAATTGCTGAACATGCCGCCGAACTTTATCCTCGGAGAATATGCCACGATTTCCGGCTGTTTATTGAGGATATTTTCAAGTCGTGTTATGGCGCCTGATTTTATATTCAAGTTCAGAGGAAGGTTTTCTATGGATGCGACATAACCTTTCCGGTGCACCTGCAGGTGCCCTATCATTGAGTCCGTTATCTGCCCTATCATCAGGTTCTTGAAAGAACCTGAAACAGAGATGAACACGAGGACAAAGACCACTCCTATTGTGATTAGCGAGGCAGTAAGCAATGTTCTCCTCTTATATCTCAAAAGATTTCTTATCGCAATTTTGAAGAGATTACCCATTATTATTCCCTCCTTTAACCTCTTTGCCCTTCATCTCTCCGTCCTCAAGCATATAAATAATCTCCGCCTCTCCCACTATCTTTTGGTCGTGGGTTGAGAATATGAAGGTAGTCTTAAATTCGTTCCGCATTGTTTTCATAAGCTCTATCACCATATAGGCTGTCTTGTGGTCAAGGTTCGCGGTAGGCTCATCAGCAAGCACGAGCTTCGGATTTGTAACCAGCGCTCTCGCGATCGCAACCCTCTGCTTCTGGCCTCCTGAAATCTGGTCGGGGTATTTGTCTTTCTGGTCAATCATGCCCACAGCATCCAAAAGGGCAGTAACCCTCTTTTTCCTTTCGGATGAGGGTGCGCTCTGCACCATGAGAAGAGGGTATTCAATATTCTCATAAACAGTGAGCACAGGGATAAGATTGAAGTCCTGAAAAATAAAACCTATGTTGCTCCCCCTGAACGATGCGCTCTGTTTCCTGTCAAGATGCAATACATCAGTATCTGCAACCTTCAATTGTCCTTTCGTGGGTTTGTCTAAACACCCGATGAGGTTCAGAAGGGTAGTCTTCCCGCTCCCCGACGGCCCTATGAACGAGACAAAGGATGCAGGAGCTATCTCAAAGCTAATCCCCTTTAATGCCTTTACTGCGACCTCGCCGGCCTGATACTCCTTATCTATTCCCTCGGCAGCTATTAATGACATAATCTCCTCCTTTTCATAAAGCCCTGCCCCGGCTCAAAGCAGGGTTTTTAGTTTAAATTTACCTTCTCCATCCGGACCATACCGGAATGCCTGTGCTGTCCCTGAGTGTGAGCACATTATCGCCTTTCTTTACCTCTGCCGCGATAATTGCCGGTTTGCCAGCAAAGGTTACCCTCGAACCCTTGACCTCGACCTTGTCACCCTTTTCGATCTTCGTATCGAGTCTCTCGATATACCAGCCCGGTCCGAGGTCTACCGCGATGGTTTCCTTGTCGGTCTTCACCATAAGGTGAATACCGTAATACATTCCTCTCATTGGTGTAATCTTGTCAACG
>JAPLLK010000017.1 GCA_026387575.1 Nitrospirota bacterium | reverse complement strand
AACGACTCGTAGAGCCTGTCATCTTTCACAAGTTTGCCGATGCTGCCTTCGCCGTCTGCAATTTTTTTGGAGATGGTATCAATTGATTCTGTCGTGCTCTTGATAGACGGCCTGTTCTCCTCTATCATTGCCTTGAGCTCTTCAGATGCCTTTCCAAAGTTTGCCACAAGGTCAGGCCCGTCTTTTTTCAGAGAGGCTGAAAAATCTTTTACATTGCCGATTGTTGCTGTAAGCGGTTCCTTATTTTTCTCTACAAGGTCATGTATTGACGCGATGAACTTGTTGATATTATCAAGCGCTGTCCGCATCTTTTTGTCATTTATGGATATTGTATCTTTAAGCCCTGCGGTGATGTCTTTAAGGTTCAGGATAGATTCCTTTAGCGCTGCTTTCCCCTCCGGCGTACCGATGGATTCGTTGAGGGCGGATGCGAAATTGTTGATGTTTGTAGAGACATCTGTAAGATTCCTCACAAGGTCGTCAATGTCAACGACCTCTACCACATTTTTTATCCTATCTCCGTCCTTCAGCGCTGGCGGCTGTGAACCTATTTTCAGCTCAAGATATTTGTCTCCGAGAAGCCCTGTTGATTTTATACCTACAGAGGCGTCTGAATAGAGCACAACATTTCTATCTATTCTAAGGGTGAGCCTTGCCTTTCCATTTTTGAGTTCAATTTTTTCAATGGTGCCGGCATCAACACCGGCAATCTTTATCCTTGTCTTTTCGTCAAGGCCTCCGATATTTTTGAACTCGGCATAGACTACGTACCCCTTTTTCTTTACCCATTCAAAGCCGCCGACCTTGAATGTCATGTATGTCAGGAGAGCAATAATTATAAGTGCAAAAGAACCTACTTTCAGTTCTGTAGAAAGGCCTTTCATGCAGTTACTCCTTCAATTTTTATTGGGCCGACTGCGCTTCCAGTTATAAACTGCCTTACTGTTGCATTGTCTGTGTTTTTTATTTCATCCGGCGTGCCAGTGGCAATTATTCTGCCTTCATAGAGCATTGCAATCCTGTCTGCAATCTTGTATGCGCTGCGCATGTCATGTGTTATAGCCACTGATGTGACCAAGAGTTTCTGCTTCATCTCTATTATAAGGTCATTTATTGCGTCAGCCATTATCGGGTCCAGCCCTGTGGTAGGCTCGTCGTACAGGAGTATTTCGGGAGAGTGGGCTATTGCCCTTGCAAGTCCGACCCTTTTTTTCATTCCTCCTGAAAGTTCAGAAGGCATGAGGTCTTCTACTCCGACTAAGCCGACCATCCTGAGTTTTTCACTGGCTATTTCTTTTGCGTCGTTCTCTTTCAATTTTCCGTGCCTCATTAAAGCAAACGCTACATTTTCCCATACTTTCATTGAATCAAACAAGGCTGCCATCTGAAAAAGCATACCGAATCTTTTTCTTGTTTCATATAGTTCATTTTCGCTCATCTTTGCAATGTCAATGCCGTCAATTAATACAGAGCCGCTGTCAGGCTTGAGAGTTCCGATGATTTGTTTTATAAGCACACTCTTTCCTGAACCGCTTCCTCCTATTACTACCATGCTCTCGCCCTTTTCAACTTTGAGGTTTGCGCCTCTGAGCACATGGTTTCTGCCAAAAGACTTATGCAAATCTATAATCTCTATCATTTTACATTTTAAATTTATTTAAACAGCCATGCCGATAAAAAGTAGTCGGAAATTAATATGGTCATTGATGACAAGACCACAGCTCCTGTAGTGGCCTTTCCAACGCCTTCAGCGCCTCCTGATGTATAAAAACCCTTATAGCAGCTTATTATAGCAATGGATGCGCCAAAAAAACACGCTTTAATAAGGCCGTTGTATATGTCGCTTGTTTCAAGGTAATCCCATGTCCTTCTCCAGTATACTGATGAGTTAGCGCCTAAGACATTCACTGTAACAAAGAATCCTCCAATAATTCCTATGATGTCAGCTACAACTGTCAGAGAAGGAAGTATGATTAAGCCTGCAATAAACCTCGGTACAACAAGATACTTCACAGGGTTTGTGGCTAATGTTTCGAGGGCATCTATCTGTTCTGTCACGCGCATTGTGCCAAGCTCTGCGGCCATGGCAGCGCCAGCCCTTCCTGCAACAATCAGGCCCGTAAGGACAGGACCGAGTTCGCGTGTGATAGAAAGGGCGACGACTGTTCCCACCATTACTTCGGCATTGAATCTCTTAAATCCCGTGTAGCTCTGAAGCGCAAGAACCATGCCTGTAAATACCGCTGTGATAAGCACGACAGGCAGGGATTTAATGCCAATCTCTACTACCTGTTTGAATGTGTTTTTTAGTTCTAATGGAGGTAATACCAGTTGTTTTACCGCAGAACACAGAAAGAGCATGATCTTCCCGAGTTCTTCAGTAAATAACACAAAAGTGCGCCAGAACAGCGTGACTGAACGTCCTAACAACTCAACAGGCTTAAGCAGAATATTAGCCATTAATGTATACCCGTCGTGATTTATTACCCAAAGAGGTCAGGATTTCATAAGGAATTGTTCCTGCCTTTTCTGCAAGTTCAAATGCTGTGATGGCAGTATTTTTCTGTCTGCCAAGCAGAATAACCTCATCTCCTTCAGAGACGTCTCTGATTTCTGTAACATCCGCCATCGTAGTGTCCATGCATATCCTGCCGGCCACAGGGGCGCGTTTTCCTCTGATAATAACATCCGCATTATTTGATAGGACTCTTGGGTATCCATCAGCATAACCAACTGGCAATACCGCGATAAGGCTTTCTCTTGCTGTAACGAATGTCCTGCCATAACTTACAGGTGTGCCTTTTTTAAATCTTCTTAGAGAGAGAATCTTTGTCTTAACAGTCATGGCAGGTTTTAGGCATGATGCCTGCTGCACTACGTACGATGCCCGATTTTTTTTATCCTGCATATTGAATCCTATATCATGTATCGGTGAACAACCATACAGCATCAGCCCCGGCCTGACAGCATCAAAGTACGATTCGGGAAGGGTTATGACAGCGGCGCTGTTAGCCATATGGCAAAGAATCTGTTTGATGTCCTTTTTACTGAGGACGTTCCTTGCTTTGTTAAATCTCTCAACCTGCATTAAGGCGTATGACCTGTCATAAAGGTCGGCATCGGAAAAATGGCTCATAAGCCCCCTGACCGACATGAAATTCATTTTACATATTGCGCTCATCTCTTTTTCTATGTCTTCCATATTAAA
>JAPLLK010000009.1 GCA_026387575.1 Nitrospirota bacterium | reverse complement strand
CTTTAAGCCTACAGGCATATCTTCTCTGAATATCTTGCCTTTTAGTTTTGCTATCTTGTCGCCATAACGGATAAACGGGTCCCTGCCCCACTTTTCTTCTATCGGTTTGTCCAGCGCGTTAAGTTTTATATCCGAGAGGTTCTCAGCGTAAGACAGTGAGAAGTGAAAAGTGAATAGTGAAAAGTGAAAAACCAAGAAAAAAATCAAGAACATTAATTTCTGTATTTCTTTTGACACTTTGTGCCGTATATTCACCTGAAAATACTCCTCTTTGTCATGCTGGCTTGTCCAGCATCTTTGCGGAGAATGATTCCCGACAAGCGGGAATGACATTTTCATTGCTTTTTGTGTCTCTTTGAGGCATGAATATTTCATTCTTTTTTCCTCAGATACGTCACTGCCTTCAGCAAAGCTATCCCTGAAGGATAAAGTGCGGTGTTTGTCTCAAATTTAAGTTCCTGTAAGAGAAATAATTTATGCCGTGTCTCAACGTTCTTAATGAAGTCATACAACTCCCTGAACTTTACCCTTAGTTCAATTTTTACCCTTAATTCTATAAATTTGTTTTTATGCTCAAAACCTTCAGGCGCTATGGATACGAAATCAACATTTGCAATAGTCGCCTCACGGCTTATAGCCGCTAACATCCCTGAGAGGTCTTCTGCTTCGGGAAGCGTTATCTTTTCTACGACAGGTTCTTTCGGAAAAGCAGCTTGTGATGTCAATGCTGCATTTATTGCTTCAATCTCGCCCTTTAAGTTCTGAAGCGTCTGCTGTTTATTCTTGATATTTACTGATGAAGGCGAATAAAGCAGCATGTATGGAACAATAACAGCTATTGCTGTAAGCGTTACTACAGCAATAATCTTTTCTCTCCGCGAAAGGCTCTCTATCTTACTTTTAATCGCTTTTATATCCATATCTCTAGCTCTTACCTCTTACCTCTTATTTATGTCTATCGCATTTTTGCCTTCAGTTCAAAAGAAATATCCTTATCGCCTTTCTGCACAAAGACTATTTCAACATCATAGAAATGATGCGACAGCTCAAGCGCGGATATAAGGCTTGCAACTCCGAGCTGTGTTGTTGAGAATCCTTTTATGTTCATATACCTTATTCCTTTTTCTTGACGCGATTCAATAGAGGAAAGCCACGCATCCTGCGGCACAACAACTGAGATAGTTCTGAGTGTCTGACTCCATTTTGGAGCCTTCTCCATTGCAATTAATATTTCCTTGTCCACTAACAAAGACGGGGCAACAGTAACAGCAGGGAGGGGCTTTATCTGTTGCTGCAGTTCTACTTTCTGTTTGTTCAGCTTATCCATCTCGGTGCCAAGCTTCCTGGCGTCAATAATATTCAAAAGCCAGAGTCCCATAATTACAACTATATAAACTGAAAGCCCTGCAAGCAGATAATAAAACCTGCTTTTCCTCGCAGCAGCTCCTGCCTTCACCTCAACCTGCAGAAGATTTAATGTCTCTTTCATGAAGCCCTCTTTGCAAGGCCGATTGCCACAGAAAATCTTGGACCAAGCGGCTTCAGGCTTTCGTCCTTCATAATAAGGTTATCAAACGGATTTGGAACGATAACAGGGATATCAAGCATTTGAGAAAAGTAATCCCTAACAGCATGATTGATTGCAACCCCGCCTGTGAGAATAACCTCAGAAAATACCTTCTCTTTAAAAGTTGCCTTGTAATAATCTATTGAAAGGAAAATCTCTCTCAAAAATTGATTCAATACCTCTTTCATTCTCTCTGCAGGGCCGTCCATCATGATATCATCAATCTCTCCTTCAGAGAACTCCTTGCTTATAAGCTGGTTTTTTATTTGTTCGCCTCCCAGCTCAACTGTCCTTGTCAGTCGTACGGATTCCGACCTCATTATGTCTATCTCCATGCTTCGCGCGCCTATGTCAAGCACTATTATGTTGCCTGAACCGTGCAATGGAAGCGCCCTTATAAGGCACAAAGGATTTACATCAACTGCCACAACCTTAAGACCGGCTTCCTTAAAAGGAGATATATACCGCTGGACATTCTTCCTCTCAGCAGAGGCAAAGGTAACAACAATGCCATCCGCAACAGGGGCTGCTATATAATCATACACAGCTTCTTCCTGCGGATAAGGCAGCTGCCGTTTTATCTCCCACTTAACAGCTTCTTTTAATTCGCCCTTGGGCATAGGAGGCAGGTTTATCGTCCTTACAAATGAGAGATGCCCCGGCATATGAACTACCGCATCTTTGCCGTCAATATTTATCTCCTTGAAGAAATTTTTCAGTTTGTTTATCAGGAGAGCTTCTTCTTACCAATAAGAAGAGGGAATATCCATAAATGCAGCGAGGGAAATTTTTTTGCCGTTAAGTCCGATAACTTTAACAGAACCGGTGCCAAGATCCACTCCAAAAGGAGCAGGCCTGAACAATCCAAACATTAACGCCCCTTAACCTTAAAATAATACGCCATGAAAAACATAAAGAGCGATGCGATGATAAGTGAAACGCCAAATCCAATCCTGTATGAAAAAGTAACAGTGTCAATTCTGGCTATCATCCGTGCAGATAATTCATTTAGTCTTTTTAAAACCCCGGGAGCAAACAGCAACAGAAGACCCATTGCTCCCGCAATAACAGCTATAACCGTAGCATAATCACCTATCTTCATAAAATTATCCTCCTACCTAAAGTTTTACTTTCAAAGTATAGCCATTACCATATAGAATGTCAAGGTATTCCCTAAGTTTTAAATGTCAGCCAAGACAAAACTGTGGCAGATTGTATATAATGTAAAAATGAAATGCAGAGAATGTAAAAGCGATTTAAAACTGCATACATACTGAAGAACAATGGCTCTTAGCTGCATGGAATGCGGCAAAGAATACCCACTAAAAGAGTATCTTGACGAGATAGACGAAGAGACATGGAAAATAATATCACTTCGCCCATGCAATAGAGCTTAGGTTTTAATCTCGCTATTATAAAATAATACTAAAGGGCGGTTAGCTCAGTTGGGAGAGCGCCACGTTCGCAACGTGGAAGTCGGGGGTTC